>JALEGE010000146.1 GCA_022760335.1 Hyphomonadaceae bacterium
GATGTCAGACCCTAATCTCAGTCAGGCGGAGAAGGCCGCCTTCCTGGAGAATCGCGAGGATGATATCCACATCACGATCGGCCGATATGAGCATGAGGACTGAGCCTCTGCCCCTTTGAAGGTCTGCTCTCTCTCCTCTTGGGCCCAAGATTTTCCCAATCTGCCCCGTCTGGGGCATGGCCTAAGGAAGAGAGAGGGCCGATAAATCCAGCCGGCCTACTCGGCCGCTTGCGGGGCGCCTGAAGGGCGCCCCGTTAAAATTCGGGCGAGGCGCGTGAAAGGCTTCATCGTCATGATCCGGAACACGGCCGGAGTGAAATACAGCGCAAGCAAGGCCGAACCAGCCACGCCGCCAGCAATCGCGGCAGCCAGAGGCATCCAGAAAGCATCGCCAGAAACCAGCAGCGGCACGAAGCCACCCATGGTGGTCAGCGTGGTGGCCACGATATGCCGGGTGGCATCCACCACGGTTTCGCGCTGGGCAATCACATCATCTGCCAGACATGCCGGATTGTTGCGCAACATGGACAGCACAACGATCGAGCCATTGATCGCAATCCCGAGCAAGCCAAGCGCCCCGACAATCGCGTTGAACCCAAGTGGCAGATTGAACAGCCAGACCCCGAAAAACGCCATCAGCACGGACAGGAAACCGGCAACAAGGATCAGCAGTGCCATGCGGAAAGAATTGAACACCAGCGTCACTGCCCCGGCCATGACCAGGATCAGCGGGATACCAATTGCCATGAGATTGCCGATCGCATCGGCTGAGGTCTCCGCTTCCCCCCCTGTGATTTCCACATAGCCCGGAGGCAGGGAAAAGTCAGAAGCTGCCAGTCTCTCGCGGAAATCTGCAAATGAGGGTGCAGGCAATGTATAGGGTTCCAGGAAAGCAAGGATGTCATTCACTCGCTGGCCATCGCGCCGGGTGATCACGGCAATATCCGGGTCCAGGGTCAACTCGCCAAGGGCCGTAAGCGGCGTGCCATCTCCCAAAGTCTTGGCGCCAAGATCGGATATCGCCGAGCGGCGAGCATCGCGGGCGATAACCCGCACCGGCAGCTCCTCCACGCCTTCCAGCACACTGCCGGCGATCACGCCCTCAAGCTCTGCATTCAGTTCTTCGGCAATCCCGGTCAGACGCGCCCCGGCAATGGCGGCCGCCGATTCATCGGCGCGCAGGGTCAGGCGAGGCTGGCCGGTTTGCAGGCTGGCTGTGGTGTAGGTAACGCCAGGTGTCTGGGTCAGAACGCGGCGTGCCTCATCACCCAAACGCGAGAGAGTCTGCAAGTCATCACCGGCAAACAGCAACTGGATGGGCGCTGGCACGGGCGGGCCCTGCTCAAATGGCAAGGCGAGGAAGGTCGCCTGCGGAAATTCCGCACGCAATTCGGCCTGAATACCATCTATCATGGCCCGCGTGGCCTCGGGCGAGCTGGTTTGCACCCAGCCGCTAGCCATGCCCTCAACCCCCTGGGTGATATTGAACGTGTTGTAGTAGACGCGCGGGGCTGGTTCGCCGAGCACCAGGTTCACCTCCAGCACGTCTTCCTTGGCAAGCAGATATGCGCTGGCCTTCTGGGAGACCTCTATTATTTCTTCGATCGAGGCTTGGGGTGAGAGCTGAATTTCTATGCTGAATTGGTCACGCTCTGTCTGGGGGAAGAACTGGCTCGGTAACTGGCCGGCCATATACAGGCCCAGAAAGGCCGGCGCGAGGCCAATCATGATCCCCAGTGGGGGAAAGCGAAGAACGGCCCCTACAGTATAACGATAGCCATCGCTGAGCACATCCAGAGCGATCCCGTCTCGCCACCAGCGCCGCTTGCGTGCCCGAGGATCTTCCCCGGCCCGTTTGCGATCAAACCAGCCAGCCATGGCCGGGGTCACTGTCATCGCGACCAGAAGAGACGTCGTGACCGAGAAGATCACCGACATGCCAATCATACCAATGAATTCGCCCGCCGGGCCTGGCATGAAGGCAATCGGGGCAAAGGCGAGCGCCGTGGTGAGTGTCGAGGCAAAGAGCGGTGCAGCCAGGTGGCGCAGAGCGCTGTCTATCGCCTCTGGTCGCCCCATACCCCGTGCACGGTTCTGGTCAAACTCATCAACCACCACGATGGCATTGTCGATCAGCAAGCCAAGCGAGATGACAAGACCTGTGACCGACATCTGATGCAGGGGCGTGTTGAAAACATTGAACAAGATCAACACGAGGCAAACTGTCAGCGGCAGAGCCATGCCGACGACCAGAGCCGCACGCCACCCCATGCACAAGAACAGCACCACAAACACAATGCCGGCGGAAAACAACAGATTGCGTGCCAGATCACCCAGACGGGCATTGGTGTAATTGCTTTGATCGAACACGGTCTCGACCGTGATGCCGCGTGGCGCTTCAGCCCGGAACGTCTCCACCATGTCGCGCGCACGCGATGCCCATTTGTCCACGCGCTGGCCGGGTTGGATATAAGCGCTGACCAGCACCGCCCGTTTGCCATTGTGCAAGCTGAGCCTGCGGACAGGGTCTTCCAGTCCCTTCTGCACGTCAGCGACATCGCCCACGCGCACAGCGGTTCCACCAGCCCCCTGCACCAGAGGGACCTCCCGGATGCGGGCGATCGAATCGAAAGCCCCACCGATATCAACACCCAGCCGGGCACCGCCGGCGCGTAGCTCCCCGGCCGGCACCTTTGCATCCGCTGCGGCAATGGCTCGGGCTGCAGTGATCGTATTCAAACCCGCTGCGGCCAGAGCTTCGGGATCAACGACAACACGGATTTCCTCTCGCGGCTGACCATAGAGGCCGACTTCCTCAGTACCGCCAAGATTCTGGAAACGGTCGCCCAACATGTTCGCCATGCGCGCCATGACGGCCATTTCCGGCTCCCCTTGCCCCTCCCAAACCAGGGCGACGGTCATGGTGGACGCGCCAACATATTCGCGGCGTACATAGGGCGCCGAAGCACCCGGCGGAAACTCTGATCTTGCCGCCTCGACCTGATTTCGGATCAAGGTCCAGGCATCCTCGACTTCGGCCCCAGAAAGATGCTCAACGATCTCGATGCTCACCTGGCTTACGCCGGAACGCGAGACGCTGTCGATCTGAGCCACTTCGTCCAACTCGCGCAAGGCGTCTTCCAGCGGCTCGGTTACCAAGGCTTCCATGCGTTGGGCATCCGCGCCGGGCAGGACCGTCACAACATAACCATACCGCTCGACAAGCGTCGGGTCTTCCTGACGCCCAAGGGACATGACCGCCCCCAGGCCACCAAACAAGGTGACCAGCAGGAACAATGCCGTTAGGCGCGGCAGGCGATAGAAAAGTGTGCGCATGGCCCTGCCCCGCTAGAGGTCCTCAATACGCACGCCGGAAGGCGCACCGGCGCGGCTTTCCTCGCGCGGGGTTACCGGCTGGCCTGGCGCGATGCGCTGCAGGCCATCGAGGATCACCAGTTCGCCATCTTCCAGTGGCCCGCGAACAAAGGCGCGTGGCCCTTCGGCATGGACAATCTCCACCAGGCGTGGGCGCGCGGTCCAGCCACCATTTGCTGGCTCAGCGACCAGCACTGACCAGAGGCCGCGATTGGCCTCGGTCAGAGCTGTTAGCGGGATCCACAGCCCATGCTCAGAGATTTCACGATCCATGGGCAGGCGCGCCACCGCGCCTGGGGCCGCGCCCTGATCTTCTGCAATCTCGAATATTGCCGTCACTGTGCGGCGACGATCATCAATGATGCCGGTCTGGGTGCGCAAGCTCGCCTCAATGCTGCGCCCATCCACTGTCAAAGTGTAGGTTTCGCCGGGCACCAACCCCTCCAGCGCGGATGAAGGAACACCGATGCGCGCTTCCAGAGCGCCGGTCTCAATCAGCTCGAGTACAGGTTGCCCCGGCGCGGTGATGACGCCTTCATCCACCAGTCGTTCAGTAATCACGCCATCAAACGGAGCGCGAATTTCCGCCAGATCGATCTGCACCCGCAATGTGTTGGCTTGCGCTCTTGCCGCGGTCAGGCGCGCCTCTGCCGCACTGGCTTGCGCCGCGATTTCGTCAACGATCTGCTGCGACACGTGTCCCTGATCGCGCAAAGCGCGCTGCCGCGCCAGGGTGCTGCGCGCCAACGTCTCGGTCGCGCCGGCTTCCACCACCTGGGCGTTGGCCGCATCCAGCTGGGCTTGCAAGCTGCGCGTATCCAACACGGCCAGACGCTGGTCTTCGCTCACCCGATCGCCGATATCGACATGAAGTTCAGCCACGCGCCCGCCCGTGGTAAAGCCCAATGCGCTAGAGCGGCGCGGCGTCACAAGACCGGTGAAGGATTCCACAAGATCAAAATCGCTTTCGATCTCAACGGTCATGACAGACGCCGAGATCGGGATCGGCGCAGCGGTTGCCACTTTCGGACCTTCCTCGGGCCGCAAGGCCATGGCCGCCACACCAAGGCCAGCTCCGATCACTCCCAGAACAATCAGAAACAGCAGGGCCTTCAGGAAATTCGGCTTCTTTTCACGCTGGGGTATATGAGTTTCCATCAGCCTTCGCCTTTGCCAGACAGTGCGGAAGTTGGGTGGTAATTCTTAGCAAGTTTCATAGCCGGGTTATCCCCTTGAGAATGACATCGGCATGCTGGTCCAAAAAGGCTTCGCGATCTTGTGCACTTGGGCTCGGATCGGCTTCCGGAAAATGCGGCATGTGCGCCATCAGACTGGCCGCGCCATGGAGGCAGGCCCAGACTGACTTGGCGACCGCAACCGGATCCCTTTCCGTATCGATCAGACCAAGATCCTGCCCTTCACGCACATTTTCGATCAGAAATTCGAAAGCGCGCACCTTGTTGGATTGGGCCGGCATGAGGACATCAGAATCAACCACGCCTGAAAATGCCGCCAGGTAGTGCTGCGGTCTTTCCAGGGCGGTCATGACATAGCCACGCACACATTCGCGCATGCGCGTTTCATACGGCAGACCACTCTCACGCAGAGCCGAGACACATAGTAGGATACGCTCGAAGAACAGTTCTTTGAGCTCATCGACAAGCTCTTCCTTGGAACCGAAATATTTGTAGATCGCAGCTGGCGAATAGTCGATTTCCTCGGCCAGGCGGCGGATCGAGAGCCCATCTTCGCCCTCTTCCGCAAAGACTTTCTCAGCCGCGTTCAAAATCGCTGCACGCACCCTCATGCGCCGACGCTCGGCCGGGCTTGGATCAGGGGCAGGCAATTCATGCATCATGCAGATCGCTCCATCAGGGACCAAGGTCATATATAACACTTTTCAAAAAGTGAACAGCGTTCACAAGCAGGATTGTATTCGCCTACTTTGAGAATGCGTCTCATTTACCTCTTCTCATAGCCCCCTTCCCGGCCTATCTGCAAAGAATGACGCGTATTTTCCCTCCCGCACCCAATATGGGCGACGCTCTGAACACAGCTGGCGCCCCTCCCGGGCTTGCCGAGTTCCTCGCCACCCGGCGCTCTTCCGGCAAGGCAGCACTGGCTGAGCCCGGACCGGATGAGTCAGCCTTGGCTGAAATCCTGCGCATCGCCGCACGCATACCCGATCACCGCCGGGTCGAGCCCTGGCGTTTCATCACCTTTACGGGTCCAGCGCGGGAAAAATTCGGCACAGCGCTGGCCGGAATTGCCGAAACCCGTCCGGCCATGAGCGCGAGTGATGTCGCGCAGGCTGCGGGCCTCCTGCTGCGCGCACCGGTGGTAGTGGCGGTGATCTCAAGCCCCGATGCCCAGCACAAGACGCCAGTCTGGGAGCAGGAGCTGTCTTGCGGCGCTCTGTGCCACAACCTCTTGCTGGCGGCGCGCGCATCGGGATTTGGCGCTGTATGGCTGAGTGAATGGATCAGCTTTGATCATGATGTCGACGCCCTGCTCGGCCTTAAGCCTGGCGAGCGTGTGGCCGGATATGTCTATATCGGCACGCCAACCGCCGAAGCTCCAGAGCGCCCCCGCCCGGACATGGCAGCAAAGGTGTCCGCCTGGGGAAAGTGAGTTTGGTACAGTCCTCCAGGCGATTGATTCAGCACTACCTGCTTCCGGGTTACACTGACTGCAATGCCCCGCCGAAACCGGACTCTGGAAAGTCCAAAAGCTTCGCACCCATCATACCAGGCGTCTGACCCATGGTGCACGGCACACCTGCGAGGCCCCGAGGATCCAAAAATTTTATGTATACTTGTATATGACCTGTTAATGGTTTGTACATTTTACGTATATTTTACGTATACTTTGTAAAACGGACATGAAACTGCTTTTCGGGATCATGTTCGGGGGTTAAGTTGAGTTTATCAGGCTTTGTACTGCGTGCGATAACTGCATTGATGATCTTGCTCGCAGCACCGCTTGCGGCCAGTGCGACTCCGGCCCAAATTTCCGATCTGCAGCAAACACAACAGGTTCTGGATTTTGTCTGGGTGATGATCGCGGCCGCTCTGGTCATGGTCATGCAAATCGGATTTCTTTTACTTGAAGCCGGAATGGTAAGATCCAAGAATTCGATCAATGTTGCCATGAAAAACGTCATGGACTTTGCGGCCTCTGCTTTGTCATTCGCAATGCTCGGGTTCATGTTTTCCTTCGGCGCATCGAGCATATTTCCCATCGGCATTGACCTCGGCTTTGCAGGTCTGAGCAATCTCGACTTCTCAGATCAGATCTTCTTTGTCTTCCAGGTTATGTTCTGCGGGACGGCTGCAACGATCGTGTCCGGCGCAGTCGCAGAGCGTATGCGCCTGTCTGCCTATGTTCTCGGCTCAATCATGATCGGGGCCTTTATCTATCCCGCGTTTGTGCACTGGACCTGGGGCGCGGCACTTCGGGACAATTCCGGAGCCTTTCTGGGCAATCTTGGCTATGTGGACTTTGCTGGATCGACCGTTGTGCATGCACTTGGCGGCTGGCTCTCACTGGCGGCCTGTATTGTTCTTGGTGCGCGCAAGGGGCGGTTTACCGAGGATGGCAGACCCGTCCGCTTTTCCGGTCACAGCCCGGTTCTGGCCGGCGCCGGTGCGCTGATGTTGTATATTGGCTGGATCGGGTTTAACGGCGGCTCGACCACGGCAGCGACCACCCATATCGGCTCAATCATTCTCAACACTGTTCTGGCAGGCGCGGCAGGCTGTGTCGCCGGCTATGCCTGGACGATGGTTTTCGATCGCACAGTTTATCCTGAGAAGGTTCTGAGCGGCTTGATCGCGGGTCTGGTCGCGGTGACTGCGGGCTGTCATATCCTTTCACCTGGAACCTCAATCCTGATCGGCGCAGTTGGTGCTGCCGGCGCTCTCTGGTTCAATCACTGGATCGAGCGCCAATTCAGAATTGACGATGCGGTTGGCGCGATTGGCGTGCATGGATTTGCCGGCGTGATCGGCGCGATACTCTTGTCTGTCCTGGCACCGAAGGCATCTCTGCCAACAGGATCCTGGTCTGCTCAGATCCTGGTCCAGGCCTTGGGATGCCTGATCAATTTCGTCTGGGCGTTCGGAACAGGTTATGTGTTCTACAGGGGCCTGAAAATGTTCACCGGCATTCGGGTTGAGGCGGATGCAGAAGACCGCGGCCTGAACCTGAAAGAGCACTCCACGCGCATCGGCATCGGCCATATCGAAGATGCAATGGGAGATCTTGTGCGCGGCACAGCTGACCTTGCCATGCGGCTGCCCGTTGAGCAGGGCGATGAAGCCGAACGCCTGACACATACCTTCAACGCGCTGATGGAAAACATGCAGGAAAAAGAGCATGAGCGCGCAGAACTGGAGCGTCATCAGCGCACGGCAGAAGAAGCTGAACGCTTCTCAGCGCTTGCCAATGCCACATTCGAAGCCCTGTGCATTGCTGTTGATGGCGTGGTCGTGGACTGCAATGCCGCGCTTAGCCGCCTGACCGGGTTTGAACTGGACGATATTTTCTCACGCTCGCTGCGCCATTTCTTTTCAGCGGAACATATCGCCCAACTCGACACCTTGTCGCAATGCCCTGATGCGTCGGTAGCGGAGCTTACGATCATCGACGCCAGGGGGAATGCCATACCCGTCGAGGTTCGCAGCCGGGACATGGAATTTCGCGGCGTCGATACGCGCGTGCTGGCGATCGTCGATCTTCGCGAACGCAAGAAGGCCGAAGCGCGAATTCGCCACCTGGCCCTGCATGACCCTCTCACCGGCCTCCCCAATCGCGGGCTGTTCAACGACCGGCTTACGGCAATGATTGACCGCACAGTCCAGGAAAAGTGCCTCTCCGCGGTTGTTCTTATTGATCTGGACCGTTTCAAGGACGTCAATGACCTGCACGGCCATGCCGCCGGCGACCAGGTCCTGAAAGTCACGGCCGAGCGGATTGAAGGCCTGGTCAGATCACGCGACATCGTCGCTCGCCTGGGTGGAGACGAGTTTGCCATCTTGCAGCTAAAGGTGGATTTCGCGAACCAGACTGAAGAACTGGCCATGCGCCTGGTTGAAACGCTCAGCCGCCCGATCGAACTGGCCGGCGGCCAAAGCGTGCGGGTTGGCGCATCCGTCGGGGTCGCCTTCTGTCCACGCGACGGCATCCAGAATGTCGGACTTGTGACCCGAGCCGACACAGCACTTTACCACGCGAAGAACAGCGGTCGAAATTGCTATGCCATGTTCGAGCAGGGCATGGATGAGCATGTGCGCACCCGCCAGTTGCTTGAGCATGACCTATCCACGGCGCTGGAAAACGACGAACTTGATGTCCATTATCAGCCACGCTTGAATATGAAGACTAGCGAAATCGTAGGCTATGAGGCGCTTGTTCGGTGGGAACATCCTGAGCGCGGCATGGTCAGCCCAGGAGAGTTCATTCCCGTTGCTGAAGGGTGCGGGCTGATCGTGAAAATCGGCGAATGGGTGCTGCGCAAGGCCTGCCGGGCGGCGGTCGGTGACATGGCGGGCCGCTGCGTGAGTGTGAATGCAAGCCCGCTACAATTCCGCGACTACAATTTTGTCGAGGCGGTTCGCGCGGCGCTTCAGGATTCCGGTCTCGACCCCGCCAGACTGGAAATCGAGATTACCGAGAGCGTCCTGATCTCTGACGACCAGCGGGCTCTGGGCGTCTTCAAGGCGCTGAAGTCGCTCGGTGTAAAAATCGCCCTGGATGATTTCGGCACGGGATACTCCTCGCTGGGATATCTGAGCCGTTTCCCCTTTGACACGATCAAGATCGACCGATCTTTCGTGCAAAGCATCGGCCATGACGCCAACAGCTTGTCCATCGTGGAGACCATCATCCGCCTGGGCCGTTCGCTGGACATGACGATTGTTGCAGAGGGCGTTGAAACCCTGGAGGAATTCTCCGCGCTGGCCCAAACCGATTGCGATGAGATCCAGGGCTTCCTTGTCGGCGCGGGGCAACCTGTGGAGGCGCTACTTCGCGGCGCACCTGATGAAATTCACAACGTCCTGAAAACCGAGGTTCAATTGAAATCCCTGCGCAAGATGTCTGCTGCGCAGTAAGAAACGGCCAAGCCTCGTACCTCTAGCCTCGCCCGCGATAAGGGGCGACGCCTGTCTCTGGCACCCAGAGCGCATCTGGGGCCGGGCCGGTTTGCCAGAAGACATCGATTGGGATCCCTCCGCGCGGATACCAGTAACCGGCGATGCGCAGCCATTCTGGCTCGATCAGGCCGGCAATCCGCTTGGCCACATCCAGGGTGCAATCTTCATGGAAAGCGCCGTGATTGCGGTAGGATGAGAGCAGGAGTTTCAGGCTCTTGCTCTCCACCAGCCAGTCACCGGGCGCATAATCGATAACCAGATGCGCAAAGTCCGGCTGGCCGGTGACAGGGCAGATGGAGGTAAACTCTGGCGCGGTAAAGCGCGTCAGATACAGCGTGCCAGCATGGGGATTGGGCACGCGCTCCAGCTTTGCCTCATCCGGGCTTTGCGGCAGGCCGGTCTGCTGGCCAAGCTGGTCCAAGCCAAGATAGATGGATTCTTCAGTCATTGCGGCGCACCCTCAAGTTCGTCGGCCATGTCTGATGCATCCGTCGGCGCAAGATCCTCAACCGGGTCGAGCTGAATTGGCGGCTCTGGGCTCGGCTCTTCAACCTCCTCAACCGCTGCCGGCGCATCCACTGGATCAAAAGGCGTGGGAATAAACTCAAACAACATGCCCATATACAAGACATAACCGCCAAGCAGAACCAGGCCTTCCCAGCGCGAGAGCCGCTTGCCGGTGAGGCCGAACAGGATCATCAGCGCGGTGGCGAGCACCAATGCACCGATATGTTCAGTGCCGATGATCGGCAGCTCTGTTACGCCCTGCGGGGTTGCGCGTGTATCAAGAATGGAGCGCGCTGCGGGCTGCTGGGTAATCACCGAGAAAGGCGAGACAATCGCCGTCACGCCGATAATGCCCGACAGATTGAAGATGTTCGAACCAATCACATTGCCCAGCGCCACATCGCTGCGCCCGCGAAAGGCGGCCACAGCCGATGTGGCCAGCTCCGGTAAACTGGTTCCGACAGCGACAATCGTGAGACCGACAACGGTCTCGGCAATGCCCAGCTGGTGGGCAATCTCCACGGCACCAGAGACCAGCCAGCGCGCACCGAAGATCACGCCCGCCACGCCTGCAAGACTCAACAGCAAACCCAGCACCAGCGAATCCGGCGCGCTCATCGCTTTACCTTCCTCGGCATGCAGCTGCGCCGGCGCGGCATCATTGCGCCGATCAAGCAGTACAGAGCCCACCACATAGGCCAGCAAGAACACCACCAACATGATGCCGGCCGGGCGCGTGAACAGGTCGAAATAGACCAATGCGATAAAGGCCGCCGTGATGCCCACCATGACCAGCGTGTCCCGCGCCAGGGCGCGGGGATTGGTGATGATGGGATGCAGCAGTGCCGCCAAGCCGAGCACAAGCAGGATATTGGCAATATTCGACCCCACCACATTGCCGACCGCGATACCCGTCGCGCCCTCAGTGGAAGCGCGCAGGGTGGTGACCAGTTCGGGCATTGAGGTCCCAAATCCGACAAGCGTCAGCCCGATGACCAGTTCAGAAAGGCCGAGCTTTCGGGCCACCGCAACAGAGCCGCGCACAAGAACCTCCCCACCTATGAAGAGCGCGATCAGTCCGATCAGGATCAGGCCATAGCTCATTCTCGTCTTCCCCTTCGCACAGCGCTCGCCCGTCTTATGCCAAGCTCGCCCGGCTTCGCCAACGGACAAGTTTCCATCGCGCTGCAGCTTGGTCTTCCTCCCCGATCATGGCAGGCTGGTTGCGGGTGGATCGATTACGGAGGACGGCCATGGCCTGGCGCTGGGTTTTGCTGGTAGCATGCATGCTGTTGGCGGTCTTACCGGCCTGGACGCAAGTGACAGAGACGCCGGAGCCACCCTCTGAGATACCCAGGGTGACGCCAGATCGGGTCCATCCGACATGGGCTGGATTCCAGCCGGAATTCCACGCCTATATCTGCCCCTTCCCCGTACCCGGCGATTATAACCCAAGTGAGATCGTCTGCGGTTATGTGCTGGTGCCGGAAGACCGCAGCCACGCTGAAAGCCGGCTGATCCAGCTCTCGGTATTGGTGATCAAGTCCACCTCGGAGAATCCCGAGCTTGGCGCCATCATGCGCCTCACCGGCGGGCCGGGCGGTCCCTCGCTCGGCGCTGGCCGGGTGCGCGCCTATCAGAGCCCGGCCAACCGCGCCTTGCGTGAGAAGGCCGATCTTGTGTTTTTCGACCAGCGCGGCGTGGGCTATTCCGAAGGCGCCTTCTGCCGCGCCCTGCCCCTGCCATATCAATATGGCTTGCCAGTCACGCCCGAGGGCTTTGAAGTCTATGAGCGCGAAGTGCGGCGCTGTTTCGAGGAAGCCCGCGCCCGGGGCGTCTTCGTAGAAGGCTATACCAACTGGCAGAACGCGCTGGACGTACGCGATATCCGCCGCGCGCTGGGCTATGAGACCTGGAATCTGTTCGGGGTCTCTTATGGCACCGAACTCGCCCAGGGCGTGATGCGGGTCGACACGGATGGAGTACACGCGGTGATCCTGGACAGCGTCGTGCCCCAGGGCCTGGCCGCACGCGATCTCGACCAGATCACGGCAAACGGATTCCGCTCGGCCCTCGATGCCATGACACAGATGTGCCGGGCCGATCCGGCCTGCGCGGCGGAATATGAGGATCTCGGCGCGCGCTTTCTTGCGGCCATGGCCGGCTTTGCCGAGGCGCCTCTCATCCTGGAAAACGTCGCCCCAACCGCCGGGCAAGAACGCATCATCCTGGATGGGCGGACGATCGGCGACGCGGTGTTTCAGGCGCTCTATTCACATACTGTCTATGGCGACCTGCCGGCCCTGCTGCATGTGCTGGAGACCCGCGATGTCGAGACACTGAGAACCTATGTCGATGTGCTCGGCTACCCGCTGGACCATGCCTATGGCTCGGGCATGTCGGTGACGATCAACTGTCGTGGCGGGTTTCGCCAACGCGTCGACGCACCGCCCCCACCCGGCCCGGATGGCACCGCGCTACTCGCGCATATCGGCTCAACCAATTTCGCTCGTAACTGCGCGGCCGTGTTTGAGGCCAGCGAAGATCCGACCGCCAGCCCGCTGGTCTCCGAAATCCCGACCCTGATCACAACGGGCGCGGTGGATCCGATCACCCCGCCTTATTATGCCGATCTCGTCCTGCCGGGCCTGGCCAATGCCCAACGGCTCGATTTTCCCCATACCGGCCATGGCGCGCTTCTGACCCATTGGGACAATTGCGGACGCGATACGCTCATCGCCTTTTTCTCAGCCCCCATGGCCGCACTGGACCAGACCTGCCCGAAGTCAGTTTCCACGCCTGATTTTCTGGTCAAGCTGCGCCACACCAAGGCACCCTATCATTTCGCCCGTGGGCTGCAGGCGGGGCGCTATCCCATCCTCACCCTGACTGCGCTGGGCATACTTGCCACACTGGTGTTTGTGTTCCCTTTCACCATGCTTGCCCGCCGCATGGATAGCACCAACAGCGCGGAGTATGGCCGCGCTCGATTGCTAACGGCCGTGGGCAGCGCACTCAGCATTGCCGGGTGCACGCTGGCTGTCGGCTCCGTGCTTGCCACCGCGGCAAGCCATCAGGCCAGTTTGCCCGTGGGCGTGCCCGCCAGCATTGGCTGGGCCGGCTGGCTTGGCCTGGCTGGCTGTCTCCTCTGCTTCACCGCGCTTTGGCGCGTGTGGCAGACGCGCAGCCCGGACCAGCGGCTGGGCACACGTCTTGCCATTGGCCTCGGCGTGCTCGCCAGCGCAATTCTACTCTGGTTCCTCTTCTCCATCGACGCCGGGCCGATCCTGCTCTAGCTTTTGCAAAAAGCGGGAGGACACAATGAAGGATTTCGAAGGACGAAAAGCCCTTGTGACAGGCTCTTCGGCAGGGCTGGGCCGGTCCATGGTGATCAAACTGGCCCAGCGCGGTGCCGATGTAATCGTCAATTATGCCGCAAGCGCTGAAGCGGCCGAAGAAGTCGCCGAGACATGCCGCGCCGAGGGTGTAGAGGTGAAGCTCGTTCAGGCCGATCTCACCACCGATGAAGGCTGCGCCAGGCTCGCCGACGCGGCCAGCGACTGGGGCCGGCTCGACATTCTGATCAACAATGCCGGCACCACCAAACGCGTGCCGAATCACGCCGACTTGAAAGCGCTGTCACGCGACGACTTTCTGAAGATCTACTCCATCAATGTCGCCACGCCCTTCCTTATGGTTCAGGCCTGTGAAGAGCTTCTGCGCGCAACCCATGAGCAAACGGGGCGGGCGGCGGCTGTGCTGAACACCTCATCGATTGCCGGCGTGACGGGCATAGGCTCGTCGGTTGCCTATGCTGCATCGAAAGGCGCGCTGAACACGCTCACTCTCTCGCTGGCGCGTGCGCTGGCCCCGGCAATCCGGGTGAATGCCGTCTGCCCAGGCTATATAGATACGCGGTGGTTTTCTGATCACATGCCAGAGGAGAAGTATCTCTCCCTAAAAAAGCTGGTGGTTCATCGAAAAACGGAAGAGATAGTGAAGGTCGTAGACTTGGCGTAAAAA
>JALEGE010000147.1 GCA_022760335.1 Hyphomonadaceae bacterium
TAACCGTCGTTATGGGCGGCATGGTGATGTTGATCATCCTGGCCATCATGCTGCCGATCCTGCAACTCAATTCGGGCCTGGCGCTCGGCTAATTCATGCTTGAAGAGGGCATCATGCAAAAAGAGCGAAAGCATCCTCCCGCGACAGATGAGAGCGGGTTCACCCTGACCGAACTGATGGTCACGGTCTTCATCATGGGCCTGCTGGCGACTGTGGTGCTGGTGAATGTCATCGGCAATGTCGACACCAGCCGCGTACAGAAGGCCCGAGCCGACATTGCTCTGCTGGAGAGCAGCCTGGATCGATACCGTCTACAGATGTTCAACTATCCATCGACGGAGCAGGGGCTTGAGGCACTTGTCACCATGCCATCGGGCGCAAATGCGGGGAACTTTCCGGCGGACGGCTTTATCCGCCGCCTCCCGCTCGATCCCTGGGGCAACCCTTATCAGTATGAAAATCCCGGCCAGTTTGGCCCGATCGATATCTATTCCTATGGCGCAGACGGCCAACTTGGTGGGGAAGACCTTGATGCCGATATCGGCAATTGGGAATAAGACGCGCGCGAGAGAGGGCGAAGCCGGCTTCACGCTGGTGGAACTGCTTGTTGTGGTGTTCATCATCGCGCTGATGTCGACGATTGTGGTCCTGTCCCTGCCGGAAGGGAACACTCCATTGCGTGGCATGACGCAAGCTTTGGCCCTGAAGCTGAACCAGGCGGGGCGCGAGAGTATACTCACGGGAGAGCCCGTGGCACTGGCCATGGCCGGCGAGGAGAGCTTTCGTTTTGAGCGCTATCGCGATGGCGAGTGGAGCACGGAGGACCTGAGGCATCTGGCCTTGCAAACCCGCGATACCGCCAGTGGTGTATCTGTTTCCATAGCGCACCAAAGCGCATCCCTTCGCCCTGTTGCGGCAAGTACAGGCCGTGAGGGGGACGATACGCCGGGCGACCAGTTTCACCGACAAGTGGTGTTCTCGCCATTGGGCGAGGCAACACCCGCCGAAATCCGCCTGCAAGACGGCGCTGAGGAAGCCGTCATCCGCATTACGGAAAGCGGCGAGGTCAGTTTCGACATTCTTGCAGAAGGCAGGTTTTGAGATGGTGCGCGCCCGGCCCGACATGCAAGGCGAAGCCGGCTTCACACTGGTGGAAGTCTTGGCCGCGCTGGCAGTGTTCAGCATCGCGGCCACCGGACTGGTTCATATCGCCATCGAGAACACACGAACCGCACAGATTGTTGAAACGCGCGCGCTGGCCGGGCTGCTCGCCGACAATACGATGACGGATCTTGTTACCGCACAAGGCCGGCTGGAGCAGGGCACACAGCGCGATGAAGTGGACATGTTTGGTCGCACCTGGTTGGTGGAACGGGATGTGCGCACGACGGAAAATCCGCTGATTTTGCGCCTGTCAGTGCGCGTACACCTGCCCGACGAGGATGCAAGCACAGGCGAGCCAGGGCCGGTTCATGCCAGGCTGGATGCTTTCCGGAGGACAGGCTGATGCAGTCGGAAGCCGGGTTCACGCTGGTTGAGGTCATGGTGGCGACCTTCATCACCGCCATTCTTCTGGCCATGGGCAGTTTGCTGATTTCCGACACGCTGCAATCACGTGAAGCTCTGAATGAGGTGATCGAGGATTCCCAAGAGCTGGAACTGGCGCGCCTTGTCCTGCGCCAGGACATGGCCCAACTGGTCGAGCGGCGTCCCCGCGGGGCCTATGGCGAGCCAGCCTATTCGGCCTTTCTTGGCGGCTATGCCGCGCCCGACAATGCCTTGCTGGCCTTTGTCCGCACCGGCAATGAGTTTCCCGGACTGGAGCTGCCGCGCTCACGCTTGCAATATGTCGAATATCGGCTGGTGGAGGATGATCTTGTCCGTGCCAGTCGTGAATTTGTAGACAGTGTTCCTGGCACACAGATGCATCAGCGCGTCCTGATCTCAGGCGTCAGCAATCTCGAAATCGCCTTTCTGAACGGAACCAGTTGGGATGCCAGCTGGGCAAGACCGCTTTCACCAACCCAGCGTCATTCCTCCGCACCGGAAGCCGTCGCGCTGCGCTTTGATCACGCTCGCTATGGGGCCATGGAGTTACGCCTTCTGACGGTGGCGGCGTCATGAATGGGCAGGGGGCATCATTTGCCAGAGAGGGCGGCGCCGCGCTCGTTTCTGCACTCCTGATCGTCGCGATTATGTCGGCAACCGCGATTGCAGTTCTCGATTCCATCAATATGGCCGCACGCGCTTCAGTGAATGTCGCCAACCGCAATCAGGCCGAACATTATGCAATCGGCGCAGAGACGCTGGCGGCGACAACTCTGGAAGATGTCATCGCCACGCGCGGGCCGCTGGCCCAGCGCCTGTTGGATGAGCAGACCCGCCAGCCCATAGTCATGCCAGTGGAGAATGGTCAGTTGCGCGTTCTCGTGCGCGATGGCGCAAATTGTTTCAATCTCAATGCGCTGGTCGAGCCATCCGAGGGCCGGCTGTATTCGGCCAACTCCGAAACGGTCAACCTGTTCGCAGACCTATTGGAGACGCTTGGCGTTGTGCCAGGGGAAGCCGAAAGCCTGGCCAATTCTGTCGCCGACTGGATCGACAGTGATGGCAGCCCGCGCTTTGGCGGCGCCGAAGATGAGTATTATGGCAGCCTGAAAACGCCCTATCGCACACCGGGCCAGTATCTTGTTGATCTCTCAGAGCTTTATCTCGTGCGTGGATTTACACCGGAACTTGTCACAGCGCTTGAGCCATTTGTGTGTGTGCGCGCCAGTTTCGAACTTGAACCGCTCAACATCAATTCCCTGACAGAGCAGCAGTTGCCCTTGCTGGCTGTCTATCTGGGCGATGAGATCAATCTTTATCAGGCTGAGGATGTTCTGCGTGAGCGTCCCGTGGGCGGGTATGCGGCCAAGGAAGACATGTTCGAGGTACCCGTGCTCGCCCAGTTCAGTTTTGCGCCAGAGCTCCAGGAGCGGATCGCCACGGTGTCGAGACGATATGACCTGCTGATCAGGGTGGACTACCGCCAGTCAGGTGTGGGACTGACCAGCGCATTGGTTGTGGATGAGGCTGGCAAGGTCGCCACGGAAAGCCGCCGCTTTGGAGTTCCGCGATGAGCAGCGCTATTGTTGCTATGGCCGGCGCCTCGCCGGAGGATCCGCTGCTCTGGTTTGCTACAGATAGCTCCGGTCGGCCGAATACAAGCGGAGAAGGCTTGCTCGCTGATTTGGCTTCAGCCGCGGGCAATGCGCGCATCCATCTGCTGTTGCCAGGCCATCTCGTGACAGCACATGAAGCGCACTTGCCCAGTCGATCGGAACGCGAAGCATTGATTGCGGCGCCTTATGCGATCGAGGACCAGATCGCCAATGACCTTGACGATGTGCATCTTGTTCTGGCTCCTCTCGGTGAGGGGGGCGGCCTGCTTCGCACGGCCTATGTGGTCGACAAGTCGTTGATGGAAGGCTGGATCGCGGCGACGCGTGATGTGGGCCTGAAGCTGGATACGATTGGCCCGGACTACCTCGCCTTGCCGGATGGCGGATCGACACGAATGGTGGTGGCGGATCTGTTTGACCGGACATTGCTGCGCCATGGGCA
>JALEGE010000148.1 GCA_022760335.1 Hyphomonadaceae bacterium
GACGATGGGTCTGTTATTGGCGCTTTATCCATTGGAGGCCGCGCCCTTCGTCTACTTCCAGTTCTAGACGCATCACAGTAAGCAGGGGGTATGACCGGATCCCTGATTCAAATTGTAATCGACACGTGCGGTGTGCCAGACGCGTTCAATGCATCCAATGGCCCGCCGCCCGTGGTCATCAGCCTGCAGAGTGCGGAGGCCTATCCGACCCTGGTTTTCGCCGCGCCGGTGATTCTTTGTGAGGAGCAGGATGTTGCCCTGGCGCGCGGGGCCTTCCTGGTTTCAGGCGATGAGGATGGTCGTGTGATTGGGTTTGATCCTGTAGGCAAACCTGCTGACCGTTTGGCTCTGGCCGCAATGACGAATTTCCGCTTGGCGCCGCTTTGGCCCGGACGGGTATTTTCGCCGCGCATGATCGTGCCGGCTGATCCGGCCCCGGACATTCCGCTGATGCCCGCCAGCCTGCGTGGTGTGTGGGTGCCAGAACCAAATCTGTGGGCGGAGCGTTGCGGGACGCGTTTTGGAGATCAGCAATATGGCTAAGTATTTTGGCACCGATGGTATCCGCAAGACGGTCGGCACCCCGCCGCTGACGCCGCTGGGCATGACGCAGTTGGGCGAGGCACTTTGGGCCTGGCTGGTAGAGGAAGGTGAGCCGAGCCCGCATATTGCTATCGGTTGGGATACACGCGCCTCCAGCGGCTGGATTATGCATGCGCTCAGCGCGGCGCTGCGGGCGCATGGTGCCCGGATCGACCTTGTTGGCGAGGCCAGCACGCCCGAGCTTGCGCGGTATACCCGCGCTTCAAAGGCACAGTTGGGCATCATGATTACCGCCTCACACAATCCGGCCACGGACAATGGTGTGAAACTGTTTGATGGTGAGGGCTTCAAGCTGAGCTCTGAGGCCCAGGACCGGATCGAGTTCTTGATGGATGAGGCTGGCAAGGCCGTTTTTTCCCCTGGCGATCCCTATCGGGTTGAGGTTGTGAAATGGGATGCGCCGGATCTCTCCGTTTACGGTATTCCGGCTGGCGCGTTGGACGGTCTGCATGTGGTGCTCGACACCGCGCATGGCGGGGCAACACCGCGCGCCGCCGCCATTTTACGGGCATTTGGCGCGCAAGTGACCGCGATTGGCGATGCCCCCGACGGGGTGAACATCAATGACGGGGTCGGCGCGACCCATACCGAAGCGCTCGCCGCGAAAGTGGTAGAGGTCGGCGCCTATGCCGGCCTGGCGCTGGATGGCGATGCTGATCGGGCGATCATGGTGGACGAGACCGGCGCGGAGGTGGATGGCGACCAGATCATCGCCTTGCTGGCCGCGGCCATGCGGGCGGATGACCGGCTGACCGGGGGCGGCGTTGTGACAACCGTGATGTCCAATCTGGGTCTGGAGCGCTATCTGTCCGACCTCGGATTGCCGCTCACGCGTACAGCGGTGGGTGACAAGCATGTGGTCGAGGCGATGCGCGCGGGCGGGATCAATCTCGGCGGCGAACAGTCCGGTCATATCGTCCTGCTGGATCATACGACGACTGGAGACGGTCTGCTCGCGGGTCTGCATGTGCTGGCCTTGGCGAAGACGGATGGGCGAAAATTCTCTGAAATTTCAAATGTATTCGAGCCGGTTCCTCAGAAACTGGTGAATGTGCGCTATGAAGGCGAGAGCCCGATGAACATGGCATCCGTACAGGAGGCAATTGCCACAGCTGCAGATCGTCTGGGGGCGGACGGTCGCGTTCTGGTCCGCGCCTCTGGTACCGAGCCGCTGATCCGCATCATGGTTGAAGCGATGGATGTAGGCGCGCTGGAGGCCGCGATCAGTGAGCTTGAAAGCGTTGTTCGCGCCGCTGCAGAGTAGAGGTAGAGTCCATTGCTCCAACTCCGCAGACACCTGCGAAGGCAGGTGTCCATGGACCGATGTTTCGACCGGGAATACTTGTTGATTCTTTCGTCCATGGATGCCTGCCTGCGCAGACATTTGCGGAAAATGAGTCTGGATGATGGATGTGGGTTCGGCTCAGGCCGGCATGCCATAAAGGTCATACTCATCTGCATCATGGATCTTTGCCGAGACTATCTCTCCAACGCGGGCGTCTGGCGCACCGCTTAGGTAGACCACTCCGTCAATCTCCGGCGCATCGGCTTTTGAGCGTCCGATCCACTCGCCTTCTGCTTCGCCAGAAGCGTCAATAATCACATCCTGTACACTGCCGATTTGCGCGGCGGCGCGAGCCGCGGAAATCTCCGCTTGTGCCGCCATGAAACGGTGCCAACGCTCTTCTTTTACGTCTTCAGGCACATGGCCGGGCAATTCGCCGCTGTCCGCATGGGCGACATTCTCATATTTGAAACAGCCGGCCCGGTCGATTTTTGCCTCGCGGATGAAGTCGAGCAGCACCTCGAAATCCTCCTCGGTTTCGCCCGGGAAGCCGACAATGAAAGTCGAGCGGATGGCGAGCTCCGGCACGGCCGCGCGCCAGGATTTGATGCGCTCCAGCACGCGGTCCTGCTTGGCCGGGCGTTTCATTGCCTTGAGAACAGTCGGGCTGGCATGCTGGAAAGGGATGTCGAGATAGGGCAGGACCGCCCCGTCGGCCATCAACTCGACCACCTCATCCACATGCGGATAGGGATACACATAGTGCAGGCGCACCCAGGCGCCGAGCGTGCCGAGCCCGCGGGCGAGGTCGATGAAGCGGGTCTGGTAGTCGCGATCCCGCCATTTGTGCACGGCGTATTTTACGTCCAGTCCGTATGCGGAGGTGTCCTGCGAGATGACGAGGAGTTCCTTCACGCCCGCGCCGACGAGCCGTTCGGCCTCGGTCAGCACATGATGGATCGGCCGGCTCACCAGATCCCCGCGCAGCTTCGGGATGATGCAGAAGCTGCAGCGATTGTTGCAGCCCTCGGAAATCTTCAGATAGGCATAGTGGCGCGGGGTGAGGCGGAGGCCGCTTTCGGGGATGAGATCGCGCTTGGGGTCCGGCGGCGGCGTCAGGTGCGTGTGCACCGCCCCCATCACCTGCTCATATTGGTGCGGGCCGGTGATGGCGAGCACTTTGGGGTGGGCCTTTTCGATGACATCGGGCTCCGCGCCCAGACACCCGGTGACGATCACCTTGCCATTCTGTTCAATCGCTTCGCCGATGGCATCAAGGCTCTCTTCGCGCGCGCTGTCCAGGAAGCCGCACGTGTTCACCAGCACGAGATCCGCGCCGGCATAATCCGGGCTGATCGCATAGCCTTCGGCGCGCAGGCGCGTGATGATGCGTTCGCTATCGACCAGCGCTTTCGGGCATCCGAGCGAGACGATGCCGACCTTGGGGGCAGATTGTGGGGTCATCGGCGGCTTCAATCAGGTTTACGCGGTTTCGGCAAGACATCGCACGCGCCTCGACAGAAATGATAGCGCTCACTAAGCTGCCGGAAAATACGGTCTGGGAGGACGCGATGAAGCAAATCATGGTCACCATGGCGCTTTGCGGGGCTGTGGCTCTCGCAGCTTGCGCCGTCTCAGACTTGCGCGACGCGCCCGGTGAGCCCGTGTTCGAGAACGACCATGCCCGCATGATGCATCTATTGGGCATTGAGCAGCTGCGTCCCGGTCGCAATGGCATGGACCCGACCCATCCCAACTATGCCAATTATGATGAGGCGACCTCCAATCCGTATCCGGATCTGCCGCCTCTGCTGGAGCTTGAAGACGGCACGCCGGTGACCAGCGCGCAGATGTGGCGCGCAGAGCGGCGGCCGGAGCTGATCGAACTGTTCGACCGCGAAATCTATGGCCGCGTGCCGGCAGATGTGCCGGGGGTGCGCTGGGAGGTTGTGGCCGAGCGGGAGGGTTGGGCGGGTGACGTGCCCGTCGTGATCCAGGACTTGGTCGGCCATGTCGACAACAGCACCTGGCCCTTCATCAGCGTCGATATCGAAATGACGTTGACGCGCCCAGCCGCAGCGCCTGGTCCCGTGCCCGCCGTGCTGAGCTTTGTCTTCCGCCCCCCGCCGGGCTGGGAACCGCCAGAGGGCTGGAGCCCGCCGCCTGGTCCGACGCCCACCGAACTCGTGCTTGCGCGCGGCTGGGCCCATGCCGAGCTGGTGCCGACCAGTGTGCAGGCCGATAATGGCGCGGGGTTGCGCGAGGGGATTGTTGGCCTTGCCAACAAGGGCGAGCCGCGCGCGCCGGAAGACTGGGGCGCCCTGCGCGCCTGGGCCTGGGGCGCGAGCCGGGTGCTGGATCATTTCGAGGAGATGGAGACCGTGGACGCAAGCCGCGTCGGGGTGGAGGGCCTGTCGCGCTATGGCAAGGCCGTGCTGGTGACCATGGCCTATGAGCCCCGTTTTGCCATGGGCTTTTCCGGCTCATCCGGCGAGGGCGGGGCCTCGCTCTACCGGCGCGACAATGGTGAGATCCTGGAGAATATTGCCGGCAGCGGCGAGTATCACTGGATGGCGGGGAATTTCATCAAATATGCCGCCGATCCGCTGGGGTGGGATGACCTGCCGATCGATGCGCACAGCCTGATTGCCCTGTCGGCGCCGCGCCCGCTCTTTGTCGGCACGGGGCTGGCGGAAGAGGGCGATGGCTGGGTCGATCCGCGCGGCATCTTCATGGCGACAGCAGAGGCAAGCACGGTGTATGAATTGCTCGGCGCGAAGGGGTTGCCGATTGAGGACATGCCGGAGCCAGGTACAGGCCTGACAGCAGGCGAGCTTGCTTTTCGCCAGCATCTGGGCGGCCACACCAATGGGCCGAACTGGCCGGTTTTCCTGGACTTTGCAGAGCGGTATTTCGAGGCGGGGCAGGGAGACTAGGGCGTTTCCGGCTTTGGCGGAAACGCACACCGGCGATAAGCATCGCCCGGCGCTTTTGCGCCGCCCCCGCGGAGCCGTCGGCGACAGCCGACTGGCGTGAGCGCAAAGACAGCGACGACCGATTCCGCCAAAGGCGGAAACGGGCTAAGCCGCCAGTTCCACGCCCTTGTCAGACATGAAGTCGCGGAGCTCGCCGCTTTCATACATCTCGCGGATGATGTCGCAGCCGCCGACAAATTCGCCCTTCACATAAAGCTGGGGGATGGTCGGCCAGTCGCTATAGACCTTGATGCCTTCGCGCACAGACTGGTCTTCCAGCACATTGTTGGAGACATATTCCACGCCAAGTACATCCAGGATCTGCACCACCACGGAGGAAAATCCGCACTGCGGAAAAGTGGGTGTGCCCTTCATGAACAAGACGACGTCATTTGTCTTCACGGCTTCATCGATAGCGGCCTGAACGGCATCGGACATTTGGCGCTCCTTCGCGCAGAATAGTGCAGTGCACATCATGTGAGGATCGCGCGTGGCGCCGTCAAGTCAGGCGCTGAGCGCATGGCCCGGTCTGGTTGACGCAAGGTCGTCTGGAAAACCGGTCAAACTGTCCTCGCCAGACCCGCTCGTGTCGCCCATATTTCCCATGGACAGATAATGTAAGGAGGGAAAGTCCATGAACTATGATGAGGTGATCCGGGGTCGGCGCAGCATTCGCGGGTTTCAGAAAAAGCCCGTACCGAAGGCGCTCATCCGCGAGATCATCGAGCTCGCCATGCGCGCGCCCTCCTCGATGAACACCCAGCCCTGGCATTTCCATGTCATTACGGGCCAGGCGCTGGACAAGATCCGCGCCGGCAATGTTGAGCGCAACATGGCTGGCGTGCCGGATTCGCGCGAGTTTCGTGGCGGAGACAAGTATCAGGGCGTCCACCGCGAGCGGCAGATCGAGATCGCCGTTCAACTCTTCGAAGCCATGGGCATTGAGCGCCATGACAAGGAAAAGCGCATGGACTGGGTGTTGCGCGGCTTTCGCCAGTTCGATGCGCCGGTTTCCGTCATCATCACCTTCGACAAGGAGGTGGAAGGCAATGACATCACCTGCTTCGATTGCGGCGCGGTGATGAATGGCCTCGTCAATGCCGCCTGGTCGCGGGGGTTGGGGTGCGTGATCAATTCCCAGGGCATCATGCAGAGCCCCGTGGTGCGCGAGCATGCCGGCATTCCGGAAGATCAGGTAATCATGATGGCCATGGCCATGGGCTGGCCCGATGAGACCTTCCCGGCCAATGCCGTCGTCTCGCGCCGCAAGCCGGTAGACGAGGCGGCGGTGTTTGTGGGGTTTGAGGATTAGGTGAACCTCCGATCTATTCCGGGTAGTCCCATTTCTCGCAGGTGCCCTCCCACAGCGCGCCATAAGGGTCATGCAGTTTCACAAGATCGCCTGCGTGCAGCCAAGCCTGGAAAGATGGCGCCTCGGGCAGGTTTGACGTGGGGCGAATGTCAAAACCGTCTTGTGTGACAAGGAATTCGGCCTCGGCGCCCCAGTCGATAGGGCGCCCGCTTTGCGGTGTTAGCAGGGCAACATAACCTGCACCGATAGTTTCGCCATAGACCTCGACAAGTTGGATGTTCAGCAAGGCCGTATCGCCTTCCGTCGCCACATCGCACATCCAGGCTTGTGCCGTGGCAGGGCTGGTCACCAGGGCACTGCAGACAAGTGCCAGTCGTGCATGCCTCATGGTGCCTTCGTCTTCAGCGCCAGAGCATGGAGTTCCCCGCCCATTTTCCCCTTTAGCGCCGCGTAGACCAACTGGTGCTGCTTCACCCGTGGTAGGCCTGAAAATTGTGGTGACACGATCTCCGCCTGCCAATGGTCATTGTCACCGGCGAGATCTGTCAGCGTGATCTCGGCCTCAGGGAAGGCCTCGCGCAGATGCATTTCCAAGGTTTCACGGTCCATGGCCATCAGCAAGTCTCCAGTTTCTATGCCACAGGCACAAACCAGTCCGGCGTGGCAAAGTCCATATCCAGGTCACGGGCGACGGCCGCATGTGTGATCATGCCGCTGGCTACGGTGAGGCCGCGGGCAAGATGGGGGTTCTCATTCAGCGCCACATGCGTGCCCTTTTCGGCGATCTGCATCACAAAGGGCAGGGTGGCATTGTTGAGCGCATATGTGGAGGTGCGCGGCACGGCGCCGGGCATATTGGCGACGCAATAATGCAGGATGCCATCAATCTCATAGATCGGGTCGGCATGCGTTGTGGGGTGGGAGGTTTCGAAGCACCCGCCCTGGTCGATGGCGATATCGACGAGCACCGCGCCAGGTTTCATCGTTTTCAGCTGGTCGCGGGTGACCAGTTTCGGCGCTGCAGCGCCAGGGATCAGAACCGCGCCGATGATGAGATCGGCCTGTTTCACGGCCTCGGCCAATGCCGTTCGTGTCGAGTACATTGTTTTCACCAGGCCGTTGAACTGGGCGTCGAGCTCCGCAAGGCGCTGGGTGTTGCGATCGAACACTGTCACATCCGCGCGCATGCCGACGGCAATTTCCGCCGCATTGGTGCCTGAAACACCGCCGCCAATAATAATGACCTTGGCCGGGGTTACGCCCGGCACACCGCCGAGCAGCAATCCCCGACCACGGCGCGTTTTCATCAGCGCCCAGGCGGCGACCTGCATGCTCATCCGCCCGGCCACCTGGCTCATTGGCGTCAGCAGGGGCAAGCGACCATCACGATCTGTGACGGTCTCATAGGCGATCGCCGTCGCGCCGGACTGGATCAATCCCCTGGCCTGAGTGGGGTCAGCGGCGAGATGAAGATAGGTGAAGAGGGTGTGGGCGGGGGTGAGGCGCGCACATTCCTCTGCTTGGGGCTCTTTCACCTTCACGATCAGTTCACTGGCGGCGAAAAGTGCGTCGGCATCAGGCAGGATATTTGCGCCCACGGCAGTATATTCTGGATCGGTAAAGCCTGAACCTTCGCCCGCACCGGCCTGGATCGCGACCTCATGGCCTGCCGCGACGAGTTCTCCGACGCTTTCCGGTGTAAGACCAACGCGGAATTCCTGTTTCTTGATTTCCGTTGGAACACCGATGCGCATGGCAGAATTCTCCTGGCTGCTGATCTCGCGATCAAGTCGCTATAAGAGGCACATTCAACCGTTATAACTCATATTTGAGCATGACCATGCTCGAATTTCAATGGCCTATGGGGTTTACATGCTTTTGATGTGGCGTTCGCAGACGCAATGTTTCAGTCCACTGGGGGCCGGGCTTGTTTCACCAGTTTTCCATCAGGTCGAGAAAGCGCCTAGCCTGAAAGAGAAAAAGCCGCCGCGCGTAGAGAACGCGCAGCGGCCAATAAGGTAGCCTGTCCGGTGATGGAGGGCACCACCCGGACAGAAGGGAGGAGGGGAGGAGTGCCCGGCAACACCCACCAGGCTCGCGCCTCCCCAGCGCGAATTACATCGAGCGTGAGATCGTTGCCACGAAGCGCTCG
This sequence comes from Hyphomonadaceae bacterium, assembly GCA_022760335.1. Lineage (GTDB taxonomy): Bacteria > Pseudomonadota > Alphaproteobacteria > Caulobacterales > Hyphomonadaceae > UBA5336. The sequence continues at coordinate 8,328 of JALEGE010000148.1, forward strand.
CCCGCAGGTCCGCCGTCTCCGTCCAGACCATCGACACCATCGCCATCGGATCCGATGAAGCGGAAGTCGAAGCCGAAGCCTTCAAATTCCGTCGTCAGGCCGATCGAATAGTCCACATAGTCACAATCCATGCAGTCATCATCATCCAGGAAGCTCAGGAACCCGACCGATGCGTCAACACCGAAGCTCTCGCCCAGTGGGACGCCAGCATAGGCTGCATAGTAGATGGTGGCGCCAGTCTCATAGTAATAGTCCGGCGAATAGGCGATTGAACCACCCACATCCACAGTCTCGCCCAGGGTCGTGCCGGCACCGGCATAAACTTCCAGGAAGTTCTGTGCAGGATCATCCGGAGCATCCGGGTAAATATAGTAGATGGCGCCGATATCGAGATCGAACGCACCAACGGTTGGGGTCCAGCCGCCATAGATGTCAATTTCGGTGCTTGTGCCGTCACTGAAGTCTACGCCAGAGGCCCAGGTTCCGACGTAGAACCCGCTGTCATCCGCATAGTCGAAGCCGCCTTGAATGGTTGGCGCGCCATCAGTCTGTGTGAACCCCCGAAACACATAGTCCGATGTCAGGGCAACATTGCCCGAAAACTCGCCTTCAGCCTGGGCTACGCCTACGAGCGTTCCGCCCAAGACCAAAGCCGCTGAAACTGTCTTAATGAATTGCCGCATCTGAAGTCCTTCCCTCTCAAATGATAGTCAGCAACATGAAAAGGCGACTATTCATCCAAAGCGGCAACGGATTCGCTCCGCATGGGGAAGGAAGCGCGGCCTGTGCCTAAACTCTAACCAGCAATATAGGCCTATGCTGCAATTTTGACCGCGAAATTTACCGTTTTTCAGTATGAACTACAGTTAATCCAGCCATTCAGCGCATTCCAAGCGAGGCAAAGCCCAAATGCATGCCGGCGTCGGTGAGCAGGGTTTCACCGGTAATATGGCGTGAGGCGTCACTGACAAAGAACAGGGCGCTGTCGGCGATATCGTCGGGGCTGCTGGCCGCTTTCAACGGGGTCTGTTCGGCGATGCTGGCGCGCAGGGAGAGATACTTCTCCTCTGGC
>JALEGE010000149.1 GCA_022760335.1 Hyphomonadaceae bacterium
CCAACGGCCCCAACTTCAGCGCATCACCTGCCATACCTGCTCCTCAACGGTCCGAGCGGACTCCTAAAGAGCAAAACACCGATTGGCAATCGGTTTTTGGAGACCGCAACGACCAGTCAAGGTGGAAATTGAACCTAGCTGCCGATGCCAGGGCGCCCGACTAGAAGCTTACATCCAGTCCGATAAGTACTTCCTGCGGCTTGCCTGGGCGCAGGCCCGCCGGATCAATCGAGGCAACATAAACCTCATCGAATAGGTTTTCGGCCTTCAGGCGGAGGCGCAGATTGTCGGTGAGATCGAACCAGGCCGCCGCATCGGCCACCCAGCGCGCATCGATGACCTGCCCCGCTGGAATTGCGCCCTGCCCGGCACGCGCCCGGGCTTCGGAGATATAGTTTCCGGAGAGCTGAACGCCCCAGTGCGCATCCTCGATACCGGCGGTCAGGGTGAGCTGGTTGTCGGAGACATAGGGCAGTTCATCACCCGCCTCGACATCGCCCCAGGGCTCATAGCTGCTTTCGAAAGCCGTTTTGAATTCCGCATCGGTATAGGTGTAGACGAGGCTGACTGGCAGGGCGAGATCGGTATCGAACAGGTCTGCCGCATCCCAGCGTGCCGTCAGTTCCAGGCCGGCCACATCCACGTCACCACCATCGAACTGGTCGCCAATCGTGCAACCGCCGCCGGACGAGGCTGTGCACGTGCCCAGCAGGTTGGAATAGTCGTTGAAGAAGGCGATGGCTTCAAAGCTCAATGCGCCTTTCTGATAGCGGCCACCGGCTTCCCAGTTGATGCTTTCTTCCTCGTCCGCCTCGGTCGCGCCAGGGCTGGCAATCGCAAAGCCGCGATGGACACCCGCGAGCAGGACCAGTTCGTCGCTAACATCATAAAGGATGCTGAGGCCCGGAACGATGACACTGTCTGAAAGCGTGCGCACACGCGTCGGGCCGAGCGCGCGTGTCGGATCGGCGGTGTCATAGTCTTGACGCGTAAGTTCATAGTCCTCAAACCGAGCACCTGCCGTGATGGCGAGATTGCCCAACTCGATCCGGTCTTCGACGAAAAGCGCAACCGCCTCACCCGCGGAGATGCGGTTGGCCTGGCTGCCGGGTGCGCCGGCGGTGGTGAGGAACAGGGTTCCCGCCTCCAGCCGGTAGGCGTCCTCTTCCTGAAAGCGGTCTTCTTCGTCCTCATGCACACGCAGGCCGATGGTGACGTCGTGCGACGCGCCGGCAAATGCCGTCTGCCAGTTCAGGACCGACTGGACGCCCTGGCTGTAATAGGCTCGTCGATTGGCGCGGTAGACGATGGAATCGTCCAGGCTGGAGACACCCGTCGCGAGGTCGAAGGCGGCTGCATTGGCTACCGGATCGGCGATCACCGAGGAGATGCCAATATCGCCGCTGGCGCCCGTTCCATCGGGACTGATGCCCTGGAGCTTGTACCAGTTGCGGTCGAAATCGTGACGATAGGCAATCGTTGTGAGGCTCAGGGCCGGCGTGAAGTCGATACGGTGCGTGAGCTGGAAAAGCTCGTTCTCGCCATTGAACTGATCGTCCCGGCTGGCGTCATAGCGCCGAAAGGGATCGGCGCGGAAGTCTTCCAGGGTCAGGCCGAGATATGTCTCGTTGGAGGTCTCCTCGCGCGTCTGATACTTGAATTCAACGCTTTGCGGCAGCGGGCCGTCCTCATTGTATAAGCCGAGCTTGAGTACGAGATCGTCCGCATCAAAGCCGGTATTCCCGCCGCTATCGAGACGTTTGAAACCATCGGTCTCATCACTCAACACCTCGATGAGACCGCCAAGCTGCCAGTCACCGCCCAGTTGCTCGCGCCCACCGGCCCAGACATGGGCGCGCTGGCGATTATCTGTGCCGAAGAAGACCTGCGCGAACCCGGAGAGTTCCTCCGGCACCGGCGTTGAGAACAGATTGATCGCCCCGCCCGTAGTGCGCGGACCATAACGGATGGCGGCCGGGCCCTTGGTAACCTCGATCGCGCTCATTCGCGCCGTGGTCGGGAAGTAGTAGGCCGAGGGCGAGGCATAGGGCGCCGGGGCAATCGGCACGCCATCTTCCATTAGCACGACCCGGGATGAGCGGTCCGAGCCCGAGCCGCGCAGGCCGATATTGGGCCGGAGGCCATAACCATCCTCTTCCTGGATGTTCACACCCGGCACAGCGCGCAGGATGCGCAGCACGTCGGACTGGGCCTGTACCGAGAGGTCCGCGTCGGTCAGGAAGGAGACGGACCCGGCCGTGTCGCGCACATCAGCTGCAGAGCCGGTCACGATGACAGTGGACAGCAATTCATAGCTGTTCTCGCCTGCCTCCTCGGCAAATCCGGGAGCGGCCAGCGCCATTCCAGCCAGAACAATCAGGGACGAGCGACCATACGCCATTTCCACGCGACCTTTGACAATGAGAATAAGTCGCGGCTGGTAGCAGGGGGAACTCAAGGACGCAATTGCGAATGCATCTTAATTTCTAAAGGGATTGATGATAGCTTCACTCTGGATTTGGGTTTTCAGATCGATATGGCATGGTCGCCTCTCGAAACGCCTTCAGCTCATTGACGTGAAACCGCCCATCGCGGTCCAGCCCACTCTGCCCCAGAATCCGATAAGCCAGCGTCTGATCACCGCGCGCTTCAATCTCTGCGATGACGGCGTCCAGTTCCTCCGGCGTGAACTCGAATACGACATGCTCATAGTGCCGGCATGGGGTATATCCGCAATCCACGTCGGAATGGACTGTGGTCACCGGGCGTAGCGCGAGTGTGTGCGCGAAGCTGGCCTGAGTCGGGAACAGCCAGCTGCCGCGTGTGTCGCTCGTGACGTACGCCTGCAGGATAAGCAGCCCGTTTTCCCGGAACGCCAGACCGCGGAGGAACTGGTCCTGCTTTGGTGCGAAGAGCGCTGTCTGCTGGTAGCCCAGATGGGTATCAATCGTGATGTTCGGATCAAGCGGATCATCCTCAATCGTGATCGTGTCGCGAAAGTGCGCTTCGGTCAGCGCCAGGAAGGCCGCCTCCTGTTCGGCAGCTGTCGGCACGGCAGCGCAGCTGGTGGCCATGAGCAAGGGCACAATCGCGAGGGCGTATCTCATTGGGAAGCCTCCAAATCATCCTAAAATGGGATAATCCCGATTTGGAATTAGAGGCAACTGCTTTCTCCAATGAGGGCAGTTGTGGGCCGATCCCTTCGCTCAAAAGCGCACCAAGTCTTGATCGCGGAGCTGCGCCAGGCCCGGGAAGATGCCGGCATGACCCAACAGGCCCTGGCGGACCTGATGAACAGGCCACAGTCCTATGTCGCGAAGATCGAAATCGGTGAGAGACGCATCGACGTAATTGAGTTCTTGGAATGGATGACCGCAGTTGGTGGAAATCATACTGACGTTCTCGAACAGGCCCGCGCTGTCATGCAGCCAAGCAATCTCTGTCGATAGGCACGGGCGAAACGCTCAGGAAACGAGTGGCGGGGAGCCACGTAGCGTGCTTCGGTGCAGCTAGGTGCATTCCTGGCTTCTAGTGGTGTTCGCATCCACATTGCCCGCCAGAGCACTACAGATTCTGTGAGTGCAGCTAGCTGCACGAGTGGCACCGGACTTGCCTCCCTGGACATACAAGACATCGTCCGTCTGAGCCGAACGACTCCCAAATGATTGATTTAAAACAGATAAATTCACCGTCTTCGTGCGCGCCGAATCCCGGTAAGCTCAAGATTACGGCTTGGGTGGATGTCCATGCCGGTTAAATTCAGAATCAAAATCGCACCACGTGGACAGAGTTCACCCTGTAACACACTGAATATGTCTGTGGATGCCAGTCTCGTGTCGCATTTCCTGCCGAGCGATGGCGAACGCAAACTGGTGCTCAAACCGATTTTCGATACCGTCGCAATGACAATCAAAGGCGAGGCAGCCTATGCCGCGCTACCAGCACAACCTGTGGCGACAACCAAGTCAGGCAAGTTTACAACGCTGTCGGGCTGGTGGGCCCAAACGTTTGAGCAGTTCGCCACGAAAGCAGCGTCGAAGTCTTATGTGCACCTAGCGTCAAGCAAACGCCGTATCCCTGGATACCGAACCTTTGACATCGTCTTTGAAAAGGGCCGACGCGGGCCGGCCTTTTCCTTCGCCAACAGCGCCAAGCAGAAAAAGCCCCTCCGCATCGAAATGAGTATGGCATCCCTGCGCCCCGGTGACCTGGAATTCATCGAGAAGCTCTGGAGTGAGTTGGCGGGCCCCCACATTCCATTCCGGGCACTCTTCCCCGATGCACGTATCACTCGAATGGATGTCGCCATAGACGTGCTGAATGTGCGGGCGGCCAACCTGATCGTTCATCATCCCAAACTCTGGAAAGTCTGGTGCTGCTCTGATCCTGCGACGGGGTCGGAGACATATCTCCACTATTTCTATCACCCCGCCAAGAAGTACCCGCAACAGAGTTTCAAGAAACGCGCCCAACTCATGATCTACGACAAGCGGGCCGAACGCATCGCAAATGACAAGGACCCGATCTATGGGGATGTCCCTCATACTCGGATCGAGATATCGCATGACCCGACACGGTTTCTGGCAAACCTGCCGAGATGGAAATCGAATTTCATAGACTGGACAATTGTGCGTGCCGGGCTTGATGACACCGAGCTGCAGGCCAGAAGCCGTCGCACATTGGACAGCATAAGGGCACGCGGGTTTGACGGAGCCAGTGCCCTGCACACGAGTGTTCCCGCCTCTCCTGAAGACCTGGCAGCCCAGTATCCTGCCGATATCATCCCCGCTGATCTTGATAAGCAGGTCAAGGAGGCCATTCACTCCGGGGCCATGGGACTCTTCGTGGAATGGGCGAAAACGGACATTGGAGCGTTGCTCGGGAGCAAAGACTAACTCCTTCCGGAATCCAGTTTTCCCTGCTTGTTGCCCCCCGACGAATGATTGCAGCAATAGCTACCACCCGCCTTTCTCTTTTTCCCAAATATCTGGTCTCCTCCGCCGATGAAGTCGGCGGCTCGTACCCATACAGGCCACCCGTGATAGCTGGCTCCAGGATGGAATTGTCACAGGGCTTGTGACAGGAGCTAACCATGACAGCGCTCTCCTCCCCAAAAACGCCAAGTCATTGAACGGAAGCAAGTTTTGGTCGAAAAGCCTCCCCCCCTCCGACCCACCTCACAAGTAGACGCACGGCTCCTTGCCGAACGAACCAATTCACCTGAACAACCCGCTCCCGTTTCGGGTGGCAAGATCAACTGCAGGGAACGAAGAGCCTGCATTCTCCATAAATACAGTGTGTTACAAAGCTCGCGCAGATGGTCCGAGACCGGCGCTTGTTCAGCATCCTGAAGACACTTGAACAAAAACAACGAATTAGGCTTGTCACGTCGCATTGCCTGAAAGACTGTGACAACAAGGTGGGATTGAGACCTTCCGTAGAGACCGCCCAAACCAGTGACCGCCAATATGTCAAAGCAGCCGCACATCGACATATCCTCCCCCAAGGCACAGGAACTAATGAGCTTCCTGGTTGAAAGACTGAAAAAGGATGGCGCGAACGCCCCCCTAGCCGAGGAGTCGGCGGCTCACATTGTGAAAATACTGCTTGGCCGGATCGAGTGGTTTTACCGGGAGCCGAAAGGTGTTCCGGAGCAATATACGCAGGAAGAGAAGCGGAGCTTGTTGAGCTTGGCCCAGCAGGCCCAGAACCTCCTGGTCGGCATGAATAGCCTAAATCTCGCTGCCCGCTCCGAGGTCACCTCTTCGATACCAAGCCTCATTCCAGGGCCATCCACGATGGGCACCAGCGCGTTCCATGCCCTACCGGGAGTGCTCGAAAACTTCGTCGCAGAGATAGAGACCGTCACCAGCGAGTCGATCAAATCAGGTCCGAAAACATCGCCGCAAGTGAAGGATTTCGTGTGGATGCTTGCGGGCATCTGGCAGGAGGCCACAGACAAGCTGCCCCCTCGCACACGAACGGGAGATTCAGTGGGCGAAGGCAAAAAGCCGTTTGCGCTCGCGCTCTGTCAATTGATCAAGAAGCTGGATGAAGGGAAGGCGTATTCAGACGCCTTCACGGAAAGCTCGATTGTTGGCCAAATCGCGATGTACCAAAAAGAGTGGATCAAGTACCTCAAAAACAATCCTAACGGTGATTGAATGACCCGCTGATGTCGGCTGGTTTCAGTGCCTGGTCGGATCATTTGGCACGAATATGGCACGAAACTCAGCCTATTCAGCCAGCCTGACGCACCAACACCATCCTAATGCATTGATTTCATTGGTGGGCGGTAACGGGTTCGAACCGCTGACCCTCTCGGTGTAAACGAGATGCTCTACCAGCTGAGCTAACCGCCCCCAAAGCGCGCACGCTTACAGGCCGCTCTGTTTGGGCCAGTCCGGACACAAATGCAAGACGGCCGCTCCAGTGGAACGGCCGTCTATTTCAGTTTCGTCAAAGCCGAGATCAGTTTGCGCGGATCACATCCGAGCTTCCTGGCTGACTGGGCCCCTGTCCGGCAAGATTGGCCTGCAGCTGCGCCTCATCCTCTTCCGTCCACTCGATTGGACGCAGCGGTCGCGTGAGCGCACGAGCGAGCACCTCATTGATGTCGGACACGGGCACAATGTTCAGCTGAGCTTTCACATTGTCCGGAATATCCACGAGATCCTTGGCATTCTCTTCCGGGATCAGCACCGTCTTGATGCCGCCGCGCAGGGCCGCGAGCAGTTTCTCTTTCAAGCCCCCAATGGGCAGCACCCGGCCGCGCAGCGTGATCTCACCGGTCATCGCCACTTCGCGGGAGACCGGATTGCCGGTCAGCAGTGAGACGATGGCCGTGGTCATGGCGATACCTGCACTCGGTCCGTCCTTGGGTGTCGCGCCCTCTGGCACGTGGACATGGATGTCCGTCGTGGTGAAGGCTGTCGGCTTGATTCCGAGCGTGACCGCCCGCGAGCGCACCAGCGAGCTGGCCGCCTGGATGGATTCCTTCATCACATCGCGCAGGTTCCCGGTTACCTTCATGTTGCCACGACCCGGCATGGAAACCGCCTCGATGGTGAGCAGATCTCCGCCGGTTTCGGTCCAGGCGAGGCCCGTGACGGCGCCGATCTGGTCGGTTTCGTCTGCCAGACCATAACGGAATTTCCGCACACCGGCATAGTCAGCGAGATTCGCTGGCGTGATAACGATCTCGGTCTCATCCGACTGAGCGAGCTTGCGCACAGCCTTGCGGGCGAGCCGGGCGATCTCGCGTTCCAAATTCCGCACGCCCGCCTCGCGTGTGTAATAGCGGATCAGGTCGCGGATGGCCTCGGGCTCGACAATCCACTCGCCTTCCTTCAGGCCATGATTGTCGCGGATCTTCACCAGGAGGTGGCGCTTGGCGATCTCGAGTTTCTCGTCTTCGGTGTAGCCGGCGATGCGGATGATCTCCATGCGGTCCAGCAGAGGTTGGGGCATGTTCAGCGAGTTCGCCGTGGTGATGAACATCACATCGGAGAGATCGTAATCCAGCTCCAGATAGTGATCGTTGAACGTCGAGTTCTGCTCCGGATCGAGCACCTCCAATAGCGCCGAGGCCGGATCGCCGCGATAATCCATGCCCATCTTGTCGATCTCATCGAGCAGGAAGAGCGGATTGCCGGATTTTGCCTTTTTCAGCGACTGGATGATGCGCCCCGGCATGGAGCCGATATAGGTGCGCCGGTGGCCGCGGATCTCGCTTTCGTCCCGCACACCGCCAAGCGACACGCGCACGAAGTCGCGCCCTGTGGCCTCGGCGATAGAGCGACCAAGTGAAGTCTTGCCGACGCCAGGCGGACCGACAAGACACAGAATGGGTCCGCGCAGTTTCTCGGTCCGCTTGTTCACGGCGAGATACTCGATGATGCGCTCTTTCACCTTGTCGAGGCCGTAATGGTCACCATCGAGCTGTTCCTCAGCCTTGCTGAGATCGATGGAGATATCCTTGCGGGCCTTCCAGGGCAGCGAGATGATCCAGTCGAGATAATTGCGCACAACCGTGCTTTCGGCCGACATGGGGCTCATCTGGCGCAGCTTTTTCAGCTCGCCCTCGGCCTTGGCGCGTGCTTCTTCGGGCAGCTGGGCCTCGGCGATCTTCTCTTCAAGCTCGGCAATTTCATCGCGCTCGCCACCATCCTGGCCAGCCTCGCCCAGCTCGCGCTGGATCGCCTTCATCTGCTCATTGAGATAATATTCGCGCTGGGTTTTCTCCATCTGCCGCTTCACGCGGTTTTTGATCTTCCGCTCCATCTGGAGCATGCCCATCTCGCCTTCCATCAGCGCAAACACCTTTTCAAGGCGCGTGCGCGGATCGGTCATTTCCAGCATGTCCTGCTTGTCGGAGAGCTTCACCGACAGCTGACTGGCCACCGCATCGGCGAGTTTTCCGGGCTCGGTAATCTGGGCGATTGTGGAGACGCTTTCCGGCGGAATTTTCCGGTTCAGCTTCACATAATTCTCAAACTGCTCGGTCACCGCGCGCACCAGGGCTTCGAGGTCTTCCCCGTGTTCATCCTCGCCATCATGGGCGTGGACATCGGCTTCGAAATAATCGCCGCGGTCGTGCAGTTGAAGAAGGCTCGCGCGGTCGCGCCCTTCCACCAGGACTTTCACCGTGCCATCGGGCAATTTCAGGAGTTGCAGAATGGTTGCGATGGTGCCGACCGCATAGAGATCATCGGCATGAGGATCGTCGACAGTCGGGTCCTGCTGGGCGACCAGCATGATCTCGTTCTCGCCATCCTCGACCATTTCGAGGGCACGTACGGACTTGTCGCGGCCCACAAAGAGCGGCGCCACCATGTCCGGAAACACGACAATGTCGCGCAAGGGAAGGACCGGGAGGGTCTTTTGTTCTGGCATCTTCTGCCTCCTCAGCAGAGCCCGCATCCCGCTCAGCGGCGACGGGGCCGGTTGTCACCCGAGTGTCGGGCGATTCTCGTCTTTCAACAGATCAGATGTTGGGCCTTCCACAGATGCGTTCAACCCGGTTTGTTCAGCGAGTTTTTCAAGGGGGGCAGATTGCCTGGCAAAACACCAGCAAAAGCCTAATGGTGCGCGGAGACCAACCATGGGGCGTAACGTGAAGCAGTTGCTTTTGGTTTTAGCCATTCTACTGGGAACTGCTGGCTTCTTCACCGCAATTATCATGGATCACCTGAGAGCCGTTGTCATAGCAACGGTCTGGCTCACCGCTGTGGCTGTGTATTGGCTAGTATTCGGGCGCTTCGGGGCAGCCGACCCAAGCGGAGAAAACCGCCCGACTTCAGACCCCAACCAATTTGGCGGTTTTGACCCCTAGAGCGCAGCTTAACTCGCCGCGCCCTGCTGGGCTTCACCGTGGACATAGAGCGGCTCGGCATTGCCGTCGACGACCTCGCCATTGATGACCACTTCCTGCACACCGCGCAGATTGGGCAGTTCGTACATGGTGTCGAGCAGAATGCCTTCCATGATGGAGCGCAGGCCGCGGGCGCCGGTCTTGCGGATGATGGCTTTCTTGGCCACGGCCGAGAGGGCCTCGTCTGTGAAGGTCAGCTCGACATTCTCCATCTCGAAGAGACGCTGATACTGTTTCAGCAGCGCGTTCTTCGGCTGGGTGAGGATCTGCACCAGGGCAGGCTCGTCCAGGTCTTCCAGGGTCGCGATCACCGGCAGGCGGCCGATGAATTCCGGGATCAGGCCATAGCGCTGCAGGTCTTCCGGCTCGCAGTCGCGCAGCACGGCGCCCGTGGCGCGCTCCTCGGCATCCTTCACATCGGCGCCGAAGCCGATGGTGGAGCCTTCCCCGCGCTGGGAGATGATCTTGTCGAGGCCGGCAAAGGCACCGCCACAGATGAACAGGATATTGGTAGTATCGACCTGCAGGAACTCTTGCTGGGGATGCTTGCGTCCGCCCTGCGGCGGCACGGAGGCAACGGTGCCCTCCATGATCTTCAGCAGGGCCTGCTGCACGCCCTCGCCCGACACATCGCGCGTGATGGACGGGTTGTCAGACTTGCGGGAAATCTTGTCGATCTCGTCGATATAGACGATGCCGCGCTGGGCCCGCTCGACATTATAGTCAGAGGCTTGCAGCAGCTTCAGGACGATATTCTCAACATCCTCACCGACATACCCCGCTTCTGTGAGCGTTGTCGCATCGGCCATGGTGAAAGGCACATCGAGCACGCGCGCCAGCGTCTGGGCGAGCAGCGTCTTGCCGCACCCGGTCGGGCCAATCAGCAGAATGTTCGACTTGGCCAGTTCCACACCGTCATTCTTCGAGGCATGGGCCAGGCGCTTGTAGTGATTGTGCACGGCCACAGAAAGGATGCGCTTGGCATAGGATTGGCCAATCACATAATCGTCCAGCACATCGCAGATTTCCTGCGGGGTTGGCACGCCCTCACGCGAACGGCTGATGGAGGATTTGTTCTCCTCACGGATGATATCCATGCAGAGCTCGACGCATTCATCGCAGATGAAGACGGTCGGCCCGGCGATCAGCTTTTTCACCTCATGCTGGCTCTTGCCGCAGAAGGAGCAATAAAGCGTGTTCTTGGAGTCGCCGTTCGTGGTTTGCTTGGTCATACTGGCCTCAATGCCGGCTTCCGGGTTAACGTCGTCCTTACGCGTACCGTTTCCTTACCGACCCTTACTACTCGATCATATGCAGCCATCCCCCGCAAGCAAGGGGCCAAACTCCGGCTGCTATTTTGTTTCGTTTTCGTCCACTCGGCGCTCAAAAACGCGGTCAACGATGCCAAATTCAACACCTTCCTCTGCGGTAAGGAAGGTATCGCGGTCCAGTTTACGTTCAATTGTCTCGTAATCCTGACCTGTGTGTTTCACATAAATATTGTTCAAGCGGTGCTTCAGATCGATGATCTCTTCCGCATGACGCTCAATATCGGTGGCCACACCGCGATAGCCGCCAGAAGGCTGGTGCAGCATGATGCGCGCATTGGGAAGTGCGATCCGGTTGCCCGTGTCACCAGCCGCCAGAAGCAGAGAGCCCATGCTGGCCGCCTGGCCGATGCACACGGTGGAAATCGGACAGCGGATATACTGCATGGTGTCATAGATCG
>JALEGE010000150.1 GCA_022760335.1 Hyphomonadaceae bacterium
GGCTGAGCGCGGCATTGAGGGCAGCTGTGAGGTTCGCTTTGATGTGAACGCACGCGGCGAGCCGTTCAATGTGGAAGCGGTTTGTACCGACAGCGTCTTCCGCCGCGAGGCGGAACGGGCTGTGAGCCGTGTACGTTTTGCACCGAAAATCGTGCGTGGTCAGGCGCTGGAGCGCCGGAACGTGGTCTATCCGATTGAGTTTGGCCTCGACGGGTAGCTCATATCACGCTCACCAATAGCAAACGCCCCGGTCATTCACCGGGGCGTTTTCATTTGTGCAATTCAGATGTTTGACGCTACGTCAATTTTTTGTTATGTAACAACATAACAAAACTGTCCGCAGTGTTGCTCAGGGAGGAGAGAGCATGGGATATCCTGGATTGGGTCATGGCCTTGACGGTGGGCAGGCGCGCCTCGCGACAGCAGGTGGCAGGCTTGCGGCAAGCCCTAAGGGCGCGGCGGCACTGTCCATATTCTCCCTACGCTCGCGCTTAAGTCTGCTCGTACCGGCCGCGATTGCCACGCTTGCCAGCTATTTCGTCATGAACTGGCTAGTTTCTGTCGAGTTTGAGGAGCCGCCCCTCGTGGAAACACGTCAACTTGTACCGATCACGCCGCAGCAGGCTGACACGCCGGATGAGCCCCGAAAGCGCATGCCGGTCCAGCGACTGCCGGCGGCCACCCAGCCGCCACCGCCACCTCAACTTTCGACTGCCAAGAGTGACATCGATCTGCCCGCGGCCAGTATTGACGGCGCAGCGCCGAGCGGGCTGGATTTCGCAAGTCTGGATCATCTGGTTGTCGCACCCGTGGTGATCAACGAACGCGAAGCCCAACCGATAAGCCCTCCAGCCCCTGTATATCCGTCGCGTGCTGCCGAACGCGGTCTTGAGGGCAGATGTGAGGTGCACTTTGACGTCAATGCTCGCGGCGAGCCGTTCAATCTCAACGCCATGTGCAGCGATAGTGTTTTCAAACGCTCTGCCGAAGAGGCTGTAAGCCGTGTGCGATTCGCCCCGAAAATCGTCCGAGGCCAGGCTGTGGAGCGGCGTAGCGTGGTCTATCCGATTGAATATGGGCTGGATGACTAAGCGCAGATGGGTGCGCTTGAAGCCGCGATTGTCCCAGTCATTTCAGGCGCGTGACACGAATGCGGCCCAAAGGCATCAATTGTGTAGAAAAAACACCAGTCAGAGGAATAGAAACCCTTGAATGGGAAGGGCGTTTCCGGTTTGTTAAGGCGAGCCCGCGCGCAAGCGTGGAAAAGGAGTGAGACACCATGGCACTGAAATCCAAGATCCGGAGCTTTGTCGCCGCTTGCGCACTGGTTGTGCTGGGCGCGGGCACGGCCGTCGCGCAGGGCTGCGACGTCACCGAGTTCACCTCGAAAAACGGGCAGCTTTATCTCGCCGCCGAGAATGAGTTGCTGGTAAACGACAATGCGACCGCTGCATTGGCCAAGCTCAACGAGCTGCGCGCCAATGAGATGAACTGCTATGAAGAGGGCGCCCTGCTGCGCCTGTCAGCGGCGGTGAAGGTTGAGTCTGGCGACTATATGGGCGCTGTGGCGGATCTGGAGTCGGCCGTGAACAAGGGCTATGTACCTGCCGACCAGATCGCGACCACATATTACAATATCGCGCAGCTCTATCTTCAGGATGAGAATATGCCGCGCGCCATCAGCTATATGGAACGCTGGATGAGCGCTGGCGGACAGCCGGACCGCAGCCAGAAATGGCAGCTGGCCGTGCTCTACCACAAGGCCGATGACAATCAGAAATCCCTGCGCTGGGCCGAGGAAGTGTTTCGTCAGGATGGGCCCAATGCCGAACGGGAAGTCTATGACTTTCTGATTTTCCTCTATGACGAAACCGGCCAGCTGGCCAAGAAGGCCCAGCTCCTGGAACAGCTTCTGCGCCGTAACCCGACCGAGCGCCGCCTCTGGGATGCCATTGCGGGCGACTATTTCCAGGCTGGCAACCAGCGCCGCGCCTTTGAAGTTCAGAAGGCCATGTATCTGGGCGGCATCCTGCAGACCAGCGACGAGATCATGCGGGTTGTGAACTTCTACAACCAGTTCGATGTGCCCTTCCAGGCCGCCAAGATCCTGGAAAAGGAAATGAATGCTGGGCGTGTTGAGAAGAATTACGAGAAGCTCGAATTGCTGGCCAATCTCTATCAGGTCGCGCGTGAGTTCGAGCGCGCCATTCCGGTGATCCGCGAAGCCGCGCAGCTCAGCAATTCTGGTGAAATGTATGAGCGTCTTGGCCGCTCTTATGCCGAGTTGAAGGATTGGGAGCAGACCGAGGAGGCGCTGCTGCAGGCGCTGAATACGGGCGGTATCAATGACCGCGGTACGGCCTGGACCCTGATCGGCCAGTCGCGTTATGAGCGCGATGATGTTGAAGGCGCGCTTGAGGCGTTCCGCAGCGCCAATAATCGCGGCGGTCGTGGCTGGATCGACTTCATCGCAGCTGAGCGTGCCACCGCGCGCGCCCTGCAATGTTTTGAATTGCGCACGCCCTTCCTGGAACTCGACAATGAGCGCAAGGCTTGTAACCGTCTGAGCGCACTCAATGAGGATCAGCGTCCGGAAGGTTGCCGGACAATTGATGAGCGTTATGAGATCGCTCAGATCGCCTATCAGGAGTCAGGCTGCGCTGACGGCAGCTAGGATTTCATTGCAATTTCTTCGAAACACCCCGGCCGCCGCGCCGGGGTGTTTTTTTATGTCCCTGCCGGAGTAGGATCATGCCCATGGCTGCGCTGGTTCACCATCCCGCCTATGATGCGGAGAGTGTGCCAGATGGGCACCGTTTCCCGATGCGCAAATACTCGCTGGTAGCAGAGCGGTTACGCGCGGCCGGCCGGGGCTTCCATGTTCCCGAGCTTGCCAGTGTCGCCACACTTTCGCGTGTTCATGATCCGGCCTATGTCGAGGCGATCCTGAGCCAGACCCTGGACAAGGCCAGTGCGCGCCGCATCGGGTTTGAGATCACGCCCGCAATTGCGCGCCGTTCGCGCGCCTCTGTCGGCGGGACATGCCTCGCCGCCCGGCTGGCGCTTGAGCAGGGCCGGGCCGTCAATCTGGCCGGGGGGAGCCATCATGCCGACCGCCAGGGCGGGGCGGGATTTTGCGTATTCAATGATGTGGCGGTGGCCGCGCGGGACCTGATCGAGACTGGAGAGGCCGCGCGCATCGCCATTATCGATCTGGATGTACACCAGGGGGACGGCACTGCGAAGCTCTTTGCCTCTGAGCCGGAAGGCTACACATTTTCAATGCACTGTGAGGCAAACTGGCCGCGCGAGAAGCCATCGTCGGATTTCGATATCGGCTTGCCGGCTGGCACGGGGGACAGTGCGTATCTCACCGTGCTTGCCCCGGCCCTGGAGCGCGTTTTCGCCGAGGCGCGCCCTCATCTTGCTTTCTACAATGCCGGTGTCGACCCGCATCGCGACGACCGGCTGGGCCTGCTCGATCTCACCGATGCCGGGCTCTATCGCCGCGACCGGATGGTGGTCGAGGCCTGCGCGACAGGTGGCGTTCCGCTCTGCGCGGTCCTGGGGGGAGGCTATAGCCGCAATGCCGATGATGTCGCCCGCCGGCACTTGCTCATGGTCGAGGCGATGCAGGGCGTTTCAGTATAGCTTCACGCCCACGCGCCTTGTGCCAAACAAAAAAGACCCGCCCCTGGAGGAAGGGGCGGGTCACTGGAAGCCGGTGGAATGGGAGGATTGGGACAGAGCCCACCGGCCTTGTTTGAACGCGCTAGTATTTGTAGCCGAAACCGATGCCCACGATCAGCGGGTTGATATCCACATCGGCATCAACCAGAACCTCCGAAGTGCCAAGCGTCGGCCCGAGGGCTGTGGAAAGGTCGACCGTCACATCGGTGTTGATCCAGACCTTCTTCACATCAACATTGAGGAGCCACCCGCCTTCCTCGCCATCCATGTCATAGTCGAAACCGACCTGCAGGGCGGGACCAAAACTGGAGTCATAGTCGATACTGTCGGCCACATCGCCCTCATCCTCGTTGAAGAAGAAAGTGGCATTCACCCCAGCGCCCACATATGGCGTGAACTGACTGTCATTCCTGAAGTGATATTGCAGCGTCAGCGTAGGCGGCAGCAGCCAGACATCGCCAAGATCGACATCGGCCGGGCCGAACGCGCCGGGCACTTCCGCGCCGGTGGCCTTCACATCGTGCGGCGTGACCCCGAGGATCAGTTCCGCCGCAATGTTTTCATTGAAGAAATAGGTGATGTCGAGTTCCGGGACATATTGGTCGCCAATCTCCACATCTCCGGGCAGGGCGGTGGTGCCGGCAGAGAGGTCTGCGCCTTCATCGGGCAGAACACCGATCACGCGGGCGCGGATCTGCCAGGGGTTTTCATCGGCCTGGGCGGGCGCCACCAGCGGCGCGAGGCTGGCCAGGAGAAGAAGGCTGAGTGCTGTACGTTTCACGGGATGACCCTCCTTGAGTACTGATCTCCTTGTGACACGCCTGTCGGGGCCGAACATTTGCCACGCCGCCGCGCGGTTGCGCGCCGCGCGGCGCGTGCGCCCAGCTGAGTAGTTTCCCGGATTTACCGGCAGATATGACCGGCCCACACTCGCGGTTTCTCCTTGCCCGCACGTCCCGGTTTCGGGCAGAAACAGCGCCATGTCCGGGGCTCCTTCCTTGCCAGATGCACGCGAGCTGCTCTCGCGGATTTACGGCTATCCGGCCTTTCGCGGATTGCAGGAGGATGTCATTGCCGACGCCCTTGCCGGGCGCGATGTGCTGGCCATCCTGCCGACCGGGGGCGGTAAGTCACTTTGCTATCAGATCCCGATGCTTTTGCGTGAAGGCTGTGGCCTGGTTGTCTCAC
>JALEGE010000151.1 GCA_022760335.1 Hyphomonadaceae bacterium
CAAGCCGGTTGGCCAGCACCAGCAGACGCGCCTGATCAGGATAAAGCTCGACAGTGGCTGTCGAGCCGATGGCGAACTGATTGCCCGTCCCATCACCAAAGACCTGGTCGATGGCGAGAATGCGAACATTTTCCATGATCGTGGTGGTCGTGGGGCGCACAATATTGTCGCCCGCCTCATCCTTGCCCATCACCAGATCATAAGTGATCATGACGTCCACACGATCCCCCGGCAGGATGAAGCCACCTGAGGCATTGTCGACACTGATCTCGACCGAAACCGCTCGCATGCCAGGCGTCAACAAGGCCGCCATGTAGCCTGTCTCGCCCTTGCGGACGATCTTAGAGGGCAAGACCGGCTCATTTTCCACCATGGCCGTGCGCACAACGCTCTCGGTGAGATCCTCGATGGCGTTGGGGAACATGTCCTGGGTGTAGTAGTTCATGTTCAGGGTCGTATCGGGCCATTCCTTCCACTCGAAATCACCTGCGCTGAGCAGATCGCCCACCCGCACATCCCGGGTCAGCACCAGAACCGGGGTCTGGGGCACTTCAATCACTTCGGTTATGCGAACCGGCGCCTGCTCCACAGGGGCGGCCGTTTGCGTGGGCGCAGCTGGTTCTGGCGCCATATTGCGAACAAGAAAGGCCGCACCTGCCGCAGCCAGGGCGGCAACCAACAGGATTATGATGCGCATCGGTGACATATTCGTACCTCAAATCCCCACCGCATGAATCGCGGATGTCTTGAATATCTTCATTTCCCACACCCGACCTAAGGCATGGTTAACCAGCCAAGCCCGCCAAACTCACTGGCCCGAGCAGAAGTGGAGCCTGTAGCGCACCCATGAAGGCGCCCGCCGCGATGGCGACGCCATATGGCACCCCCTCGCCCTTGCTCAGTGTATTGGAGACCCAAACCGGTGCGCCTTCCGGCAACGGCGCATATTTCGCCAAGGTGCCGATGAGCGCCAAAAGGCCACCGACCAACGCCATCCAGAACAGGAATGGGACAATCGCAGTCGGCCCCATCCACAGGGCCACGGCCGGGATCATCTTGGCATCACCGCCGCCAAAGATCCCGAAGGTAAAGAGTGCAAAGGATGCCACAAAGGCGAGTACCGCAATGCCAAGATGCCAGCCGATAGTACCAAGCTCAAACCCGGACACAGCCAGTGCGGAAACACCCAACGCGGCAATTGTCGCATTCAACCAATTCGGAATGGTCAGGGACGCAATATCCGTCAGCGCGCCAAACAGACAGAGTGCAAGAAAAGCGAAGGCCGCAAGTGTGAGAAGCATCGGAAATCCACTCCTGGAATTTCCAAAGTCGTGCCAGCCAATGCTGAAAGAAGTCTTTACGCGCTGAGGCTGCTTTGCGCGCATGGAAAAAGCCACCAGCATAATGCTGGTGGCTTCCCCAAGCCTGACATAGCAGACTTTTGATCTTCGAGAGATCGCCTGACCTTAAGCGGTGGAGGTCATGTTGTTGGCGATTTCGTTGAATGTGTTGCCGGCATTGGTGCCCAGCGAGGTCACAGCCGTGATGATCGCAACAGCGATCAGGGCAGCGATCAGGCCGTATTCGATGGCGGTGGCGCCGGATTCGTCTTTGAAGAAACGAGCAAGCTTTTGCATTGGAAACTCCCATCATGCGTTTAGAGTGCGTCCCGAGTTATCGGGTTTGTCTCCCGGAACAGGGGCGGTTATACGCCAACGACCTCAATACGAAGTAAAACAAGAAAATAAATTCATGAACGAAAGCCAATAAGCGCTTAACCATTCTGAACATTGAGTAAATATTGCTTTTTCCAAGACCCAATTCTCGGTGCGCAGCTCCTTTCCAAATAGTTATTCAAATTTCTTCCTATTTTCGCGCCCTGGATAGAGAAAAGCGAAATCGCCGATATGCGAGGCTTAAACTGACTGTCGGTTGACGCCTTAGATCGGGCTCACAGATGCTGCGGACTTAGTCTTCGACCTGCGCCAAGGGCACCGCGGCTCGCGGGCGCAGATTTGCCGCCGCATTCAGCCTCAATCGCCCGTCGCGATACCAGCCGCGCACCTGGACACGCAGTCCGGTTTCAAGATCACAAGCCGCCATGGCGGCACGCTCGACCGTGACGGTCACCTGGCTGCCCAACAAGGCGCGCATGCAAGCCGTCTCCTCGAACTCAGCTGGCTCGCGCGGGCCCAACACGCCTTCGAAAATGACAAAGCCCGCGCCTCTCGCGCCAAGGTCGCGCGCATCCAGCGGACGGTAAGCGACCTCATCCCAGAGCCCGCGTCCCTCGGCCATGGCAATCGTTTCGACTTCAAACAATGCCTCGGCCCCCTGAGCCGTGTCGGGATAGGTGCGCACCCGCGCCGCACCCACCCTTACGAGGTCCCGGTTTACCCAGATCACGGGGCCCAGCCGATCCTCAGTCTTTACATGCGCCAGTGCGCGGTCATACCGGTCGCGCGTCAGCCCGGCATAATAGAGTCGCACCCGCCGGCCGAGCACGCGATCCTCGAGCATACGCCGCGAAGCCTCGGCATGGGGCGCATCTTCGGCGCCATCACGCCCAAAGGCTGGAGCTTCAATGCCGACGAGCCGCACGCTCTGACCGGTATCCAGTACGATACTGTCACCATCCATGACGCGCACCACCCGCCCTGTCTCGCCAGATTGGAAAGCAGACATGGGATCGGATCTGCCACAGGCTGAAAGCAGCAGCGGCACAAACAGGGCAAAAAGAGCAAAACGAATGTTCAAGCCTGCACCTTATGGCGCAGGCTACAGCCTGGCCATGCATGCGGGTTCCAAACCTGAACATTTCCCAGTATTGCAGGCGCGATGGCCCCGTAGCTCAGCAGGATAGAGCAACAGATTCCTAATCTGTAGGTCACAGGTTCGAATCCTGTCGGGGTCGCCATCCGCAGCCGGTCCGAGCTTCAGCTCGGGAAAATTGATCCGGGGGATCAATTTTAGGCGGAGGATGCCCCGGCAGGGGCCAGAAAAGACTCCTTGCTTAGTCTCGGCTGCGACTGGTTGTTTTTGTTTGTCTCCGTATCCTCGCTGCGCTCGTCACATGAGACCGGCTCAGGGCTGCCCGCCACACACTGGCATCAGAAGTAGGGTGCATGGAGCCCAAAAGCCGATATGCACCGCACAGGGGCCGCCATGGTGCATATCGCTTGCGCTCCATGCACCCTACTGACTTCACTCACATGAGACAGCTCAGGGCTGTTGTCCTTACTAAATCTGTCCGGCTGGGGCATTTGGCTGACAGTTGCGCGTGAACCCGCTAAACAAAATGCCCGCCGGCAGAATACGCCGCGCACCCGGAGCCGATAGCCAGATGAAATTCCTCGACCAGTGCAAGATCTTTATCGCCTCCGGTGCAGGCGGCAACGGCGCTGTGAGCTTCCGGCGCGAGGCCTATGTCGAGTTTGGCGGGCCCGATGGCGGCGATGGCGGGCGCGGCGGCGATGTCTGGGCCGAGGCCGAGGCCGATCTCAACACACTGATCGACTATCGCTACCAACAGCATTTCCGCGCTGAGCGCGGCATAGGCGGCATGGGCAAACAGCGTACGGGGCGTTCCGGCAAGGATGTCGTCCTGAAACTGCCCGTCGGCACACAGATTTATGAGGATGACCGCGAAACCCTGATTGCCGACCTGACGGAGGCCGGCCAGCGCGTGCTGCTTGCCGAAGGCGGGAATGGCGGCTGGGGGAATATGCGCTTCAAATCCTCGACCAATCGCGCGCCGCGCCGGGCCAATCCGGGAGAGCCCGCCGAGGAGCGTTGGATCTGGCTGCGTCTGAAACTGATCGCCGACGCCGGCCTGGTCGGCCAGCCCAATGCCGGCAAGTCGACTTTTCTGAGCGTGGTGACGGCGGCCCATCCCAAGATTGCCGACTATCCTTTCACCACGCTCAATCCCGGTCTTGGCGTGGTCGATCTCGGCCCCGGCCAGCGTTTCGTTCTCGCCGATATTCCCGGCCTGATCGAGGGCGCGGCCGAAGGCGCCGGGCTCGGCACGCGCTTCTTGGGCCATGTCGAACGCTGCAAGGTGCTGCTCCACCTCGTTGACGGCACGCAGGATGATGTGGCGGGCGCCTACCGCACCATCCGCGAGGAACTGGCCTCTTATGGCGAAGGCCTTGATGAAAAGCCCGAAGTTCTGGCGATGACCAAGATCGATGCCCTCGGCCCTGAACTGTCCGCAGAACAGGCCAAACTGCTCGAAGCCGAAGCGGGCGTGAAACCGCTGCTCATCTCCAGCGCCTCTGGTGAGGGTGTAAAAACGGCCCTGCGCGCCGTGGCCCGCCATCTCGACATTCTCGCCGCCGATGAAGCCGGTGAGGATGAGGAAGACGAAGGCTGGACCCCGGCATGAGCACGGAGGCCCTCAGCGCCGCCCGGCGCATTGTCGTGAAAACCGGGTCTTCCCTCGTCGCCGACGGCAGCGCGCCGCGCACTGGCTGGCTCGCCGCGCTGGCTGCCGACATTGCCGGTCTGCGCGCAGACGGCAAAGAAGTGATCCTCGTCAGTTCCGGCGCCGTGGCGCTTGGTCGTGGCACGTTGGGCAGAGGAAAACCGAAACGGCTGGAAGATAAACAGGCCGCCGCTGCCTTTGGCCAACCGCTGCTGATCCGCGCACTGGAAACCGCCTTTGCCACCCATGAGATCCGTGTCGCCCAATCCTTGCTGACGCTGGAAGATACCGAACAGCGCCGACGCTGGCTGAATGCCCGCACCACGCTGGAAACCATTCTCGCCGCCGGGGGCCTGCCGGTCATCAACGAGAATGACACGGTCGCGACCGACGAGATCCGCTATGGAGACAATGACCGGTTGGCGGCACGCGTAGCGCAGATGATGAGCGCTGATCTGCTGATCCTGCTGTCTGATGTGGATGGGCTCTACACTGCCGATCCGCGCAAGGATTCAGGCGCCTGCCATATCGCCGAACTGGATGGTCTCGACGAAGCGCATTTGGCCATGGCTGGAGACCCGAACAGTGAGGCCGGTGTCGGTTCGGGAGGTATGATCACGAAACTGATGGCCGCACAGATCGCGGAGTCAGCTGGCTGTGCCACGCTGATCGCCGATGGCCGGTACGAACATCCCATCGCGGCCCTGCAGGAGGGCGCGCGCTCGACCCTGATCCGCGCGCGCACGACACCGGCCCGCGCCCGTGAGGCCTGGCTGGCGAGCCACCTGAAACCGGAAGGCCATGTCCTGGTCGATGCCGGTGCGGCGCGGGCCCTGTCAGAAGGTGCGAGTCTGTTGCCAGTCGGCGTGACCGGCGTCGATGGCGAGTTTGACCGCGGCGCGGCGGTGGGCATCCGCCTGGCCGGCGGCGAACTGATCGGTGTCGGCGTCAGCGCCTATAGCGCGCGTGATATTGCGAAAATCGCCGGGAAACAGAGCGAGGACGTCGAAGCCCTGCTCGGTTTTCGCGGCCGCCCCGCCGTAATCCACCGCAACGATCTGGTGCTGCGCCCGGCATGAGCGCGGCGATCACTCTCGCCAGCCTGGAGGACACGGCTCGGCTCGCCGCACGCCTCGCGCCCCTGCTGAAAGCCGGGGATGTGATCGCACTGGAAGGCGATCTCGGTGCCGGCAAGACCACGTTCTGCCGCGCGCTGATCTCTGCCCTGCTCGGCGCGGAAACCGAGGTGCCGAGCCCGACCTATACGCTGGTCCAGACTTATGAGGGCCCGGATTTTCCGATTTGGCATTTTGATCTCTATCGCCTGGAAGACCCAGCTGAACTCGACGAGCTTGGCTGGGAGGAGACTCTGGACGGGCTCGCCCTCATCGAATGGCCGGACAAGGCCGGACCGCGCCTTCCGGCCTGGCGGCTGGAGATTTCCCTGAAAATCTCAGGTGAAGAGCGCATCCTCCATCTGGCGGCGCATGGCGAAGACTGGCAGTCTCGCCTGGATGAGTTTCGACACTGAGAGTCGCACCGCCGAGATTGACAGCTTCCTGGCCAAAGCCGGCTGGGCAGATGCGGCGCGTCATCCCCTCGGCCAGGACGCCTCCACGCGCCGCTATATCCGCCTTGTCCGCGATGATGGCGCCCGCGCCATGCTGATGGATGCGCCGGGCGTGGAGGATGCACCCTGCCCACCGGATGCCGATGAGGCCACCCGCCTCGCCATGGGCTGGAACGCGAAGACACGGCTCGCCGCCTCGCGCGTGGATGCCTTTGTCGCGCTGGCGGGGGAGCTGAATGCGCGCGGGCTGTCGGCACCGCAAATCCTTGCCACCGATACCGAGGCCGGGCTCGCCCTGATCGAGGATTTCGGCGAAGGCCGCGAATTCGCCCGCCTTATCGAGCGGGGCGCGGCGGATGAAATCGAGCTTTACACAAGCGCAGCGGAACTGCTCGCCGACCTGCACTCGGCCCCGCCGCCGGAAGCCGCACGCGGCCATGGCGAGACCTGGCCAATTCTCGATTTCGACGCGCTGGCGCTGCGGTCCAATGCCGACCAGTTCGCCGACTGGATGCCAAAGCATGACCAACAGATGCGCTGGGGCGAGGCGGCCGCCGAGCGCTGGGCCGAGGAACGCGAAGCCTTGATTGCCCAGGCCATGGCGCGCCCCCGCGTCTTCACCCTGCGCGACTATCACGCCGAAAACCTGATCTGGCTGCCTGAACGGGCCGGCAAGGCGCGCATCGGCCTGCTCGACTTTCAGGACGCGGTGCGCGGCTGGGCGGCCTGGGACATGTCGATGCTGACCCAGGATGCCCGCCGCGAGGTTTCCCCCGCCGCGCGCGAAGCGGCCATGGCGGCCTATTGCGCCGCCAGCGGCATGAGCCGGGAAGCGCTTGAGGCCGAACTGGCCATTGTCGGCACGCTCAATGCCCTGCGCATTGCCGGCGTATTCGCCCGCCTTATTCAAAATGGGAAACCGCGCTATGCGGACTTCCTGCCGCGTCAGCTTGAAATTCTCGCGCGCAATTTGCGCCATCCGGATGTGAGCGGCATGGCCAGCCTTGTTCGTGAAACTGCGCCACATCTGATGGAGGCAAACCCATGAGCCAGATGCCGCACACCGCTTTCCTGCTCGCCGCAGGCCTCGGCACACGCATGCGCCCGCTGACGGAGAAAACGCCCAAGCCGCTGCTGGAAGTGGCCGGGCGCAGCATGCTGGATCGGCTGCTGGATGTCCTTGTCGCCGCCGAGGTTCAGCGGGCCATCGTGAATGTCCACTGGCTGCCTGAACAGGTCGAAGCGGCGGCCACCTCGCGCGGCGACATCGAAATTGTCCTCTCAGATGAGCGCGTTGAATTGCTGGAAACCGGCGGTGCGCTGGCGAAGGCGCGTGGTCTACTTGGGGAAGATCCGGTGTTTGTCCTCAACACCGATGCGATCTGGGGTCCAGCCACGCCCAGCCCGCTGCACGCGCTCGCAGAGGCTTATGACCCGGCGCATATGGATGAGCTGCTGCTCCTCGCCGATACCGGGCGCAGCCTCGGTTTTCATGGTGCGGGGGATTTTTTCCGGGCAGAAACCGGTGCGCTCACCCGGCGCGGCGAGGCGCCTCGTGCGCCGTGGGCCTATGCTGGCGTGCGTATCGCCAATCCGGCTAAGTTTGATGGCCTGCCGGTAGAGAAGTTTTCCGCCAACCGGATCTGGGAGCCGATGCTGGCCGAAGAGCGCCTGCATGGCCTGCCGCTGGAAGCCTTCTGGTTGCATGTCGGCGATCCGAAGGCGCTGGAAGATGCCACCATGTGGATGCGGTGCCACGGCTATTGAGTGAAGTGTCCCTCTTCGCGGCTGGCGCCTCCCGCTTCTGGACCGTGCCCGCCGGCGCGCCTTTTCTCACGGCGCTGGCCGCTGCTCTGGCTATGGCGGTGGATCTGCAAAACCGGCCCGACGCATTGGCCGATGGGATTATCTATCTCCCCAACCGGCGCTCGGCCCGCGCCTTCAGCGCCGCGCTGCACCAGGCCGCCGGGGCAGAGCGCACCCTGCTGATGCCGGAAATCCGCGCGCTTGGGGATCTGGAGACCGATGATGCCCCACCGGGGCTCGACGCCGCCTTTGCCGATCTCGGCCCAGCCCTCTCCGAGCCCCGGCGTCTCGGTACACTGATGCAACTGGTCCATGCCCGCTTTCAAGCCGAAGAGCGCGACCTGCCAGCGAGTTCCGCCCTCGCCGCCGCGCAGGAACTGGCCGGCTTGCTGGATGAGGCTGCGATTGTCGGCAAGACAGACTGGAGCGATCTGCCCGGCCTGGTAGAGGCGGGCGATCTCGCCGGGCACTGGCGGGCTTCAGTGAAGTTCCTGGAAATCGTCACCACGGCCTGGCCGGAATGGTTGCAGCAGGAAGGCGTGGAAGACCGGCTCGCCCGGCGTCTGGCCGCCGCCCGCGCCGTCGCCGAGCACTGGCAAGCCAGCCCGCCTGCAGGCCCCGTCATCATTGCAGGTTCCACCGGCGCGACACCCGCCAGCCGCATCCTGATGGCTGCGGCTCGCGCCATGCCGCGAGGTGTGGTTGTCTTGCCTGGGCTGGATACAGCGCTACAGCCCGATGCGATTGCGCAAATCCTGGATACGCCGAACCATCCGCAACACGCACTTATGCATACCTTGGCGAGCTTCGGCCTGTCACCGAAAGCCATTCCAACCCTACCCAGCCTTACTGAAGATGGGCTCGATGCGCGCCGTGCGCTGATCAACGAATCCTTGCTGCCTGCCGACCTCACGGGCGACTGGCGCAGTCGTCTGGAAACCCTCTCCGCCCCGCTCGATCCAGCCAAGTTCACGGAAAACGGCCTTACTGGGCTCGATCTCATGGCCGCGCGCGATGAGACCGAGGAAGCCATGCTGGCGGCCTGTCTCTTGCGCGAGACTCTGGAAACACCAGGCCGCACCGCTGCGCTGGTCTGCCCAGATGCCGGGCTTGCCCGCCGGGTGAGCGCGCATCTGAACCGCTGGGATCTGGATGTTCCACCTTCTGAAGGGATACCGCTCTTGCACCGGCCCGCTGGAGCCTGGATGGATGCCCTGCTCGACTGGTGGGGCGCGCCGGCAGACCCTATGCGTATAGCCGCGCTGTTGCATGCGCCGGGTACGACTGCCCCGGAGGGTGTAGCGGATTTTGAGCGCTGGGTGCTGCGCGGCGTGTGCTGGTGGGAGACGCTGGAAGCCTTGCAAGCCAGCCTGCATCCGCGTCTGACAGATCCCCAGCAGCGCAAACGCCCGGGGCTTGAAGTGCTTGATCAGATTGAAGCGGTCTCGGCCTGGCTGAACGATGCCGCAGTGCAGCTTGGAACGGCAGACAAGGCCTACTCCGCAAGCGAGTTTCGCGACGCCCTGCGCCGGGCCCTGCCCCTGCTCTGTGACCCGCAGAACCTATGGCGCGGGCCGGATGGTGCTGCATTAGCCCAACAAGTCGAGGCGATATTGGACATGGCCGAGGCTTATGGCCCGCTCACCCCGGAAGACTTGCTTGGCCTCTGGCGGCAACTGGCCAGCCAGGCCAATGTCCCGCCCAGCGGGCCGGGTCATCCGCGCCTGCAGATCTGGGGGCCGCTGGAAGCGCGCCTGCAATCAGCCGACCATATCATCCTGGCCGGCCTGAATGAGGAGGTCTGGCCGCGCTCTGCTGGGGCCGAGGCCTTCCTGCCCCGCCATTTCAAGATCCGGCTGGGTCTGGAAGATCCTGAAAGCCTGATGGGCCTGGCCGCGCATGACTTTGCCGGTCTCGCCTGCGCGCCGCGCGTGACCCTGCTCTATTCAGAGCGGCGCGAGGATGCGCCCGCCGTGGCCTCGCGTTGGGTCTGGCGGATGCGCACCCTGGCGCGCGGCGCGTTGGGCGGGGCCATAGAAAACGTTCTCAGCCCAGCACCAGAGCGTGATCCCCGCCACTGGCTTGCCGCGCTGGAAACGTCAGAGCCCACCCAACCTGCCCATCATGCCGAGCCGCGCCCCTGCCCGCCGGTTGATGCCCGCCCGAAGCGCCTCTCGGTCTCGCGTATCGATACGCTGCAGCGTGACCCCTATGCCATCTATGCTGAAAGTGTTTTGCGGCTGTCCAGGCTCGATCCCATCGACCGCGAACTCGACCCGCGTGACCGAGGCACGGCCATGCACCGAGCCCTGGAACTCTTCGACGAAACGCCCGAGATCGGCGCAGAGGGCCTCGCCGATAGCCTTGAACAGGAACTGCGCAAGGCCGGCGCGCGGCCCGAGGCGCTGATTTCAGAACGCGCCATCCTGGCCAATATCGCGGCCTGGTATGTCGACTGGCATGCCGGGCGCCAGCCGGGCCTCATGCGGGTGAAAAACGAGGTCTCCGGCGAGTACCAGCTGAGCCTGGATGGCGCGCCTGCCTTCACGCTCAGCGCCCAGGCCGACCGGATCGAGATCCGCGAGGGCGGCGCGCTCGCCATTCTCGATTTCAAAACCGGCAAGCCACCGAGCGACAAGGTGATCGGCGTCGGCCTGTCCCAGCAAATGCCGCTGCAGGTGCTGATCGCACGGGCCGGCGGCTTTGCGGATGTGCCCGCCAGCGCGGTCACCGAACTGACCTATGTGTCCGTCCGCGCCCGGCCAGAAGTGCGCATGGTCGGCACCGGGCGCGACCTGAAGAAATCCCCCATGGAACTCGCCGATGAGGCCCAGGCCGGGTTGGAGCGGCTAATCACCGGCTATATGCGCGCAACCCAGGCCTATCTCTCTGCCCCACGCGCGCAGTTTGTGCAGTATGAAGGCGATTATGGCCGGCTGGCGCGCCGCGCGGAATGGACCAGCGAGATCAGCGATGGCTGAGCACGTCTTCCCTCCCGACAGCGCGGACTATCAAGCCGCCGGGCGCGCACAGGCAATCGCCGCCGATCCAGACCATTCCGCCTGGGTCTCGGCCAATGCCGGCTCGGGCAAGACCAAGGTTCTAATCGACCGGGTTGCACGCCTTTTGCTAAAAGGCGCGAGGCCGGATTCCATCCTCTGCATCACTTACACGCGGGCCGCCGCGAACGAAATGATCAGCCGGTTGTTCCGCCAACTCGGCGCCTGGTCAGTGATGGAAGACAGTGAGCTTGCAGGCCGGCTTGCAGCACTGGAGGCGCGCCAGGCCGACAGTTACGCGGATGCGGAGATCAAGCATGCCCGCGCCCTGTTTGCCCGGGCTTTGGAAACGCCGGGCGGGCTGCGCATCGAGACGATCCACGCCTTTTGCGCGCGCCTCTTGCGGCGCTTTCCGCTGGAAGCCGAAATCAGCCCGGGCTTCCGCGACTTGGAAGAGCGCGATGCCGAGCGGCTCTGGCAAACCGCCATTCGCGCGAGCCTCATCCATCTGGCCGAGCAGACACCAGAGATGGTCCGCGAACTGACACTGGAAGGCGGCGGCTTTGGCCTTGGGGCTGCGCTTGGCCTGGTGCGCGGCAGCGGCGGCAAGCTGGCGCTGGATCCGGACATGGTCCGCGAAGAGCTGTGCGCGGCGCTGGGCGCACCGAACATGCCAGCTGAAGCGATCCTGCAGAAGGCCGTGATCGAGGATCTTCCGACTGGGGACTATCAGCAGGCCATCGAGACCTTGCGGCAGGGTTCAGCAAATGATCTGAAGCTCGCGGCGAAGCTGACCGAGATGTTGAACACGTCAGATGCCGCCGCGCGCATGGGCTTGCTGCGTACGCTTTGGACAAAGTCAGACGGCACGCCGCGCGAGAAGAGTCCGTACACGAAAAAAGTCGCATCCATGCTGGACGATCTCCTGGCCACCAGCGTGCCGGAGGGCCGGGAAATCACCCGTCTCCGCAGCGCCGAGACGGCCTGGCATGCAGCGCTGGCGGTGGATCGCACGGTGGCGCTGGTCCAGCTCGCCGGACCGATCCTTGCTGGTTATGCCACCGAAAAGGCGGCACGCGGCGCACTGGATTTCGAGGACCTGATCGGCGCGGCACGCCACCTGTTGACGCGCTCAGGCATGGCGGCCTGGGTGCTCTACAAGCTGGATGGCGGGATCAGCCATGTCCTTCTCGATGAGGCCCAGGACACAAGCCCGGACCAATGGGATCTGATCCGCACGCTGACGGCGGAATTCTTCGCCGGCATGGGCTCTGAGCATGCTCAGGACCCGCGCACCCTGTTCGTGGTCGGCGACGAGAAACAGTCGATCTACTCCTTCCAGGGCGCCGAACCACGCGAATTCCTCGCCGGACGGCAGGCCTTTTCCGAACGTACGCTCGGCACCGGGCAAACTCCGGACATGAACATGTCCTTCCGCTCCAGCCCGGAAGTTCTGCACTTTGTAGACACTGTGTTCGAGAGCGACCGCTTCGACGGCGCGCCTTTTTCTGAGATGCCGCCGGAAGAGGCCGACCTGATGGTGCACACGGCGCGGCGGGCGAACCAACCCGGCTGTGTCGAGGTCTGGCCGATGGAGGCTCCGATTGAGCCGGACACGGATGATCCGTGGGAACCACCCGTCAATGCGATGAGCGAAGATGCGCCCAAAGCCCGGCTCGCGGCTGAGGTCGCGCAAGCCGTTGCCGGTCTCATCGCACGCAAGGAAGCAGTGTGGACGGAGAATGACGACCGCTCATGGTCGCGCCGCCCCGCCGGGCCGGGCGATGTGCTAATCCTTGTACGGAAACGCAAAGGTGGGCTTTTCGATGCGCTGATCCAAAATCTGAAAAAATGCGGGCTGCCTGTGGCGGGCGCCGACCGGCTGACACTGGCCGACCATATCGGCGTGCAGGATCTTTTGAATCTCATCCGATTTGCCCTCTTCCCGGAAGATGATCTTACGCTGGCAGAAATCCTGCGCGGGCCCTTCTGCGATCTTGTAGATGATGATCGCCACCTCTTCCCGCTCGCCCATGGGCGTGGGCAGGCGAGCCTCTGGTCGCGCCTGCAGGCCCATGAAGACCTCGCCTTCCAGCCGGCCAAGGCTTTTCTGGAAGCCGTGCAAGCACGGCGCGACATGCCGCCATTTGAATTCCTCACCGCCGTGCTCGACCGTCCCGTTCTGGACACACAAACCGGCTGGGACCGGATCGGTGCGCGCCTCGGCACACCGGCGCGTGACCCGGTCGAGGCGCTGCTCTCACGCGCGCTCGCCCATGACAGCGCGGCCGGCGCCTCACTGCAGACTTTCCTTATCGCCATGGAACGCGATGAAAGCGAGATCAAACGCGACCTTGCCGAGGCGGGCGGCGCGGTGCGCGTGATGACCGTACACGGCGCCAAGGGCCTGCAAGCGCCGATCGTGATCCTGCCGGACACCACCGCGCCACCACCTGCCGCGCCCGGATCACTTCTTTCCGTAAACGGATTGCCCGTCTGGGCGCCGCGCAAGGATGAAGATACAGACCGGCTTGCCGCCGCGCGCTTGCGGGCGGCTGCGCGTGCGCAGGAAGAGGCCCGGCGCCTGCTCTATGTCGCGTTGACGCGGGCACAGGACCGGCTGGTCATCTGCGGCGCCTGGCATGGCCGCAAGACCGGCGCAGGTTTTGACCCAGCCTCCTGGTATGGACTGTGCGCGAATGCGATGGAGCGGCTGGCCGAGCCGGTGAGCGAGGAGAGTGGCATCGTCCGCTTCGGCGAGGTGCCCCCGCCTGCAGCCGAGAGCGAAGCCTCCGCTGAGCACCGGCCCACAGCGCCCGCCTGGCTGCGCCGCCCTGCACCGGAGGAAAGTGCTGGCAGCTGGGCGGTGAGTCCCTCACGCCTGATGCCAGACGACACACCCGTGATCGACCCGCTGGGCCCGCGCCCGCCCGATCATCGCCTGCGCGGACGATTGATCCATGCCTTGCTTGAGCGTCTGCCGCGCCTGGAGGCAGCGGATCAAGCCGCGGCCGCGGAGACCTATCTCGCTCGGGAAACCGCACTGAGTGACAGCGAACGCACCGAGATCCGCGACACGGTATTGGCCACATTGCGCGATCCAGCCATGGCTGAAGTGTTCGCGCCGGAAGGCCGGGCGGAGGCCGCCATTGTCGGCACAGGAACGGGTTGGCCGCCCGGTATCATCATCAATGGCCGGGTTGACCGACTGATCGTGCGTGAAGGTTCCATCCTGATCGTGGATATCAAGACCGATCGCCCCCCGCCCAGGGATGAATCCGGGGTCGGCGAAGCCTATCTCCGCCAGATGGCGACCTATGCCAATGTGCTGGCAACCGGCTTTCCGAGCCATGAGATAAACTGTGCCCTGGTCTGGACCCAAGGCCCGCGCCTGATGCCGCTTTCCCAGGCAAGTCTGTTAGCTGCGCTAAAGCGAGCGCAAAGTGGGCTTTGATCACGCCGGGAATCCCCTATCTTCCTTCCCAGAGACGAGAAAAGGAGCCGAGAATGGCCACCAAGACCATTACCGATGATGATTTCGACACCACGATCGCGGGTGACACGCCGGTTGTCGTGGATTTCTGGGCCGAATGGTGTGGCCCATGTAAGCAGATGGCGCCGCACCTGGACGCCGTGGCCGACGATATGGATGGCAAGGTGACCGTCGCCAAGATCAATGTCGATGAGAACCCGATGAGCGCCTCGAAATACGGCGTGCGCGGCCTGCCGACCCTGATGCTGTTCAAGGGCGGCAAGATGGTCGACAGCCAGCTCGGCGCAATGAGCAAGCAGCGCATTGCCGACTGGATCAAGGAACACGCCTGAGTTTGAGATCGGGCTTGGAATTTGCCCCGCAGCCATTGGCTGCGGGGCTTTCTTATGTGGCTTAGGCCGCGACGAAAAGGCCGTTGGCAAAGCCAGGCGCCTCGCGTTTCAGGAAGTCGATCAGGGCGCGCTCGGCTGGAGAGACATCGCCATCCCAGCGAAGGCGCTGCAGGAACCAGTCGGATTCACCCGCGGTCACATCCTTGCCTGCGCGAATGGCCGCATCCTTGGCGGCCTGACGCGCGGCGGCGGCCTTTTTCGGATCATAGGTCAGTCGGTCGAACCATTTGCCTGAGCTGAACACACCGGCCAAATGGCGCAGCACGCCGCCCTCAGGACGCTTGAGCCATTCCTCGCGTGCAAGTGCGTCCATCTCGGTGATCGGATCGGGATGCGCGGCCGCGAGGAGATGATTGCCGATCGTGCGGGCGAAGAGATCGTTCCAAGCCGAGGCGTTGTCGGCCTTGGCAATGGCGTCATTGGTCTGAAACAGCAGATTGGCTTCCTTGCGCGTGACCCATAGTCCGCCTTCGCTGGACTGCGCATAGACCGCGCTGCGCACCCGTTCGACATCTTCTTCCAATGCCTGCCCAAGCGTCATGATCCGCTTGCAGACGAGTTCCAGGGCCAGAAGCCCCAGCCGTGGCGGCGCGCCCTCTGCCTTGCGCACCAGAGTCAGCAAAAGATCGATATCAGCAATCAGACTTTCGCCCGGGCGTGCCATGATCAGGGCGATCAGCCAGTCGGCTTCTGAATCTGTGATCCAGCGATGCGGCGATTCCTGCTCCAGGAGATAGTCGCAAACCGCCTCGATCATGCGCGCATTCCAGCTCGGCACATTGCCGGTATAGCGTGGGGTCAGTTGAATCAGGGCTTCGGCCTCTGCGCGGACGACCACACCATCGCGGAAAACATCTGCGATGCGGGTTTCAACCTCGTCGCGGCTGGCTTGTTCAAGACGTTGAATTCTCGTCAAGACATTGCTGGCTTGTGTATCTGCCACAGCCTGAACTCCACGCCACCCAGAACCATGCGCGGTTCTTTAACAGCCGTTTGTTTCCGAGCACTTAAGCCATTGAAAAATCTTTGAAACGCCCTGGCGCACTCAGTGCATCCAGCCTGGCTGCAACACAACACACTCTTCCGCACCCGGATCAGTGGTCCAGTTCAACATCCCAATAGAGATAATCCATCCAGGTTTCGTGCAGATGGTTTGGCGGAAACCTGCGGCCAATTTCCTGCAACTGATAATTCGTGGGCCGCACCGGAGTCCGTACAGGAAACATCGCTGCTTCCTTGGGCATGCGGCCACCCTTTTTCAGGTTACAGGGCGAGCAGGCCGTGACGATATTGGTCCAGCTCGTGCGCCCGCCACGCGAGCGCGGCACAACATGATCAAAGGTCAGATCCTGCTCCGTCCCGCAATAGACACAGGAGAACCCATCCCGCAGGAACAGGTTGAACCGGGTAAAGGCCGGTGGGCGATCCTGGCGCACAAACTCGCGCAGCGCGATGACGCTGGGCAGGCGCATTTCGAAGCTGGGGCTGCGCACCACACAGTCATATTCGGCGATCACCTCAACACGGTCGAGGAACACCGCCTTGACCACATCCTGCCAGGGCCAGAGCGAGAGCGGATAATAACTCAGGGGACGGAAGTCCGCATTCAGAACAAGTGCCGGGCGGCCATTGGGCGGAAAAGGAACTATCGCTGCCATGAGCGCGCTCCCTGGCAGATCTGACCGTTACGGTGCGATGCGAGCCTGATAGTGGCGGCAACCTCCCTTGCGTTGAACCGCTTGTAAGCGATTCTCCACAACAGCTTTATGACAGATTCTGCCACTGCGCCAAGAAATCTGAAACAGCTGGCATATTACATGGGCCAAGTGTGCGCTCTGCGCATCACTCCACAGGCGCAGCGTTGCGATCGCGCATTTCGTTCAGCCAGCCCCAAAGCAGATGCGTCGCCACCCCACGCCAGGGCGCCCACG
The DNA here is from genome assembly GCA_022760335.1 of Hyphomonadaceae bacterium. Lineage (GTDB taxonomy): Bacteria > Pseudomonadota > Alphaproteobacteria > Caulobacterales > Hyphomonadaceae > UBA5336. The sequence goes on from JALEGE010000151.1 coordinate 16,618, forward strand.
CCTCCGCCAAGGTGCAAAACGCCTTCGACGTATGACGTTCCTCGGCTTCTGATAATTGGCGATAGCTTTCCATCAGGCCGACATCCCCGGGCGGCCATGCGTCCAGACACCCTGTCGCGGTCAGCAGGAAAACCTGAGCGCTCCACGGCCCGATGCCGGTGACCGCGACAAGCTCCTTGTGAGCATCCTCGCGCGGGCCATTCAACACGCGTTCGAAGCACAGGCTCCCTTCGCACTCACTTGTGGCGATTGCCTTGATGTAGCGCACCTTGGCGCGTGAAAGGCCTGCACCACGCAGCAGATCATCCTCCAGTGCGAGAACACTATTGGCTGTCATCGTGTCCACCAGCGCCTCAACCCGGCTCCAGATCGCCGCGCCAGCCTTGGTGGAAACCTGTTGATAGGCCAGCATCTTGGCCAAGGCTTCGAAACTGCAGGGACCAGTGCGCCAGGCCGGCACACCAATTTCATCATAGGCGCGCGCAAGCGCTGCATCGCGCTCCGCAAGCGCCTCGCAGGCCTGTTTGAGTTGCTCAGGGGCCGGCGCGGTCATGACTCGCTCGCGAGAGCCATATAGTCGTCGAACGGGATTTCAGCGACGCGATTGCCGAGGAAGTAGATCCCGTCATTCCGGATCGGCAGGGGCAGAAAGCCACCATTTGCCGAGGCCGCCTCCAGGGCATCGATATAGATGCCCAGTTCCTCTGTCATCTGCCCATCGGCGCGCAAAGCTGCGCGCAGTTCATCGGCCTTCTCGATCCGGACACCGATGCTACCCGCGACCTGGTTATCGGGCGCCGCAAGGTTCAGCCTGCCACCAAGATGCGCCGGCCCCCATTCCACCATTATCTGTGGCACCCGCAATTCACCGCCATTTCGCAGCGCGACCGCGACTGCGATCAGATCGCCACCCGTCTCTGCAAAGGCAGGTACACCCTGATCAAGTTCCGCACGCAGAATAGAGGGGCCGATCACCGGACCGAGAAAAGCCATGTCATCCGGTGGTGCACCAGGCAGACGCACTTCCTGCCAATGGGTTTCCAGTTGCAACATCTCAGGGACACCCGGCGCCGGACGAAGATGAAACTCGAATGCGTCGACTTCCATCGCCGGATCACCGGCAAGTTGAACGCTAAACTCATCCAGCGCCATCGAAACCTGCCGGATACCGACACTGTCCCAGCGCAGGCTCATGGCAGAGCGCGGGCCGAGGACAGCCTGGACGCTGTCATCCTGCCGCGCGCTGAGTTGCACCTTGTGGCGCCCCGGCGCGCGCGCGATGGCGTGATTATAGTTCCAGGGCTGCATCACGATCTGCAGGGCATCGGCCCGCCATTCAGCCCCAGCCGCCGGCATGCCATAGGACGGGTCCTCCAGGTCCAGGACAAAGCGGAACGGGAAACCTGACAGCTCCCTGCTGGCATAATCGACTTCGAAACCCAGGACACGCTGCTCCTCGATCCAGTCATCTATACCCTGGGAGATCACACTGCGAGCGATGAACCAGTAGGCTGACCAGGCAAGGCAGGCGATCACCACCAGGGCAAAAAGGATCGTGATCAGGCCCGGTCGGTGGCCTTTGCTGTAGGCTGATGTCATGTCAGGCAAGCTCCAGATCTTCGCGCGTGCGCCCTTGTACTGCGAGCCCCTCTTCCAGCAAGGCTGCAGAGGCCGGTTCGATCGCAGTTTCAAGACGCGACATCAACGCGCGCCGATCAAGCCCCGGCTCAATCGGATCAAGCACTTCAAATACGATAGTTCCCGGCTTGCGGACAATACCGCGCGCCGGCCAGCACAAGCCGGAATTGGTCGCCACGGGAACACATTGCACGCCAAGCTTCTTGTAGAAGGCGCTGGTGCCAGCGGCAAAATAGCCCGCCGTGATGCCTGGCGGATGGCGCGTGCCTTCCGGGAAGATCACGAATTGCCGGCCCTCCCTGGCACGTTCCTGCGCCGCATTGAGCATCTTCTTCACGGTTTTCGCAGAGCCGCCCCGATCAATCGCGATCATTTTCAATCTCAGGGCGTACCAGCCCAGGAAAGGATACCAGATCAGTTCGCGCTTCATGGTGATCACCGGATCCTGCAGGATCAGGAAAGGCACGAAAACATCCCACATGCACTGGTGTTTCGCGGCATAAAGGATCGGCCCGGGCGGCAGCTTTTCCAACCCGCGAAATTCCGTGCGCACGCCGCAAATCATACGCAGGCCCCAGCGGATCAGGCGGGCATAGACCCGGATACCTGAAACCAGCGCCGCACGCGGCAAAAACAAGGCCGGCAGCCAGAGAAGGCCCATGATGAAAAGCAGGCCATACATCCAGATCAGGAACACAAGAGAGCGCAAGAGAGACATGGTTCTCAGTTAACCAAGCTGAGCACCTGCGTCACGCGCCATTTCAGCCATTCCTGCACAGTACCACGAAGCGATCGCCAATCGTGATAGGCCCGGGCCGGGTCAATGCGTGTTGTGACAGGATATGGAACGAACATCACATCCTCAGCGGCCTCCTCCAACACAAAGCGCGCACGCGGCATATGATAGGAAGATGTGACGAGCACGATATGTGCATAATCATGCTCATCCACCCAGGCAGCCACTTCTTCTGCATTTTCCAGTGTCGTCGTCGCCTGATAGCCAATATCGACGCAGCACGCATAAAGCTCTGGTGCGCCGCCGGCCTGTGCAGCGACCTCAGCCTGCGAGACATTCGGATTTACGCCTGAGATCAGGAGCCGCTCGCCCACACCGGAGGCCAACAGATCCATGGCCGCGGAAATGCGCAAGCCCGAGCCCCCGGTCAGCACCACCAGGGCGTCTGCCTCACTAACATCGCCGGCTTTCATCCCGGCCGTGGTCTCGCGGAATCCGTTGAAGTCGAGGATTGCGGCCACGATCAGGATCGCCAGCAACCAGCGTTTCTTCAGGCCATGACCTCTCACAGCGGCCCTTTCAGGGAACGGATAACCGTAACGCGCGCCGCGATCCGCGCCGCCAGCGCGGCAATGATCGGGGTTGCGATCAGGATCAACAAGTCCACTGGATCAAGCGAGAGGCGCGGCAAAAGGCCGGTGCGGGAACTGCTCGACGAAGCCATGGACATGGCCAGCGCCGCCGCTGCAAGCGAAAACAGGGCCCCGACTGCGCCAGCTTTCAGGCCCAGCACCCAGAATCGGCGCTCAAAAAGGCGCGATATGAACCGGTCGGATGCGCCGGAAAGGTGCAGCACTTCGACAATATCGCGCCGGGCAAGCAAGGCCGCATGCGTGGCAAAGGCAATCACCGCGACTGCGGTCGCCCCCAAAAGCGCCACGGTGGAGAGTGCCACCAGGCGCACCACGCCGAGCGCGCGACGCACATCGCCTGCCCAGGTCTCATGCGCATCCACACGCGCCTCAATGCCTGCCTCTGTCAGCCGGCGCTGGAGATCCGGTGCAAGCCGGCGCTGCCCAGGCTCTGTTTCGACCGCAACAATCAAAGGCAATGGCAACCCGGCAGGCAGGCCACCCGCACCGAAACTTGGCGCCAGCAATGTCTCGATCTCTTCGCTGGACAGGATACGCGCTTGTTTTACGCCCTCCACAGCGGCAACCAGGTCGCGCGCCTCATCAGCACCGCGCCGGTCCGCATCGATCAGACGCACCGTAACCTGGCCTTGCACCTCCGCGGTCCAGCTGGCTGCTGCATCATAAGTTGCACGCGCTGACAGCGCGGCGAGCGCAGCAAGGAAGCAGAGTGCGCAGACCACGAAGAACAGCGCGGCCTCACGCGTGTCACGCTCTGGCAGGAGAGGCGTTTCCTTGCTCATGCCACATCGCTCCCAAACTCGACATCACGCACCAGGAGGCCATGCTGCAGACGCAAGACTGGCGCTTCGATCTTGCGGATGAGTGTGAGGTCATGGGTCGCGATCATCACCGTGGTGCCAAGCCGGCGGTTCAGCTCGATAAACAGCCGCATCAGCCGTTCGCTCATATCCGGGTCGACATTGCCGGTGGGCTCATCGGCGATCAGCAAGTCGGGCTTGTTGACTAGCGCACGGGCGATCGCAACGCGCTGTTGTTCGCCGCCCGACAATTGCTGCGGCGGGGCATCCAGCCGCCCGCCGAGACCGACCCAGCGCAAAAGCTCTTCCACATCACTGCGATAGTCTGACTCGCGCTGGCCCGCCACACGCAGGGGCAAGGCCGCATTCTCGTAAGCCGTCAGATGATCCAACAGCCGAAATTCCTGGAACACAACGCCAATCCGTCGGCGAAGCAGTGAGAGCGCGGAGCGTGAAAGATCGTGCGTGCGCCGGCCAAACAGGGAAACCTCCCCGCGGCTCGGCTCCAGGGCGAGATACAGCAGTTTCAACAAGCTGGTCTTGCCCGCTCCCGAAGGGCCTGTAAGACAGGTGAAAGAGCCTGGTTTAAGCTCAAGATCGACACCGGAAAGGATTTCTTCACTGGAATCATAGCGAAGTGAGATACCATCCAGACGAACGGCGAAATCTAAAATCATATCCGGGTTGCCAATGCTCATGTCTGGCTAAATACCACTGTGTCCACCTAAGTCTGGGTTAACAGCAAATTGAGTCCATTCGTTGAATGAACAGGCCATGATTGTCACCTGCCCCGCCTGCGAAAACTCCTATTTTGTCGAAGACAGCACCCTTGGCCAGGGGCGTGCTGAGCTGACATGTGTGTCTTGCAGCCATGTCTGGTTCGAAGAGGTTGAAGGCGGCCGGGTCGGCGACGAGACTCTCGCGCGCGGCGCCCATGAACGCTATTTGGAAGCGGTGCGGCTGCGCGGACGGCGACGCTCCAGATTTGTCGCCACGACAGTCTGGGCGCTGGTGATGACGCTTATCGCGGGTGGCCTGGGCGCGGCGGTTTTCTATCGCGACGAAGTTGCCCGGGCATGGCCGCAATCGGCCAGCGCCTTTGCCTTGATCGGGCTGGAAGTGAACCGCTTCGGAGTGGATTTTGAGAATATCCAACGCTCACGCGAATTGCGCGGCACCGTACCCGTGCTCTCGGTTTCTGCCGATGTGCGAAATATCACTGACAAACCGCGAGAAGCCCCGCGCGTGCGCGTCGGACTGTTGGATGATTTCGGCCGCGAAGTTGCACATATCTTTGTCGCGATCGAGCCGAGCTTGATCCCAGCCGGCGAGGCGGGCCATTTCAGCGCCGTCCTGGAGAACCCGCCGGCAGAATCCTACAGCCTCGACTTGCGTTTTGTTGATCCTGCGGAGATATCCCAACACGCTGATGCCAGCGCAGACGAGGATGATCCGAACCCATGACTGATCTTTCATCGCTGACCACGCTGGTGGACGAGGCCACCCTGGCACGGGAAATCGAAGCCCTGGCCGATCGCCTCGCCCCGCACCTGGTCGGCGACTGGACGGTCGTGAGTATTCTGATCGGCGCAGTGCCCTTCACAACCGACCTCCTGAAGGCCCTTGCCCGGCGCGATGTACACCCGGTGCTGGATGCGCTGTGGCTTGAAAGCTATGGCGACGCAAAGGAAAGCTCTGGCCGGGTTGTCGTGCGCGCCGATCTTTCCAGGTCGATCAAGGGGCGTGGCGTCTTGATCGTGGATGATGTCTTCGACACTGGCCGCACTTTGGCCTTCGCGCGCACCCATATGGAAGCCAAGGGTGCAAGCCAGGTGCTGACCTGCGCGCTTGCCCGAAAGCCCAGCGCGCCCGAAAAGGGCTGCGACTTCCACGCCATCGAAACACCAGACCGGTTCCTGGTCGGCTATGGCATGGATGTCGCCGGGCGGTTTCGCGGCTTGCCTCTGATCGGAGCACTGGACTGATGGCCCGCCAGACCCTTGCCGCTGTCGCGATTGTCGTTCCCGACTATGATGTGGCGATTGCCTATTATACCGGCGTGTTGGGCTTTGACCTGATCGAAGACACAAGGCTCAGCGAAACCAAGCGCTGGGTGCTCGTCGCGCCGAAGCAGAGCAAAGCCTGCCGCCTCTTGCTTGCCAAGGCCAGCGGAGAGCCTCAGGAGGCTGCGATCGGCAACCAGACCGGCGGGCGCGTCGCTTTTTTCCTCTACACGGATGACTTCGAAGGCGATTACACCGCCTATACCGAGGCCGGCGTGACCTTCATGGAAGAACCGCGCGATGAGGCCTATGGCCGTGTCGTGGTCTTCCAGGACGCTTTCGGCAATCTCTGGGACCTGATCCAGCCAAGCCAGATCGAGGACTAGGCCGGCGCAGCCTCGGAACCCTTGGCCGCTGGCAACACACGCCCGATCCAGTCGAATATATCAGTGATCATCTTCTCCGTACCTGGCTCATCAATGATCATGTGCGCATTGTCTGGATACTCGATGAAGTCCCCTGGAACGGGCGCGCGCGCATATTTCCGGCCCACCTTGCGCACAGCCTTGGCGACGGTGGCGCGGTCATGGCTCGCGGCAATGGTGAGCGTGGGGATTTGCACCTGGGTCTCATCCAGTTCTTCCGGGTTCATCACATCGGTATAAACCCCACCAGAATCATAGCGCATGCGTGCATAGATCTCATCATGAAGCGCGGGGTCCACCCCATTCAAGATGCCCCAGGACAAGCCCTTGCGGCCGACCTTCACGGGCGTGCGCGGCAGTTTCTTCCGCCCGATCTGAAAGAGCACTGAAAATGTACGCAGGGGCTTGAAACTGAAGGCCGTACAGCCTTTCGGCTGAGCCGGGGTCACAAAGACTGCCGCCGATGCCGCGCCTTGAACGGCGAGATATTGCGCGATCAGCCCGCCCATGGAGTGCCCGATAATGATCGGCTTCTGGCCCAGCTGCGCCTCCATTTGCGCAGCAGCCTCGGACATGGCGTCCACATAATCCTTCAAACGCAGGTCACACAGGGCCGCGGGCGGGGTATCCAGGGTTCGCAATTCCGGAAAAAGGGTCGGTGCCTCGACCGCAAAACCCGCCTTGTGAAACTCCGGGGCCATGCGGTCCCATACATCTCCACCACACCCGATACCGTGTATCAGCAGCACGCCCTGGGCCATCTGTCCGCCTCCCATAATTTTTATCAGCCAAGACTATGCCTGATCCGTGGGAGTCGTCCACCGGACGAACCGTTCGGCGACCAGTTCATAGACGGGCCGCTTGAAGGGTACGATCAAGCCCGGCGCTTCTTCCAGCCGAGCCCAGCGCCAGGCGTCGAATTCCGGCGTATGCTTGTCGAGACGCACATCGCCATCAGAGCCCTTGAAGCGCAGGGCGAACCATTTCTGCCGCTGTCCCAGATACGGCCCGCCAAGGCGCCGTTTCAGCTCAGGCGGAAAGTCATAATAGAGCCAGTCCTCGGTCTCTTCGAGAATATCGACCAGCTTTTCTGCCACGCCGATTTCCTCGTCCAACTCACGCAGGGCCGCCTCCACAGGGCTCTCACCCTTGTCCACGCCGCCCTGGGGCATTTGCCACTGGAAAGGGCCGCGGCCATTGACCCGCCGGCCCAGGAAAACGTGGCCGGCCTTGGAAAACACCGCCAGGCCCACATTCGGGCGATACCGTTTGGGATCACGCATCAGATCTGTCATGACTGTCAGTGTAGGGCCGAAACCGGCTGGTTTCGAGCGAAACTGCGCACTGAAATCGCGCTCAAGGCAAGGAAGGCGCGGTTTCAGGGCCGCTCACGACCTGGGTGTCCGGCGTCACAGCTGCCACCTCCGGCACATGCTGGAGAGCAGACGCCGGCGCCAGCGTGATACCCTTGGCTTCAAGCGACTGGGTCCAGTCCTTGATGATGTCGATGGTCAGCGGATAGCTGATCGCCGTGCCCAGCGCGCCGCCCTGCTCCAGCGCGGCCGATTCCAACGCCATCAACTGGCTCTGCATGGCATCTGCCTCCATGCGGGCATCAATCACAAAGTCGGCGCTGGCAAAGCGCGCCCCCGCCGTGCCGGCCGCCTCACGCAGTGAACTGGTCGGCGGTAGACTTCCATCCTCGACAAAGGCGACACCGCGCGAACGCAGGGCATCGAACATGGCCTGGCTGGCCTCGGCATTGGCGGCAAACTTGTCGCCCTGATAGTTGATCACGCCGTAATAGCCATGACCCAGGCTCAAGATCTGCTCCAGATTGGCCGTATTGGCCACGGGGTCCAGGTCTGCGCGGAGCGTGTTGGCATGCGGGCGCACCCGGCCATGATTGTGCGGCTCCAGCGGCAGTTCGATCAGCACTTCATGA
>JALEGE010000152.1 GCA_022760335.1 Hyphomonadaceae bacterium
CCCTCACCCCTAACCCCTCTCCCGCATTCGGGAGAGGGGGACGCGTTCCTTGAGGTAGCACAATGATCATCGGCAGGCTCAGAGGTGAAGTCGCGGCAATCGGCGCCGATACGGTGCTGATTGATGTGAATGGGGTCGGCTATGTCGCCCAGGCTGGCTCGCGCCTGCTCTCGCGGCTCGATCCGGGCCAGCGCGCCGAGCTGCATATCGAGACGAAGATCACCGAGAATTCCATCACGCTCTATGCCTTCGAGACCGACGAGGCGCGCGCTTGGTTTGCCCGCCTGCAGGATGTGCCGGGCGTTGGTGGCAAGGCGGCCATGGCGCTGCTGGATGCGCTCACGCCAGGCGAGTTGATGGACGCGATTGCGCTTGGCGATGTCGCCAGCGTCACCCGCGCCAAGGGCGTCGGCAAGAAGCTGGCCGAGCGGATCGTCGGCGAACTGGCCGGCAAGGCCCCGCCCATGGGCCGCTTCGGCAGCTTTGGCGTGAAAGCCGCGCCGGGTTTGGTCAGCGCGGCGGGAGCTCCTGCGGGCGGCGCACGCGCGGAAGCCATCTCCGCGCTGCAAAATCTCGGCTATGGTCCGACCGATGCCGCGCGCGCCGTGGCGGCCGCCGCCAAGGCCAATGAGGGGGCTGACACGCCCGCCCTGATCAAGGCCGCGCTCAAGGAGCTGATGCCGTCATGAGTACGACTTTGATTCTCTCGAGTGATTCGGATTGTAGTCGAACCTGAAGTCAGATTTTAGTCTAGTGCTTTGATTTTAGATTCAAAAAAAGACTTTGCAAATCTAAGAAAAATTCAATATAAAGAATGCACTAGGATTGGAGCGATGTTGTGTCCGATTGGGGTCCGGTAATTATTGCTACGGCCGCAATTGCAGGCGCATTTATCGGCGGCTTGGGGGCATATATATTGCTGAGAATCAATCGAAGAGATCGGAGACTAGAGGGCGAAGAGCAGGCGACGACATTACGCTATGCGATTTCTGCGGATGTTCGAGCCCAAATCTTGGATTGTGTAAACGAACTTTCGATATTGATTTCATTGGCAAATGAAGCTGATGCCGGATCTATCGTTTTGAAACGAAAAGAACTTTTTTCTATAGATTTAATAAACTACAGCCACCAGGATTTCTATCGGGTGTTTAGCGGTGATTTTATTGAGAAAACCGTGGGGTTAAATACTCGACTCAAAGATGTGAATCGATTTATGACGCTTCTTTCGTCTAACCCCGAATTTGTGCTCGATCGTCAGTCGGTTAACGATGTTCGGGAACTCGCCAAAGCGGCAAGAAGTTCGGCGGACGAGGTGAAACGCGAACTTAACTGAGCCAGCGGGGCTATGGCAGCAATATCAAAAGACGAGTTCGAGCGCGCCTATCGGCTAAGCTCGGAAAAAGTATATGAGTGGATAGATAGTAGGTTGATGCCATCAACGGCCAAGGCTTTTCCTCAAGGAAAAGGGCGCATCCGCGCTGCGAAGAAAGCGACTTTAGAGAAGTTTTGGAGAGACCGGAAGATTTGGCGTCTAACTAACGGTTTGGAACCGGATTGAATTGAATCATAAATGAGCCGCCTAGAATCAGCCAGAGAGGGATCCATCACCGACCCCGAGGCGCAGATCGGCGAGGCGCTGGACCGGGCGCTGCGGCCGCAGAGCTTTGCCGATTATATCGGCCAGGACACGGCGAAATCGAATCTGAAAGTCTATGTTGAGGCGGCGCGCGGGCGCGGTGAGGCGCTGGACCATGTGCTGCTGTTCGGCCCGCCAGGGCTCGGCAAGACGACGCTGGCACAGATACTCTCGCGCGAGATGGGCGTCGGCTTTCGCGCCACCTCTGGACCGGTGATTGCCAAGGCCGGCGACCTGGTGGCGATCCTCACCAATCTCGAAGCCAATGATGTCCTCTTCATCGACGAGATCCACCGCCTGCCGCCCGCCGTGGAGGAGATCCTCTATCCGGCCATGGAGGATTATGCGGTTGATATCGTGATTGGGGAGGGGCCGTCGGCGCGCTCTGTGCGCCTCGATCTGCAACCCTTCACGCTGGTCGGCGCGACGACACGTGCCGGCCTGCTCGCCACGCCCCTGCGCGACCGGTTTGGCATTCCCGTCCGCCTGCAATTCTATGCGCCGGAACAGCTCGCCCTCATCGTGCGGGCGGCGGCGGCCAAGCTGCAGGCCTCGATCACCGAGGATGGCGCGGTGGAAATCGCCCGCCGCGCCCGCGGCACACCACGCATCGCCCTGCGCCTCTTGCGCCGTGTGCGCGACTTTGCCGAGGCCGAAGGCAGCCGGATCGACCAGGGCGCGGCAGACCGGGCGCTCGCCCGCCTGGAGGTCGACCGGGAGGGCCTGGATGCCCTCGACCGGCGCTATCTGGAGGCCCTGGTGAAAACCTATGCCGGCGGCCCGGTGGGCGTGGACACGCTGGCCGCCGTTCTCTCAGAAGCGCGCGATGCGGTGGAAGATGTGATCGAGCCCTACCTGATGCAGAAGGGCTATGTCGCCCGCACGCCACGTGGGCGCGTGGCGGCGCCGCTTGCCTATCAACGCATGGGCGTGAAGCCGCCCGGCACCCTGCAGACCGGGCTGTTCGAGGAAGACTAGAGCCAGTCTGACAGTCAATTCTTGGTGAATAGATCCCTGTAAAAATTAAGAGAATTAACCAATGTCTTAAGACGGGCGGTTAAACTCTTAACGGCTATTTCTCCCTCATGAGGGGAAAACTAGGCATATTCCTGAGGAACGCACGGGGGAATCTGACCGTGCTTATGGCGATTGTCGCACCCGCGGTGATCGCCGCCGCCGGCTTCAGTGTGGAAACCGGCTATTGGTACTATCTCAATGCCAAGGCTCAGAATGCTGCAGATATCGCCTCTTATGCCGGGGCGGTGTCCCTGCGCAATGGTGCCAGTGTGCAGGAGGCGAAAACCGCCGCGCTTGCGGAAGCGGGCACACTCGGTTTTTCGTCTACAACCGGAGCAACCCTGGAAGCCAATGTGCCGCCGAAATCCGGCGCGCATATCAATCCCAATTCCATCGAAGTGCTGATCGACTATCCGGTCCCGCGCTTTTTCTCGTCCCTGTTCAGCAACAAGGCGATTGACGGGAATGCGCGTAGTGTCGCCGTGTTTGCGATCGCGGCAGATGCCTGTGTGCTGGCGACCCACACTACTGCGCCCGAGGCCTTGCATTTGTCCGGTAGCGCGTCGGTCTCGATCAGCGGATGTGAGTTCATGTCGAACTCCATCTCAGATGCCGCATTCTATATGGAAGGCTCGTCAGCCCTGCATGTCGACTGTGTGAACATGGTGGGCAATTACGGCTTTAATGGCGGCAGCTATTCCCTGACCCTGGATGAGTGCAACAATCCGCGCACGCATTTGTCACGCGCTGAGGACCCTTATGCGAATGTGCCGGTGCCTTCCACGCATGGCTGTGACAATCTCGGCGGCGGGCCGCCCTCAGACCCGACCATTCTGTCGCCTGGCCCTGATGGCATCCGCAAATTCTGCAATGGCCTGCAGCTCAACGGCAATTACATCTTCGAGCCGGGTGTCTACATCATTGATGGCGGCGATTTCCGCATCAAGGGCAACTCCATCGTCTCAGGCGATGATGTGACCTTCTATTTGGCAGACGGCACGGAACTGGACTTCAACGGCAATTCCACCGTGACCTTCCAGGCGCCCGATGCAGGCACCTATGAAGGCCTTGTCTTTTTCGGTGACCGCGCGGACACGAGCTCGGTCCACCAGATCAACGGAACCAACTCATCCTCCATCACTGGCGCGATCTATACGGCGGGTGCGGACCTTGTGTTTACAGGCGACTTCTCGGGCCTGGATGGCTGTATGCAACTTATAGCCGGAACAATCGAGATGACTGGAAATACAACAATAAATAGCTCTTGCGATAGCTACGGCATCGTCTGGGCAACTGTACCTGGAGTGGCATCATTAGCGGAGTAGAGGGACATGAAGGGACTCTTTCCAAGACTGGGCCGCCTTAGCCGGCCCTGGAAAATCGCACGCAATGAAGAAGGCGTTGCCGCGATTGAATTTGCATTCCTGTCATCGGTGATGGCGTTCATCCTGCTTGGCATCACAGATGTCGGCATGGTGGTCATGCAGCGCTCGGACATGGAAAACTCGGTGAAGGCCGGGGTGAACTATTTCATGGTCGGCGGGCGGGACCCTGTGGAGGCCAAGGCGGTGATGGAATCGGCATGGGCATACCGCCCGGAAGGCACTGAGATCTTCGTTAGCAATATTTGTTTCTGTGGCGATCAGATCCAGGCCTGCAATGTGGAATGTTCAGACGGCTCCCTGCCTGTGACCTATTACCAGATCGCGGCACGCGCCCAGCTCGAAACCGTCGTCAGTGAGGCAAACTATGTCTATCAGGATGTTATCCGCATTCGCTGAGCGCACCGCACGCGGCAGACGAAGTTGGCGCGGATGCGCCAGCGGTGTCTCCGCCGTCGAGTTCGCGATGCTGGCGCCGATCTTCATGGTCATGGTGTTTGCCAGCCTGCAGATCGCGCTGGCCTGGCACAATGGCAATACTGTGCGCCATGCGGTGAAGAAGGCCGCGCGCGAGTTGATGTTCGACAAGACCTTGACCGAGGACGATCTGCAGGTCCTGGTCGATGCCCGGCTGGCAAAGCTGCGCCCGGCGGGCCTGTCAGTTGATATCGCGCTTGCGGTGGACACATCCGGGTCTGTGCCAGTGGCGAATGTCACTGGTACATACACGCACCCGGTGCAGATCCCGATGTTTGCAGACTACAATGCAAACTTTGATATCGATCTGGTGGTTCTCCAGCCGGCGGACTGAAGTCTACACCACCCGGCGCAGTTTTGGCGCTTGCCGGCGGGCCGAGCCCTGGCGGCTTTCGTCGCCGAAACGGGCGATGAATTCGTTCACGCGCGGGACAATCTCGCTCTTGAAGCGCGAACCGTTGAACACGCCATAATGGCCGACGCCCGGCTGGATATAGTCGATGCGCATGTCTTCCGGGATGTTCACACACAGGTCGTGCGCGGCCTGGGTCTGGCCGATGCCGGAAATATCGTCCTTCTCACCTTCCACGGTCATCAGGGCGACATCCGTGATGGCCGAGGGCTGTACCAGCCGGCCGCGATGACGGAACATGCCGCGCGCGAGATGGTGTTCCTGGAACACTTTCAGGATGGTCTGGAGGTAAAACTCCTCTGACAAGTCCAGAACGGCGAGATATTCGTCATAGAAAGTACGGTGCTTTTCGATGCCGTCGCCATCGCCTTCCACCAGATGGTTGAAGAAGCGCCAATGGGCATCGACATGGCGTTCCCAGTTCATGTTCATGAAGCTGGAAAGCTGCACAAAGCCGGGATAGACGCGCCGGCCCATGCCCGGCCAGGGCGCCGGCACGGTATAGATCATGTTCTGTTCGAACCATTCAAAGCTGCGTTCTTCGGCCAGCAGATTCGGCACGGTGGGCGAGCGGCGACAATCGATCGGCGAGCCCATGAAGGTCATCGTGGCGGGACGGTTGGGGTCATTATCCTCTGCCATCATGGAGATTGCCGCGAGCGTCGGCGGGCCAGGCTGGCACACGGCCAGCGCGTTCGCGCCAGGCCCGAGGGCTGCAAAGATGTCCCGGATGGTATCGATATAATCATCAAGGTCGAAGCGGCCGAGCCAGATCGGCGCCATGCGCGCATCGCTCCAGTCGGTAATATAGACCTCATGGGTCGGCAGGAAGGCTTCCACCGTTCCGCGCAGAAGGGTGGCATAGTGGCCCGAAAGTGGGGCGACGATCACCAGCTTGGGCTGCGGCGGGGCAGTTTCCCCACGCGCGAAGGCCATCGCTTCGGCATCGCGCTTGAAATGAACCAGGCTGCACCAGGGCGAGCGCCATGCGCTGACCGGTGTAATCGGCACCGGAACGCTGTTTACTTTCGTCTGCTCGATCTGCCAGTCGGGCTTGCCGTAATACCGCGTTGCACTCTCAAACACATTGGTCATGGCGACCAGTGTCTTGCCGAAATCTGTATCCGACATGGGGCTGAGTGGGCTCTGGACTGCGAGGCGCGCTGTTTTTGCGGCCAGACGCATGGGTGCCATGGCCGCACGGTTCAATTCCACCAGTGTATACAGCATGTGGCCCCATCCAATCTTTCTTTGTTGCGCTGCACAATAATCTGCATTGCCCTGAATTGCAATTGACTTCGCGCATCAGGGGTGTTGCGCGGCTCCCAGCAAGTACCGCGCCGCACAAGACTGTCGATGTTTAGACGTTGACCCATCGCGGGCGGTACCGTGGGATGGGCCGAAGAAACATAAGGGAGATGAGGCGTATGAGCCTAGCAAGACCATTCCAGATCGAGGTGGGCGACCCTGTGCTCGCGCGTATCCGCGAGCGTGTCGCTGCCTATCGCTGGTTTCCTGAACCTGATGGCGGCGCGGCAGGCTGGGCTTATGGCACTGAGGGGGCGTGTCTGCGGGATCTCCAGGAATATTGGCTAAGTGCCTATGACTGGCGCGCGGCGGAGGCAGACTTGAACCGATATCCCCATTTCATGGCGGAGATCGACGGTCTGGATATTCATTTCGTGCATATAATCGGTGAGGCAGGCGGCGCGCGCCCCTTGCTGTTGACCCATGGTTGGCCGGGGTCGGTCTATGAATTCTGGCCGGCCATCGCGAAACTGGCTTTCCCCAGTCAGAAAGGCGGGATGGCAGAGGATGCTTTTGATCTGATCATTCCTTCGCTGCCTGTATATGGCTGGTCGGGAAAACCGCCGCGTCCCATTGGCCAGCGCGCCACCGCCGCTCTTTGGGACAAGCTGATGCGAGATGTGCTCGGTTATCAGACTTACCTTGCCCAGGGCGGGGACTGGGGGGGCATGGTGACCAGCTGGCTTGGCACTAATCACGGCCCCGGCAAGGGTGGCTGCCAGGCGATCCATCTCAACATGATTGGTTTGAGACCGACCGATGGCACGCCCCAAACCGAGGCAGAAAAGAACTGGCTTACGTCCACCCAGGCCGCCATGCAGGCCGAGGGCAGCTATTTCATGCAACAGGCAACCAAGCCGCAGACCCTGGCCTGGGCACTGATGGACAGTCCCATGGGGCAACTCGCCTGGATTTTGGAGAAATTCCACGGCTGGAGCGATCTCAGCGAAAAGTCGCTGTTTGAGGTCTATTCTCGCGACCAACTCTTGACCAATCTCATGATCTATCTGGTCAATGACGCCTTTGCGACATCGGTCTGGTATTATAACGCGCTCTTCCAGGAGGGCGGGGTCGCCTTGCCAGAAGGGGTGCGCTGCGAGGTTCCGACCGCTTTTGCCAATTATCCCGGAGAAAAAGTCTACCGTGCGCCGCCACGCAGCTGGGTCGAGCGTGCCTATAATATCACCCGCTGGCGCGATATGCCACGCGGGGGACATTTCGCTGCGATGGAAGAGCCAGACTTGTTTGTTGAAGATGTGTGCGCCTGGGCGCGGGAGGTGACTTGATGAGCGATGTGCACTGGCTGGATGGACCGCATGGTCGACGCCTCGCCTATCGTCACACTCCAGGGCAGTCTGGCCGGAGTTTCGTCTGGCTCAGCGGCTTTAATTCCGACATGGCTGGCACAAAGGTGACGGAGCTTGAAACCTGGGCTGTCGCCGCCGGTCATGGCTTTACTGCCTTTGATTATTCCGGCCATGGCCAGTCTGATGGTGCTTTCGAGGACGGCACGATTACGGACTGGCATGAAGACAGCCTGGCTGTGCTGGATGAAATCACCCGCGGCCCGCTAATCCTGGTTGGCTCCAGCATGGGCGGCTGGATGTCGCTGTTGGCACAGCGCGCCCGGCCGGCCCGTATTGCCGGTCTCGTCCTGATTGCGCCAGCACCGGATTTTACCATCCGGCTGATGTGGCCAGACCTGCCACAGGTCGCAAAGGAAGCCATTGAGCGCCTGGGCAAATGGATGATGCCATCACCTTATGGCGAGCCGGTGCCGATCACAAAGGCGATGATAGAGAGTGGCAGGCGCCATCTCGTCATGGATGAACCCATCACATTTGAGGGCCCCGTGCGCATCCTTCAGGGAATGTGCGATGAAGATGTGCCCTGGCGCCATGCTGAGGCGCTGGTGGACCTTGTCACCAGCCAGGATCTCACTTTTACTCTGATCAAGGATGGCGACCATCGCCTTTCGCGGCCGCAGGACATCGCCCGCCTGCTCGCGACCTGTGCTGAAATCGCCGACGCCTAGCTCTTGGCCTTGTATTTCCGGTTCGGCCGCATCAGGCCTTCCTGGGCCACGCTGGCGACCAGTTTTCCATTGCGGTCATAAATCTTGCCGCGATTGAAGCTGCGCGCGCCGCCAGCAAAAGGCGCATCCATGGAATAGAGCAGCCATTCATCGAACTTGACCGGCGCGTGAAACCACATGGAGTGATCGAGGCTGGCGCCCATCACCTGACCTGTCATCCATGAAACGCCATGAGGGCGATGTGCGGTACCAAGCAGGCGCATATCAGAGGCATAGGCCAGCAGGCATTGGTGAAGCCAGGGCTCTTCATCAATTTCCCGCGCCACTCGAAACCAGAGATCACTGACTTCAGGCATGGGCTTTGGCTCGAAAAGATCCATCGGATCAATCTCACGGATCTCGATTGCGCGTGCACGCAGGAACTCCTTGCGCTGGTGCTCGGGCACCTTGTCCGCGACGGCCCTGCGCAACTGCTCTATATTCGGCAAATCCTCAGGCCCCTGGACCCCAGGCATCTCATGCTGGTGGTGCCAGCCGTCCTCTTCGATGTGAAACGAACATGCCATGTTGAAGATCTGCTTGCCATGCTGGATGGCGATGACGCGCCGTGTCGTGAAACTGCCGCCATCGCGCGCGCGGTCGACCTCATAGATGATCGGGATTTTCGGGTCGCCGGGGCGGATGAAATAGGCGTGCAGGGAATGGCACAGCCGGTCTTCCACTGTCCCGTAGGCGGCGACCAGGGACTGGGCGATCACCTGCCCGCCAAACACGCGCTGGCTGGTATCTTCATCTGCGCTTTGTCCGCGAAAGAGGTCCACTTCCAGGCGCTCAAGATCGAGCAATTCAAGAAGGTTTTTAACAGGATCGGTCATGATCGGGCCTTACGCCAGTGTCAGCTTCCTGTGAAGCCTTGGCCTTGCGGCATTGCCCTGCATTTTTCGCCGCGCCATACTCTCCCGATGAGCGAGACCGAATCTCCTGAAGCACGTGATGACGCGACCTTCTCCATGTTTTCCGACGCGGAGACCGGGCCTCCGGATGCGGGCTATCAGGTGTTGGCGCGAAAATACCGACCGCTACGATTTGAGGATCTGATCGGCCAGGAGGCCATGGTCCGCACGCTGAAAAATGCGTTCGAGACGGATCGCATCGCGCATGCCTTCATGCTCACGGGTGTACGCGGGGTCGGCAAGACAACCACGGCGCGCTTGCTTGCGCGCGGGCTCAATTATCGCACCGACACAGTGAACGCGCCAAGCATCAAGCTCGATCCATCGGGTGAACATTGTGAGGCCATCATGGCCGGGCGCCATCCCGATGTGCTGGAACTGGATGCCGCCTCACGCACCGGCGTGGCCGATATGCGCGACCTTCTGGATGGTGCGCGCTATGCCCCGGTGTCTGCGCGCTACAAGGTTTATGTGATCGACGAAGTGCATATGCTTTCCACGGCGGCTTTCAACGCGTTGCTCAAGACACTGGAAGAGCCGCCTGCGCATGTGAAATTCATCTTCGCCACCACGGAGATCCGCAAGGTGCCCATTACAGTGCTCTCGCGCTGTCAGCGGTTTGATCTCAAACGCCTCGACCCGGCCGCGCTGGCCGTCCATCTCGGCCGTGTGGCGCAGAAGGAAGGCGCGAAAGTCTCCGAGGAGGGGCTCGCCCTGATCGCGCGGGCGGCCGAGGGCTCGGTGCGCGACGGGCTTTCCATACTCGATCAGGCGATCGTGCAGACCACCGATGGTGGTGAGGTTTCCGGCGCGGCGGTGCGCGACATGCTCGGCCTTGGCGACCGCGGTCGCCTGCTGGATGTCTTTGACATGGCCGTCAAGGGCGAGGCCAAGGCGGCCCTCAAGGAAGCTGATGAGCAGGTTCAGGCTGGCGCAGATCCGCTCGTCATCCTGAAGGATCTTATGGACATCGCTGCTGAAGTGGCTGCCGCGCAAGTGGCCGGGGACGACTATACCCCCACCGCGCCGAAGGATTGGGTGGACCGGACGCGCGCCATTGCCCAGCGCCTGACGCCCGCTCAATGCGCGCGACTCTGGCAGATGTTGCTGTCGGGTTATCGCGATGCCCAGGTTGCGCCGGATACGGCCACAGCCCTTCGCATGGTGCTTTTGCGCGTGGCGGCATCGGCGGGGTTGCCTTCGCCGGAAGAGGCCGCGCGGATGATCGCCGAGGCGCGCGGTGCGGGTGGCAAGGGCGCGCCGGGCGGGGCAGGGGGCGGTTCCGGACCCAGCAGTTTTTCCGAGATTATCGACCGGCTTCAGGCGCGGCGCGAAATCATTCTGCAGGGCGAGGTGGAAACCTATATCCGGCCCGGCGATGTTGCCTATGGGCAGCTGCGTTGTGCGCTGGAGCCTGACGCGCCAGATGGTCTCTTGCGCAAGCTCGCCTTGTTCCTGGAAAAGGATACGGGCGTCATCTGGCAGGTCGACCAGGTCGAAACCGCCGAGGAGACCTTCAAGGCGCGCAAGGCGCGTATCCTGGACGAGAAGATTGCTGATGCCTGTCGCCATCCCGCAGTGGCAGCGGCGCTGGACGCTTTGCCGGGGGCTCGCGTCATCGATGTGCGCCAGGCAGGACCCGTTGATCCTGCGCACGATGAGACCAATGTGGTGGACATGCCCCGCCGCCGGGCCTGACACGGCCAAGGAGACCCCATGAAAGACCTATCCAACATCATGCGCCAGGCCCAGGAGATGCAGGCCAAGATGGCCGAGGCGCAAAAAAAGATCGAACAGATCGAGGCCGAAGGCGTCGCCGGGGCAGGGCTTGTATCCGTGACCTTGAAGGGCAAGGGTGAGTTGGTTGCTGTGCGCATCGATCCCTCGCTGATGGGGGATGAGGCCGAAATCGTGGAAGATCTTATCAAGGCTGCCCATGGCGATGCCCGCAAGCGGCTGGACAGCGAAATGGAAGCAGCCATGCGCGAGGCGACCAAGGGACTTGGCGGCGGCATGTTGCCGGGGTTCAAGCTGCCCTTCTGACGTGTCCCGAAACCAGACAAAATGAAACCCGCTGGATCACTCCAGCGGGTTTGATCAGATCGACCCAGTTCCCGATCGGGTCATATGCCGGCTTGCTCATCCAGCTTTAGAAGTCAAAAGCAAGTTCCACACCAAATGTCTGGGGCTCGTTCACAAAGCCGGTGAGATTGTTGAAGTCGATCCCGCCGGTCAGAGCTTCCTCATCGGTGATGTTGCGGCCGAACACCGAAACATCATAGCCGAGATCGGACGCATATCCGATCCGCAGACCGCCTTCCCAATAGCCGTCCTGACCGAATTCCGCGCTCTCATAGAGGAAGAAGTTCGTATCGCCCTTATAGGCCCAGTCGGTGTAGGCATAAAACTCGCCATTCGGCGCCGGGATGGCATACCGCGCGGTCACATTACCGATCCACTCCGGTGCATTCGGGAAGCTGTTACCGGAAATGTTGTAGCCAAGCAGATTGCCCATATCGTCGGTAACCGCCGGATCCAGAATCGTGCAGGGCGCGCCACAGCCTGGTGCGATCAGAACATCATCCTTGATCTCGGTATGATTGTAGGAAACGCCCGCCGTCAGCAGAAGGTTTTCAAACGGGATCGCCTCAATATCGGCTTCGAAACCATAGCCCTCGCCGGTATCGGCATTGAACAGGGCGACGGTGTTGTCCAGGCCGCCGACAATGGTCAGCTGCTGGTCGCTGATCTCGTAGAAGTACACACCCGTATTGGCGCGCAGGCGATTGTCGAACAGTTCAGACTTCACACCAGCTTCGTATGAAATCACGGTCTCTGCATCGGCAGAGGACAAGGTGTCGCCAAAGGCGAGCCGGCCTTGCACGGAAGGCGCGCGATAGCCCTTCGCGATGCGACCATAAACATTTAGGTCATCCGTGGCCGCATAGGTCGCCGAGAGATCCCAGCTCACTTCGTCGGAGCTGATGCTTTCCGATAGTGGACCAATCGGGCCAGTGCCGATCGAGCTCTGAACACGCTCAGCAGTGAAATCTTTCTCGTCATCGGTAAAGCGCGCGCCGCCGGAGACGGTCAGCTTGTCGGTGATGTCATAGGAGAGTGACGCGAAGATCCCGAAGGCGTTGGTATCCTGCTGGCGGTAAGCCAGGCCATTCTGCGGACGATCCGGGGAGAGAGAGTCAAAAGAGACGGACCGGATTTCGATATTCTCTTCGAAGACAAAGAGGCCGGCCTGGCCGCGCAGTGGCCCACCGCCATCAAACGCAAAGCGCACTTCATGCGTGGTCTGGGTCAGGTCATCCACACCGCCGCCGGTCTCCGATGGGAAGGGGATGAAACCAGGTCCGAAATTGCCCTCGCCCAGGAAGGCCGCGCCAAAGCCGCCATCAATGTCCCCGCGCGAGAACACTTCTGCAGTCTCACGACCGAAAATATAAGTCAGGTCGACACTTTCCGAGAGCGATTTTTCGAGCGTCAGCGTCACGCCCCAGGCGGTCTGATCGAGCATGTTGAGCCCGTCAAACTGTACTGTATCCCGGTCGAAATTCGATCCGACACCATTCGAACCAACATCAATGATATTGGCGCGGAAGAGGCGTGCGGAGCCTTCACTGTCGCGTCCATGCACATTCAGAAGTGCAGAGAAATCATTGTCGAACGGCGTGAAGAGCAGCTGCACCCGGCCGGCGAGCTCTTCAAAGCCTTCATACTGATCGCTTTCGCCGGTGAAGGCATTATCGACATAATCGTCGCGAGACTGGTAGATGCCTGAAACGCGCACGGCAAGATTGTCATCCACGCGGAAATTCACTGCGCCTTCGGTGTCGACCGTGTTAAACGTGCCCCAGGAGCCGCGCCCATAGCCGCCGAATTCATCGCCCGGTTTCACGCTGTCGAACTTGATCACGCCGCCCGGCGCGTTTCGGCCAAACAGGGTGCCTTGCGGACCGCGCAACACTTCGATCGCTTCCAGGTCGAAGACCGGATACCCCTTCAGGATCGGGTTTTCATACGGCACGCCATCATAGACCAGCGAGATCGGCTGGGAGGCATTGAGGTCAAAATCGGTGTTGCCGAAGCCGCGAATATAAAAGCGCGGGAAGGTGCGGCCGAAGGAGCTCTCTGCGATGACGCTGGGTACGCGTGCCGAGAGGAAGCGCACATCCGCGCCGCTGGCCTTGAGATTGGTCAGTTTCTCGTCGGAAACCGTTGTGATGGAGATTGGAACATCCTGGATGTTCTCTTCCACTTTCTGGGCTGTCACCGTGACCGTGCCGAGACGGTTTTCAGCATCGGCTTCCGGCGTTTGTGCGTTCGCAGGCAAGGCCAGTGCGAGGGCCGAGACGCCAAGACCAAGTGCGGCGTGCAGCATCTGGGAGTGGAGGAAGTTTGCCATCAACCCGATATCCTTTTGCTAGGCAGACCGCGCCGGGGCGCGCGGTTTTTTCCTTGCCGCCTTGTCATGTCGCAGCCCGGTTCACGCAACCAGATTTCCGGTTTGAATGAGGGGAATACGGACATTTTGTGCAGTGCGTTGCGGCATTGCAACAAAAGCTTCAGAAAACTCGCGCGTCAGGCGAGTTGGGCAGGGGCAGGGGCAGGGGCAGGGGCAGGGGCGCGCAGAGCTGGGCCCCGGCCAATCTGGCGGGCGTTCATCTTGCCTTTTAGACATCCGCGAAGGCCGCAAGGATCGCCGCGCATTTGCGGCACTCGCGAATGTCTGTGTTTTCACCAGGAGTTGGTCTGTTTTAACTCCACGGATTGAAGCGGGTCACGGGTTTCGTGCGCGCTGGCTCGTCCTCGTCACTTTTGGCGTCGTCAGATGCGGCCTCCGTCAGCTTGTCGGCCATGCCAGACACGGTTTCGCCCATTTGACCTGCTGCGGCCGTGGCACCGCCGATCACGCTGGAGGCGATAGACTGCGCTGCCGTGCTCGCCTCTTCAACGGTGTCACTGACCGCGTCGCTCACAGTCTCGGTAACTGAACTCAATGCCTCGTCGGCCTGTTCCGTTGTGGTCTCGACAAGTGTTTCAGTTGCTTCCGTGGCGGTCTGGCTGGTGTCTGTCGCAAAGGCGACGACCTCACCCGTGGCTTCGCCAACCGTGCTGGCCGCCTCGTCGAGGCCGGAATGGGCTGTTGCTGCGGCTGAGCCGAAGGTATCGCCTGCATCTTCGGCCAGATCGCCTATGCCGGTTTCAACGCTTTCAACCGCATCATTCGTGGCGTCGATGAAGGATTGGGTGGCTTGTCCGAATGCATCGGTCGGGGCGGGTGTTTCGCTGACGATCTCCACGGGCTCGGAAACGAACACTGGTTCGGAGGGCGTCACCGGAGTTTCTTCCAAAACGCTGGGCGTTTCGCTTTCCGCGGTAGCGTAGTCATAATCGGAGGTTGCGATTTCAGGCTCGCTTTCCGTGGTGGTTTCTGGCGCAGGCATGGTCGCTTCCACCGGATATTCAGGGGTCACAGTCATTTCAGGCGTTTCAGTCGAGAAAGACGCCTCGGCCGGCTCGGCGGCCTGGAACGGGGCAGGCGCCTCTGGCTCGGTCTCCGGGGCAACGCTCTCGGGCGTTGAGCCGAATGTGCCGTAACTGTCCGTCTCGAAGCTGGTCTGATCTGGAGTGGGGTCCGGCGTGGGCTCAGGCTCTGCCTGAAAGCCGGACTGGAAGGAAGTATCCGGGGACGCCTCTGTAGGGGCCGGCTGGAACTCTTGCGCGCTGGGTGTTTCGAATTCCGCCGGGCTTGCCTGGAAGGTCTCCGGCGTTTCAGACACTTCAGGTTCGGCATAGGCCGGGGCAGGGTCGACTTGCGGCTCAGGCGTGAATTCCGTTGTCGCCGGATCGCTTGCCATGGCAGGTTCGGGGCTGAAGGGCTCGGTCATGGTGCCAGGTGTTTCGATTGGGGGCACGTCTTCGGTCGCGGCAATCTCCGGCTCGCTGACGGGTTCATATGTGACGGGCGTCTCGATTTCGGCCGGCGCTTCGGGTGTGAAGACCGTTTCCTCGGGTGCGGCAAAACTTTCGGCAGGCTCGGTCAGAGTGCTGCCAATGCCAGTTGCGGCGAAACTCGGGGTCATGGCGGGGGTGTCAGACTGTTCAGCATTCACCTGGTCAGCCATGGCGACCACCGCATCGCTCACATTGTCCGCGTCATCCATGTCTTCATATGGCTGGGGGGCCGGGCTGACCGGTTCGGCCTCCAGGGTCGGCTCGGGCTCAAAGGTGGCCGGCTCGGGCTCCAGCGCCGGTTCAGCCTCAAGCGCGGCAGATTCAGCTTCTGGCTCGAATGTGGCCGGTTCAGCCTCAAGCGCGGCCGGCTCAGGTTCGGTGGTCGCCGGTTCGGCCTCCGCTGGAAGCTCTTCGCCGGGTTCAGCCGGGGCCTCGGCATAGCTGGCAAAATCGGTAACCGTGCCGGACTCATCGGCAACATCTTCCAGATCGGCGGGCTCGCTGTCTGGCTCGGTCGGCAACTGGCTGGTCTGTAGCGCCACCTCTTCCACTTCGGCTTCCAGATCCGGCTCGCGGTCGAGTTCGGCCAGCACGCTGTCGATCGCTGTTTCGGTGCCACGCGCCTGGCGAGAGCCTTCGCGCATCAGTTCATTGAAGATGCCAGTATAAGACGCACCGTCTTGCGTTTGCGCCTCGGCCAATTCTTCGGCTGTCACTTCCTCCAGAACCCGTCCGCTTTTGTCGGACAGCAGCATGGCCGACGGCTCAGCCGTCAAAGCCACGGTGTACCCTTCAGTGGGATATTCGATCCCTGTCTCTGTTTCCTGCCAGGCGATGCGACGTTCGAGGGTCATTTCGGCCAAGCGGTCGAGCAGCTTCTGCGTGGAGGGGTGCATCATGGGATGTTGCCTTTTCGTTCGATGGCGGGGCCTATTCCAGTCATAGACCCTGATAGGCGAGTCATGAAGGGGGAAAGCCGCCCAAATCGAGGCAAGTACGGCAATTCTTTCAATCTTTTAGGACTTATCGTTCGTCGTGTCCGGGCGCCCGCACCCGCGCGCACGGCTCATTCGTTCGCTGCGTACGGGAAAGAAGCGCTGCGCAGCTGACTGGCGAGCAGCCTATTCCGACATGCGGGCCGGGCTGGGCGGCAGATAGCGCATCTCTTGCAACTGCCCTTTGGCCTGAATTTCCGCACTGGCGGTGGTGAAATCGCCCTCAAATGTGTCCGGCGCGGCGAACACCCAGGCAAAGCGTGCACCCTTGCCGGCATCCACGGTGCAGACCAGGTGATCGGCATAGGCTTCCAGGCCCGGTCCGCAAGCTTGGCGCGCGCGCTCTGGAAGGTCACCGAGCAGGCTGGTGCCGACCTTACTATCATACGGGCCAACCACGCCGCGATTACGTGTGACAACGGCCAGCACATGGCCGCGATCCCAATCGGGCTCGATCGTATAGAGATTCCCGCGGCTCCGGGGTGGCATACCCGGTTCAATCACCCGGAAGACGGGATAGGAGTCTCCCTCCATACTCTCTGTATGTGCCCGCACAATCAGGGGAGAGAAGGCCACTTCGATGGAGCCCTGGGTGAACGGTGTGGTACCGGTGATGCCGGCCACCCCGTCAAACCCGAAATCGGGCAGGGCCGGGCGGAACTCGGAAAACGTCGCGGCCTGAACCTTGCGGACATTGGCCATGAAGTCATCCACAGGCGTGTCACCGGCGACGGATAGATCGGTGCGAAACCCGCGCACCACGCCATCGGGCGAGACCAGGAGATAGGTCGGCGTCCAGGCGATCTGGAGCATTTCACTCAGGCTGGCATCGATGTCCAGCACTGTAGGATAGCTATAGCCTACGGCTTCGAAATAGGCCTCCACACTGTCATAGCGCCCAAAGGCTTCATCGGCCCGGCGCGCATTGGGCGGCGTGTGGATTGAGATGAAATCAAGGCCCGGTTCGGCTTTTGCGAGCGCGGCCAGTTCTGCAGCATGAGGTGCATCGGCGATGCAGTCGTCGCACCAAAGGCCCCAGACATACACAATCGTCCAGGAATCAATCCGCCGTGGCGACCACTCGCCTCCGCTGACCATGGGCGCGGTAAAATCCGGCAGCCGTGCCCCAAGCAGGCCGTAGCCATAGGGGCGACCGTCATCATCGAGCAGCACATCATCGCCGTGTGTGTTGGTTGCGCTTTCCGGGGCGATGCTGTTTTCCGTGATGAAACCCGTGGCAGCGTCGGGAGCGCTGGAACCGCCATGACCGTCTTCACCGCCTGCACAGGCGGACAGCGCAAACAGGGCGGCGGCGAGGAGAGTGAGACGCATGCGGGCTCCCTTTGTCTGCAGCCAGACATAAGAAAAGGCGCCGGCAAAGTCACTGCCGGCGCCCCTGAATTCAGCGTGAAGCGTTCTTAGTGCAGGAACTCGAAGAGGCCCGCAGCGCCCATGCCGCCGCCGATGCACATGGTAACGACGCCATATTTGGCCTTGCGGCGCTGGCCTTCCAGCAGGATAGAGCCGGTGCAGCGCGCGCCGGTCATGCCGAAGGGGTGGCCGATGGAGATCGAACCGCCATTGACGTTGTATTTCGCCGGATCGATGCCGAGGCGGTCGCGGGAATAGAGGCACTGGCTGGCAAAAGCTTCGTTCAACTCCCAGAGATCGATGTCATCGACTTTCAGGCCATGGCGCTCAAGCAGGCGCGGCACGGCGAAGACCGGACCGATGCCCATCTCATCCGGGTCGCAGCCGGCAACATTGAAGCCCATGAAACGGCCGAGCGGGGTGATCCCGCGCTTGGCGGCTTCTTCAGCTTCCATGACGACTACGGCAGCCGCGCCATCTGACAGCTGGGAGGCGTTGCCTGCGGTGACATACTTGCCTTCCTTGACCTGCTGGCCACCGGAGAAGACCGGCTTCAGGCCGGCCAGGCTCTCAGCCGTGGTGCCAGGGCGGTTGCACTCGTCGCGGTCGCAGACCACGTCCTGATAAGTCTCCTCACCGGTTTCCTTGTTGACCAGTTTCATGCGCGTGGCGAGGGGTACGATCTCCTCAGCCATCTTGCCGGATTCCTGGAAGGCGGCGGTGCGCGCCTGACTCTCGGCGGAATACTCGTCCTGGTATTCGCGGGAGACACCATAGCGCTCGGCGACGATCTCGGCGGTCTCGATCATGGTCATCCAGATCGCCGGCCATTCGCTCATCAGCTTGTCTTCGGTATAGCGGTGGAAGTTCATGTGGCCTGAGCGTGAGACCAGCGAGAGGCTCTCCACGCCGCCGCCAATCGCCGCCGGGGCGCCTTCATGGATCACAGTATGCGCAGCATTTGCGATGGCCTGCAAACCGGATGAGCAGAACCGGTTGATCGTCGCACCAGACGTGGTCGAAGGGCAGCCGGCCCAGAGCGCGGCGTTGCGCGCCACATTGTGGCCCGTGGCGCCTTCCGGCTGAGCACAGCCGAGATAGACATCCTCGATCAGGCCCGGCTCAATGCCGGCGCGCTCAATGGCGCCCTTGATGGCATGACCGGCCATGGTGATGCCATGGGTGTCATTGAGTGAGCCGCGATTGGCCTTTGCCAGGCCGGTACGGGCGGTGGAAACGATAACTGCTTCGCGCATGGGTATTCTCCTCCGAGGATTGCCTTGTCCCAGTATTTTCCTGCCTGTCCTACAGAACCGGCTCGGCCAAGGCTAGATATGCCTTTAGGGCAGGGCCGCGGTTCCGCTCCTGGTTGTTTTAGGTTAACGGTTTTGCTCACACTTGCGCTGGAGGAACCGCATGCTGGGACTGATCAAATTCGCCATCGACAAGGGCAAGGATCTCTTCGACAAAAAGGATGATGATGCGACCAAGGCAGTCGCCATCCGCAAGGAAGTTGAAGATCTCGGCCTGGATGAAGCGGTTGAAGACGATTTCCGCGTTATCGTGGAAGGTGAGAAGGTGAAGCTGGAAGGCAAGGCACCTGATCAGGAGACCAAGGAAAAGATCCTCCTTGCTGCAGGTAACATCACGGGGGTGGCTGAAGTCGAAGACGCCATGACGGCTTCGGAAACCACCTTCTATACAGTCAAATCGGGCGACACTCTGTCAAAGATCGCACGGCGCTATCTCGGCTCTGCCCGGCTCTATCCCGAAATCTTCGAGGCCAACCGCCCGATGCTGACCCATCCCGACAAGATCTATCCTGGGCAGGTCCTGCGCATTCCCGGCACCAAGCAGGGGTGAGTCACACCATGCCTGTCTATGACCTGTCGACGGAGTTTCTCCATCTTGGTCTTGGCGCTACAGCCGTCCCACAGCCTCCCTTCAGTGGGATGGATTGGTATGGTGACTATGGCGCTCGACATGACCATGACGGTGCTGACGGCCGTCTGGTTAGCTTGTATAGCTTTTCCAGCTCATGGGATTCTTGGGAGATGCATCCGCAAGGTCATGAGGTTGTGGTTTGCCTTGCAGGGAGACTGCGCTTGATTCAGGAGCATGTGGACGGACGAGTCGAGACCCTGGAACTGGGGCCTAAGCAATATGCCATCAACGCTCCAGGGGTTTGGCATACGGCAGACGTGGATGGTGAAGTAACGGCGCTGTTCATCACGGCAGGAATCGGCACACAGCACCGTCCACGCTAAGTCGCGCGTTCAGATTGGCATTCCCAGTAACTGCACCATACTGTTTGCCCTTGTCTGGGAGGATTGAATGGCAAAGGTGTTGGGAATTGGTGGCTTCTTCTTCCATTGCAGGGATATTGAAGCCACGCGGGAATGGTATGCTCGCGTGCTTGGCCTGAAGCTCGATGAGATGGGGGGCACCATGTTTTCCCATGGCGAGGCCGCCGAAGCTTTTGGAAAAGGCGCGATCACTGTCTGGGCGCCGTTCAAGACGGATGGTGACTACTTCGCGCCGTCCACCGAAAATCACATGATCAATTATATTGTCGATGACCTGACCGGTATTCTGGCGCGGGCTGAAGCCGAAGGCGTTGTGCAGGTCAAGCCGCGCGAGGATTATGATTATGGCAGCTTCGGCTGGATCATGGATCCCGATGGCCGCAAGATCGAACTCTGGGAACCAAAGGGGTCCTTCGAGGAAGATTAGCAGACGCAAAAAAGGCCGCCTACGGATGGGCGGCCTTGTTCATTGACGCTGAAGACAACGTCTAGTCGTCAACCACTTCATTGCAACGTGCGAGATCTGCTTCATCAAGTTCGCCGCGCTCGGACGAAAAGCTGGCGAGGCTACCGATTTCCTCAGCCACTTTCTTGCACGAGCGGACAGTGGGGCTGCGGCGGTCCAGTTCGGCCACGCAGGTATTGTCAACGCATGTCCAGACAGCGCTGTTGGCGACAAAGGTTGTGCGCTCGGCAACCGGCTCGCTCAGATTGGCGGTGAACAGGGTGCCGGCCAGTGCGGGGCCGGCGACAAAGAGGGCGCAAGCGCCGAGAATGGAAGTGCGGATCATGGGAGGCTCCAACATTTGTATCCTGGCTGGATGCGTCCCACCCAGCGACCTCGATATAGTGATGACTGAATGATTTGTCTATCATTCAGCTTGTTGCATGCGCAAAGATTCTGGCGCTCCGACGCGAACTTGCCAGTGTTTGTTACAGGCCGGACAGGTGCTTTTTTTTCCACTCCCGTCGCGGCATGCCGCTAGGTCTGCATTGCCTGCGCACGCCTCCTTCCTACACTGGCCGAAAAAACACGCCTCAGGAGGAGACGCTCAATGGATTTCAACATCCCGCAGGACATTGCCGATTATCTGAATGTGCTCGACGCCTTTATCGAGGCCGAAATCAGGCCGCTTGAGGATGTCGACGACAATATCCGCTTCTTCGACCATCGCCGCGAATGGGCGCGTACCGATTTCGACAATGGCGGCCTGCCGCGCGAGGAGTGGGAAGCCCTCCTGAGAGAGGCCAGGCGCCGGGCCGATGCGGCCGGGCATCTGCGCTATGCCCTGCCGAAGGAATATGGCGGCCAGGATGGCACCAATCTCGGCATGGCGATCATCCGCGAGCATTTCGCCAGAAAGGGGCTCGGCCTGCACAATGACCTGCAGAACGAGCATTCGATCGTCGGCAATTTCCCGCAGATCCTGATGCTGCGCGATTTTGCCCGCGAGGACCAGAAACACCTGATCGAAGAGGCACTGGAGGGGCGCTATCTCGCCTGCTTTGGCCTCACCGAGCCCGATCATGGCTCGGATGCCACGCATATGGAAACGCGCGCGATCCGCGAGACCCGCGATGGTGTTCCCGGCTGGCGGATAAATGGTGAGAAGATGTGGACGACGGGCACCCATGTTGCCACGCACATCATGACCTTCTGCCGAACCAGCGGCGAGGATGGCGATGCGCGCGGCATTTCCTGCCTGATCGTGCCGATCGATGCCGAAGGGCTGAAGATCGAGGAATATATGTGGACCTTCAACATGCCCACCGATCATCCGCGCGTCTCCTACACCGATGTCTGGGTGCCGGAGGAGGCCGTGTTCGGCCCGCCTGAGGGCGGTCTCGCCCTGGCCCAGCATTTCGTGCATGAAAACCGCATCCGCCAGGCCGCCAGCAGTGTTGGCGCGGCGCTCTACTGTCTGGAAGAGAGCATCAAATATGCCCGCGAGCGCGCGCCCTTTGGAAAGCCCTTGGCGGTCAATCAGGCGATCCAGTTCCCGGTGGTGGAGCTTTACAGCGAGGCTGAGATGCTGCGGCTCTTCATCTTCAAGACGGCCTGGGACATGGACCAGATGAGCAAGCCGGACGTCGCCAAGCTGCTCTCCGACAAGGTCAGCATGTGTAACTATCGCGCCAATCGCCTGTGCTGTGAAGCGGCCGATCGCGCTATGCAGATCCATGGTGGCATGGGCTATTCCCGCCACAAGCCTTTCGAACATATCTACCGCCATCACAGGCGCTATCGCATCACCGAGGGCTCGGAAGAAATCCAGATGCGCAAAGTGGCCGGACACCTGTTCGGCTTCATGGGCGCGCGCAAGGGCGGCTAGGTCAAATCCCGGCGCGCTCCAAAAGGCGATCAAAGGCGGCCCACCAGATGGCGCGGCGCTCATCGGTCTCCATCAGAATTTCGTGCATCGCGCCGGGCACCTGAATGTGCTCACAATCGGGCAATAGTCCGCAAACCCGATCATGCGAGCGATTGTCGATCAGCTTTTCTTCTTCTGCGGTCGCGACCAGCAGCGGAATGTCGATCTCAGCCAGTCTTGCGCGCCTTGCAAACGTGCGGACAATATCCAGGCTTGCGCCAAGCCAACCCCAGGTGATCGGCCCCAGGTCGAGATCAGGCGCGGTATCGACTAGATCGCGTGCAATCTGCCAGCGGCGCTCGTCATGGGTGACGATATTGTCCTTGAAGCGCTCGGGCGGGCCGGGCTGCTGGGCATAGTCACCCGAGCGGCCCATCACCCGCATGGCCCAGACCAGATAACGAATACCGAAAATACGTGTGCGCAAGCCCCACATAGGCGCAGAGAAGGCCGCAGCTTCAACGT
This sequence comes from Hyphomonadaceae bacterium, assembly GCA_022760335.1. Taxonomy (GTDB): domain Bacteria; phylum Pseudomonadota; class Alphaproteobacteria; order Caulobacterales; family Hyphomonadaceae; genus UBA5336. The sequence continues at coordinate 22,697 of JALEGE010000152.1, forward strand.
TGACGAGCCTTTCGGAAATCGCGGCAAGTGCAATCGCGCCTCCCATGGAATGGGCGAGGCAAAGATAGGGGCGCGGCAGACGCTCTTCGAGTTCATCCAGCCCGTTGCGCAGTGCGCCCATGAAGGTCTGGAAATTATCGATATGGCCTTTCTTCGGATCGTCCAACAAGCGCTCGGACAGGCCTTGGCCAGGCCAGTCCAGGATCAGCACGGCAAAGCCCTTGGCCTGCAATTCACGCGCGACCTCGAAATATTTCTCGACAAACTCCGTTCGCCCCGGGCAGACAATCACTGTACCGCGCGCAGCCTTCATAGGCAGTGCAGGCACCATGCAGGCGCGCAGCGTTCGTCCCGCACTTCCTGTAAACCAGACCAGTTCCGCGCCATCCGGACGGGGGTTTCCGGGGACGTCGACAAAGTCATGCAAGGGGATCGCATTTCTCATGATAGCCACTTTAGACGTGGAAAAGGGCCCGGCAAATAGTGCCAGGCCCTTTCAGACAGTCAGATGAGTTGAAGACTAGCTGAACTTGCTCATCAGCGATTGCAGTTGCATGGCAACCGACATGTCGCCTTCGACTTTCAGCTTGCCCTGCATGAACGCCATGGTTGGGTCCATCGCGCCGGCAGAGATCTTCTGGAAATCGTCCCAGTTGACCTTGATGGTGGCATCAGCGTCGCCATCGGAATTGTCGGCTTTGCCTTCAGCGCCGTCGATGAACAGCTTGCCCAGATCGCCGAAATCAAATTTCACTTTCTTGGTAAAATCGCCGCCCGCGCTGACTGCTGCATTGGCTTTCGAGGTGAGTTCTTCGAGGGTCATAGTATTCCTCCGGATGGGTGACCTGGCTCCAGCGCGATAAAGCAGAAGCCTGCCCTTTGGCGCAAGGGCAAATGGCTTGACCTGCCGCGACGGCACGCAGAATTGATGGCAAAATGAGTTGGGAAAAATCGATTGAAGAGCTGCGCCGGCGCGAGCGTCTGGCTGAGGAGATGGGCGGCGAGGAGCCCGTCGCGCGCCAGCGTTCGCGCGGCAAGCTCACGGTGCGAGAACGCGTGGCCTTCCTGGCCGATCCGGGCAGCTTTCACGAGATCGGCAAGATTGCTGGCGTGGCGAGCTATGACGCGGCCGATGAACTGGAGAGCTTCCGTCCTTCAAATTCGGTCATGGGGCGCGCGACACTAGATGGGCGCCCGGCGGTCATCCTGGCCGATGACTTCACTGTGCGGGGTGGTGCAGCTGATGCCTCGATCTGGCAGAAAATGGTCCAGGCCATCAAGATGGCGGCGGAATACCATATGCCGCTGGTGCAGATGATCGATGGCACGGGCGGTGGCGGCAGCGTGAAAATGCTGGAAAAGGATCCGCGCACCTATATCCCTGAAACGCCCGGCTGGAACGAGATCACCCACGGCTTGACGCGTGTGCCCTTTGTCTCGCTGGCATTGGGGCCGTGCGCCGGCATGGGGGCAGGGCGGGTGGCCGCCAGCCACTATTCTGTGATGGTGAAAGAGCTTTCCCAGGTCTTCGTCGCCGGCCCGCCGGTGAGCCGCGCGCTGGGCGAAGATGTCACCAAGGAAGAACTGGGCGGCTGGGAGATCCAGGCGCGCAACGGCACTGTGGATGAAGTGGTGGGCAGCGAGGCCGACGCCTTCATCGCGGCGCGGCGCTTTCTCTCCTATCTGCCGACTTCCGTCGACAGCTTGCCAGAACGAGGACCCTGCGCCGATCATGCCGACCGGCGTGAGGAAAAACTCCTCTCCATTGTCCCAACGGATGGCAAGACGCCCTACAAGCCCCGCACTATCATAGAAGCCTGTGTGGATCGCGGCAGCTGGTTCGAGATCGGCAGCCAGTGGGGCAGGGGCATCGTCACCGGCCTTGCCCGCGTGGATGGCTATCCCGTCGCCGTTCTGGCGGGCGATCCCTTCTTCCTCGACGGCGCCTGGACCGCCGATGTTTGCGACAAGGTCACCCGGCATATGGATCTGGCGAGCCTGTTCCATCTGCCGGTCATCCACTTTGTCGACTGCCCCGGCTTTGCTGTCGGTGTGCGCCACGAAACCGCTGGCGTGACCCGGCGCGGCGTGCGCGCCATGGCGGCGGTCTATCAGGCCGAGGTGCCGGTTTGTTCGGTGGTGATCCGCAAGGCCTATGGGCTGGCGGGCAGCGCGATGATGAACCAGTCGCGCACCAAATGGCGCTATTGCTGGCCGTCCGGCGACTGGGGCTCACTGCCCATGGCCGGCGGTATCGAGGCAGCCTTCCGAAAGGAGCTTTCCGAGAGCGAAGATCCCGAAGCCCTGATCGCCGCGCTGAATGCCAAGTTCAAGGCCATTGCCTCGCCCTTCCGCACGGCGGAAAGCTTCTATGCCGAGGAAATCATCGATCCGCGCGACACACGGCCTCTGCTGTGTGATTTTATCCATCACGCCCAGCGCGCGCTGAAAGCAGGTGACACACGCCATGGCTGGCGCCCTTAACCTTTGGCCATGACCTGCCCCAAGATTGTCACAGAACTGCCGCTTGGTTCCCGTCAGATAGCTGCGTAAGACACACCCGTTGCGTTCACCTGATCGGAGAAAACCATGTTCCGTATTTCCCTCGCTGCCGTTTCCCTGGCCGTGCTGGCTGCTTGCGCCTCCACCACAACAGAGACTGACCCGGCCGATGCCATTGCACCGCCTGTTGAAGCCGCCGATATTGCTGACAGCCCGTTCGCGTTAGCCATGAACACGGTTGAGAGCCTGGCCGGGTCCGGCAATGAGCAGGCTGCGATTGACCGCCTGACCCAGCTTCTGGGTGATCCGAACCTGACCCCGGAGCAGTATCAGACGGCGCTGGAGACCCGCGCGGCGCTGCGCTATGGCGAGGGCGATGATGTCTGGGGCGCGATCAGCGATTATGAAACCCTGCTTGAAATGGACGGCCTGAGCGCTGACCAGATCGCGGCCTATGAAGAGGCGCTGAACACGGCGCGTGGTGAGGCGACATCGACCAATTTCATGCTTGAGCAGGGCGAGCTGTCGCGCACTGAGCGCTTCGAGCTGATGTTCCGCCTCGGCGAGCATCAGGAAGCGGTCGACTACATGCTTGAGAACAATCTCACCCCGTCGAATGCGCATCTCGTGGATCTCTATCAGATGGGCTATCTATGCGAGGGCGATGAGTATGGTGGCCCGGTCTATGCCGCGACCGAGCCTGACGGCACGCCGCGTTCGCTGCAATATTGCGATTTCGGGAAATAGGTCGTCAGCCAGCCCGCAGGCTCAACACAGCCCTCATCCTGAGCGGAGACGAAGGACGAGGGCGGTCGGTAGAGAACTGCTCTCACCTTCCCGCCGCATGGTTCGTCTCCGCTCACCATGAGGCTGATGCCAGACACCAATTCCGCGCCGCGATCCTGATCAGGGTCGCGGCGTTTTTAATTCTTCAAACCGCTTTTCGCAACGGCAGGCTTGGACAGCGGGCGCCATGCGCATTACCTTCACGCCAACGCAAAGGCGGAAGGTGACCTCATGTTCCTCAATTTCTTCACCGAATTGCGCGAAGCGAAAGTGCCTGTGACTCTCAAAGAGTACCTCGTCCTGATGGAGGCGATGGACAAGGGTGTCATCGATATGGATGTGGAGGATTTCTACCACCTCTCGCGCGCCACCCTGGTGAAAGATGAGCGCAATATCGACAAGTTCGACAAGGTTTTCGGGCATGTTTTCAAGGGGCTGGACTCTCTTGCGGACGCGGTGGATGTGCAGGATCTGCCCGAGGAATGGCTGCGCAAGATGTCGGAGAAATTCCTCACGCCGGAGGAAATGGCCGAGATCGAGGCGCTGGGCGGCTTTGAAAAGCTGATGGAAACCCTGAAAGAGCGCCTGGAAGAACAGAAAAAGCGCCATGAGGGCGGCAACAAGTGGATCGGCACGGGCGGTACTTCGCCCTTTGGTGCCAATGGCTATAATCCCGAAGGCGTGCGCATCGGCCAGGAAAAATCCCGCCATCGCCGCGCGGTAAAGGTCTGGGACAAGCGCGAATTCAAGAATTACGATGACAGCGTCGAGCTCGGCACGCGCAATATCAAGATCGCCATGAAGCGCCTGCGCAAATGGGCGCGCGATGGGGCGGCTGAAGAGCTTGATCTCGACCAGACCATCAGGAACACCGCCAAACAGGGCTATCTCGACATCGAGATGCGCCCGGAGCGGCGCAACACGGTCTCGGTGCTGCTGCTGATGGATGTCGGCGGGAGTATGGACCCGCATATCCGCGTGATGGAGGAGCTGTTTTCCGCCGCGCGCTCCGAGGTGAAGAATCTGGAATACTACTACTTCCACAACTGCCCCTATGAGGGCTTGTGGAAAGACAATCGCCGGCGCCGCGCCGACGTTATCCCCACCTGGGATGTGCTGCACAAATATCCCAGCGACTACAAGGTGATCCTCGTCGGCGATGCCACGATGAGCCCGTATGAAATCACCTATTCCGGCGGCAGCGTGGAGCACTGGAATGAGGAGGCCGGCGGCCTCTGGATCCAGCGCTTCGTGGAAACTTATCCCAATCTGGTCTGGCTCAACCCGGTGAAAGAGGGCGCCTGGGACTATACCGCCTCGATCCAGCTGATCCGCGACCTGATCGGCCCCCAGCGCATGTTCGAGCTGACGCTGGCAGGCTTGGATGAGGCGATGAAGGAATTGTCGCGTTAGGGTAAAAGTATAGTCCTCATCCTGAGCGGAGACGAAGGACGAGGGCGGGGCGGGCCTACGGGCGCACATATTTCCAATATCTCCGCAGACACCTGCGCAAGCAGGTGTCCATGGACAAATCTTTCAACCGGGAGCACCTGATGCCTCTTTCGTCCATGGATGCCTGCCTGCGCAGGCATCTGCGGTGTGAGGAGCTTGCGGGAATGTGGAACGCATCCAGCCCCATGGTTCGTCTCCGCTCACCATGAGGGCTGAGAGTGGACGAGAAAAGAGCGGCGCGAGAGAAGTCCCGCACCGCTCCGATTACCCCTTCACGCAGACAACCTGCTTCAGGGTGTGCACGACCTCGATGAGGTCTGATTGCGCGGCGATCACCTTGTCGATGTCCTTGTAGGCCATCGGGGTTTCATCGACCACGCCGCGGTCTTTCCGGCATTCCACGCCCTTGGTGGCTTCCACATGGTCAGCCACCGTGAACCTGGCTTTCGCCGCCGTCCGCGACATGCGCCGCCCAGCCCCGTGCGAGCACGAGCAGAAGGACTCCGCATTGCCTTTCCCGCGCACGATGAAGGATTTGGCCCCCATCGAGCCGGGAATGATGCCAAGCTCCCCCTCGCCGGCGCGCACGGCGCCCTTGCGGGTGACCCAGACATCGGCGCCGAAATGGTGCTCTTTCTCCACATAATTGTGGTGGCAGTTCACCGCCGACTTCTCGATCGTGAAACCGGGCAGGGTTTCCCGGCAGGCCTGCAGGACACGCTCCATCATCGCTTCGCGATTGAGACGCGCATAGTCCTGCGCCCAGCCGACCGCTTCGACATAGTCATCGAACAGGGGCTCGCCTTCCACGAAGAAGGCAAGATCCCGGTCGGGGACATGATAGCCGAGCACCCGCTTCTCCAAGGCTTGGCGGGCTTCCTGGATGAAATAGGTTCCGATACGGTTGCCGGTCCCGCGTGAGCCGGAATGCAGCATGATCCAGACACGGCCCTCCTCATCGAGACACAGCTCGATGAAGTGGTTGCCCCCGCCCAGCGTGCCGAGCTGGGCGGTGAACCGGTCGGGCGAGATTTTCTCATGCTTGCCGGCGATCACATCGAAACGCTCCACCAGGCCGGACCGCTTCAGGCGGGTCTCGACGCTGGCGGGCGCCATTTTGTGATTGCCGCGGGGACCATTGCCGACGGGCACCTTGCGCTCGATCTCGTCACGCACGCGCTTGAGATTGTCGGGCAATTGCCCGGCCGTCAGCGAGGTGCGCATCGCCATCATCCCGCAGCCAATGTCTACGCCCACCGCCGCCGGGATGATCGCGCCCTTGGTGGGGATCACAGATCCCACCGTGGCGCCCCGGCCAAAGTGAACATCGGGCATGACCGCCAGGTGCGAATGCACGAAGGGCAGTCCGGCCACATTCTCAAGCTGCTCGCGGGCCTTGGGTTCGACAGGCACGTCTTTCACCCAGGCCTTGATCGTCCCGCCGCGCGCGGTTTCGATCACTTCAAAATCGCTCATCAGTCTGTCGCTCGTTTCGGAGCTCTCCTCTTTCAGACTCTCCACGCGGCAGACTTTTCAGGCAATAAAAACCCTCCAGGCTGGCGCGAGGAGGGTGCATGCAAACCGGCTTTTCACCGGTCCGGGCTGACCATCAGCCCTTCATCCAACACGCTCCACAGGTGTGCATTCCGGGCACGGGCGTGCCTGGTCGCTACCTTTGAAATTGAAATCCCGATAGGTCATCGGTCTCTCCAGCGTTGAACGGATGGGCCATATGCCGGCGCGATGTGGCAAGGTCAAGGCAGAACGAAAAAAACCGCCCCGTTTCCGAGGCGGTTTTCCTACACACACTATGTCGCCCCAGCCGGGCTAAGCCACGGCTGCGATGGCGGAAGGGGACAGGGCGGCATTCCCGTCGCTGCCCAAGAGGTCTCCAAGATGACCGAAGCCGGTAATCGCGTAAGCCTCCTCGGCAAAGCCGGCGATGGCCGGAAGCATAAGGCCGATCTCCTTGTGGGAGAGGTCACACCCTTGAAGGCGCTCGATCATCCCGCAGGCAACCGCGCGGCGCCCGCCTGGTGTCTGTTCGATCAGACGAGCAATCGTGCCGGTTGGCGCGCCGATATCGGAGCCGATCTTGGCTGACAGCGTGCGCGCGCCTGGCAGACGTTTGAAAAGTGCATCTGCAAAGGGAGAGCCTTGTCGATCCGCTGCGTTCATGATGATGCCGAGCGCTTCGCGGGCGCGTGCCTGCGTAATCCCGGTTTCAGTAGCAACGTGACGAATAAGGTCTCTCAACATGTGTGTCTCCTTCTTAATATTGGCGATGGAGACATTAACCATGATCTCGGTTACTCGTTTCTTTCGACTTGACCGGCAAGAACAGGGTGATTCGGCAGGAAGTATGAATCCGCGTTAGTACCGGGTGAATTTTCTGCCTGATTTTGTTAAGCTTCAGGGACCAATTGGACCGATTGTGTTAATCGGTCTTAATTCTGGCCCGAAAACCGGGATTTCGGGGCATTTCCGGAGAGAGTGATGAGCGAGAACGCCGACACCAGTAAAAGTGCTTCCGAAGATCAGTATGATGTCTTTCTGGCTTATGCTCATGGCGATGAGGACATTGCCAGCAGTCTTCAGGCCGAACTGAACCGCATGCAGCCAGACTTGCGTGTCTGGTGTGAGAAGACGAGCCTGGATGTCGGCGATGCTTTCAACCAGACTGTCGATGAAGCCATTGCCGGGTGCGGTGTGGTGCTGGCGGTGTGGACCCCGCATGCGGCCCGGTCGGGGGCTTTCATGCTGGAGGCACGCCGCGCGCTGACCCTTCGCAAGCCCCTGGTGAATCTGCTGGCAGGGGCTCAGCATGCTTCGCTTGTGCCGCCGCTCTCGAAATACGCCACCTTCCCAATTGACCATGTCGTCGCCAGCGCTGGCCGTTCGGAAGGATGGTTGCCGCCGCTGAAGCCCGGCAAGGATACGCTCGATGAAGAGCTGAAGCCGGTCCTCGCCAAGGTCAATGACTTCCTGCGCATGATCGGAAAGCCGGCCTCGGAGGTTTCCGATAGCCTGATTTCCGGCCTCTTGGGGGCTGCCGGCCAGCCGCATTCGACCGAGTTCGAGGCGATGCTGAAATCCATCGCGCCGGGCGATCCTGCCACCGCGCTGGAAGTGCTTTTGCTCTCTGGTTACAGCGAGGCGGAAATCAACACGCTGATCAGTCCACAGCGGGCCAGAATTGCCGACCCAAGCGGCACGCGGCCATCCTGGGGAGCCTGGCAGGTGCGCCCGCATGTTCGCAAGCTTGCCCCAGTTCATAAAGATAACGGCGCGATCTATGCGGCCGGTGGCTTTGTGGCGGCGGCTCTCGGCGCGGCCGCGCTCTGGTTCATGGGCTCGACCTTGTCGGCTGGCAGCGCTGGCTCCGCGGGAACAGCGACGACACCAGCCGATAGCGGCGCGCAAGACACTGCGGAAACCACATCCAATCTCAGTCCGGCCACGGCCCGGCCAGACATACAGCCAACGCCGCTCCCCGATTGTACGCTCAATTCTGATGGCTCAATCACCGGGGCCGAGTGCCGCTTGACCACGGATATCGCGCCACGTCCGGTCGAGCCTGTGGAGACCGACAGCGCCGATACCGCCGAGCCTGTCCCAAGCCTGCGCGGCTGTATTATCCGCCTGGACGGCTCGATCCAGAACACGCCCTGCCGTCTGGCGGCGCCTTATGCGATCTCTGATCGCGATGAGGACGAGCTTGCTGAATGCGTGGTTACCGATGAAGGTGCGATTACCGAAGTCCCCTGCCGTCTGATCGGCAGTTTTGAAGCACCTGATCCTGTGGAAGTGGAGGTGCCAGCCGAGACCCCGCCAGAGCGTCTGTGCATTACAAATCCCGACGGCTCAATCACCGATGTTCCGTGCATGATGGCTAGCCCAACCTCCGCGCCTGAGCGAATTGAAGTGCCGGGTGAAACCATTGTCGAGATGGAAGAGCTGCCGGTTTGCGACACCGACGCGGCCGGCGCGCGCTTGTCACCCGGCTGCAAGCTGGACGAGGAAATCAATCTCGCCCACGCGATCTGCGATGAGGATTACTCCAATCTGCCCTGTACCCTGACAACGGCCCCCACGCGGCTGACCTCTGATGACACGGCAAGGCCGGCCACCAGCCAGACCACATCTACGCCGGCTGAACCCGCTCCGATGACACCGATTGAGATGCCCGACACGCTGGAGCCGTGCGAAGACGCTATTGTCGCGCCTTGTCAGCTTACTGTTTCCAAGGCCGGCCTGTTCACCTTGTCGGAAATTGCCCAGTCCTTTTATGGCGACCGGGAGGCTTGGTGCATGGTGTATCGCGCCAACAAACCGACGTTCGGCTCGCGCAATGAGACGCGTGTTAGCGATGATCCCAACTGCATCTTTGCTAGCGATGTGCTGGACCTTCCCGAAACGCAGGAGAGCTCAGCCTATAATCTCAATGGTTGCCCGCCAGCGAAACAGCGCAATCGCTGTTTCGTTCCGATTGAGCGCTAGAGCGCCGGGCGAAAAAGTGGACTCCGGTTTTTTTCGCATAACCGGCGCGACCATCAAAAAACCTGGATCCTCAGGCGTTTCTCATTAAACGCCTGATGATCTAGAGAACTGTTTTGCTAGGCGCTTAGCGTCCGGCTGAAGCTGCGATGCGCTCGATTTCGGCGACATCGCCCCGGCCGAGGGCTTCGATCGCCATCGCGGCGACATGGCGGGCATTCAGGCCAGCCGCCTCATACATATTGTAGGGCGTGTCCTGATCCTGGAAGATATCAGGCAAAGTCATGGTGCGGATTTTCAGGCCGTGGTCCAGCGCGCCGACAGAGGCCAGGTGCTGCAGTACGAAGGCGCCATAGCCGCCCACTGCGCCTTCCTCAATCGTGATCAGAACCTCATGTTCGCGCGCCAGCCGTTCTGTTAGTTCCGTATCCAGCGGCTTGGCGAAGCGGGCATCGGCCACGGTCGCCGATAGACCCTGAGCAGCCAGCATGTCGGCAGCTTTCAGGCATTCCTGCAGGCGCGCGCCATAAGACAGGATCGCGATGCTGGAGCCTTCGCGCACGACCCGGCCCTTCCCGATTTCGAGCGCTTGCGGATTCTCTGGGATCTCCACGCCAAGCCCCTCGCCACGCGGATAACGGAAAGCGGAAGGGGCATCGTCAATCTGGTGGGCCGTGACGACCATTCGGGCGAGTTCGGCCTCATCTGACGCGGCCATGCAGACCATGCCGGGCAGGGCGCCGAGATAGCCGATATCAAAGCTTCCAGCATGGGTGCAGCCATCGGCGCCGACAAGGCCGGCCCGGTCGATGGCAAAACGCACGGGCAGGCCCTGGATTGCCACATCATGGACGACCTGGTCGTAGCCGCGCTGCAGGAATGTGGAATAGATCGCGCAGAAGGGGCGCATACCATCGGCGGCGAGCCCGGCTGCAAAGGTTACGGCATGCTGCTCAGCAATGCCGACATCGAAATGCCGGTCGGGAAAGGCCTTGCCGAAAATGTCTGTACTGGTGCCCGACGGCATGGCGGCGGTGATGGCGACAATCTTGTCATCCTGCTCGCCGAGTTTTGTCAGGGTCTGGCCGAACACTTTCTGATAGGCGGGAGCCTTCGGGGTTGGTTTTTTCTGCTCGCCCGAGAGGACGGAGAATTTCGACACGCCGTGATATTTGTCCGCGGAGTTTTCCGCCGGCGCATACCCCTTGCCCTTCTGGGTCACGGCATGGATCAGGATCGGGCGCTGGACATCGCGCACATTTTCAAGGATTGGCAGCAGCACATCCAGGTCATGACCATCAATCGGGCCGACATAATAAAAGCCCAGTTCCTCAAACAGTGTGCCACCCATGGCAAAGCCGCGGAGATATTCCTCGGCTTTGCGCGCCGGGCTTTCCAGGCCAATCGGCCGGGCCATTTTCTTGGCAAGCTGGCGCAGGCCGCGATAGGGGCGCGAGCTGACCAGCCTCGACAGATAATGGCTCATCGCCCCCACGGGCGGGGCGATGGACATGTCATTGTCGTTCAGGATCACAATCAGCCGGGAGTCATCATGGCCAGCATTGTTCATCGCTTCATAGGCCATGCCGGCCGACATGGAGCCGTCACCGATCACGCAGATGACGTGATTGTCCTTGCCTTGCAGATCGCGCGCCTTGGCAAAGCCGTGGCCGGCGGAGATAGAGGTTGAGGCATGAGCCGCGCCGAAGGGGTCGTATTCGCTCTCGGCGCGTTTGGTGAAGCCTGACAGGCCATCGCCCTGGCGCAGGGTGCGGATACGGTCGCGCCGTCCGGTCAGGATCTTGTGGGGGTAGCACTGATGGCCGACATCGAAGATCAGCTTGTCATCCGGGGTTTCGAAAACCGCATGGATCGCCACGGTGAGTTCTACCACGCCGAGGCCTGAGCCGAGATGCCCGCCAGTGACCGACACCGTCTCAATGACTTCCTGGCGCACCTCGTCCGCAATTTGCTTCAGCTCCTCGCGCGAGCGTCCGCGCAGGTCACTCGGGAAGGTGATGTCATCAAGCAGGCGAGGGGTATTTGGTATGGTCATGAACTCAAAACTGATAGAGCGCGTATGTGGCTATCAGACTGTTCTAGCGCTCTCGTCCTAAAACAAAATCAACCGACTGCAGCAAAATATCGGCGCGATTGTGAAATATAGCGAGATGATCCTTGGCCTGAGCGGCAAGAAGACGCACGCGCTCTTGTGCCCCATCCAGGCCCAGAAGGGTCACGAAATTGGCCTTTCCGGCCCCTTCATCCTTGCGCACGGCCTTGCCGGTCATGCTTTCCTGGCCGGTGGCATCCAGGATATCATCGGCAATCTGGTAAGCGAGGCCGAGATCGTGTGAGAAGCCGACAAGGGCCTGGCGCTCGGCATATCGCGCGCCGCCGATGATTGCTGCAGCGTCTGTTGAATAGGAGATCAGCGCGCCGGTTTTCAGCCGCTGCATGCGGGTAATGGTGTTCAGATCGCGCGGCATGTCTGGGCCCAGCATATCGATCATCTGCCCGCCAACCATGCCCAGTGCGCCGGAGGCATCGGACAGACGCTCAATCAGTTCCACGCGGATCGCGGGATCTTCATGGGTGTCCTCATCGGCAAGAATCCGGAAGGCAAGGGTGAGCAGGGCATCGCCGGCCAGCACGGCGGTGGCCTCGTTGAAGGCGCGATGGACAGTGGGCTGGCCGCGGCGCAGATCGTCATCATCCATGCAGGGCAGGTCGTCATGGACAAGGGAGTAGCAATGCACGCACTCCAGCGCGGCGGCCGCACGCAAGAGCGATTTCTCCGGTGCGCCGAACATGCGCCCAGTTTCCAGCATATAGAATGGGCGCATACGTTTGCCATTGGCCAGCGCGGCATGACGCATGGCGCGCATCAGATCAGCTTCGGGCCCGGCCGCAGGGGGAATCAGCTGGTCAAGCGCAACGGTAAGCTTGTCAGCGACTTCCTTCAGGCGGCGTGCGAATTCCATGAGGTTGCGGCCTTTCTGTCGCCAACCAGACTGAGCTGTCGGGGATTAGTCGAGGTTTGCGGGCTCCGTGCGCGGCGTTCCGGAACTGTCCTGGACGATCTGTTCGACCTTGAGCTCTGCGGCTTTCAACCGTGCTTCGCAATGCGCTTTCAGCTGCGCGCCACGCTCGTAGATTGCAATGGACTCTTCAAGTTCGACATCACCGCGCTCCAGCTTTGACACAATCTGCTCAAGTTCCGAAAGCGCTGTTTCGAAACTCATGGATTCAATGGCTGTCGCAGTTTTTGATGCCATGCTTTCGCCTCCCGCATTTCAGCTACTTTAGGCAGCCAGACGGGCCATCGCAATGATTCCTTTATTGGGCGTACGGATTGCTTTTTTGTCACAGGAAGATTGAGATGCCCTTTGTGGCGGAGGATCGGAAAGTGACGGCAGAGCGCGATCTGATTGCGCATGGCAAAGCCTGTCAGGCGGCAAAGACCCGGCTCGAACTCGAGGCGGTTTCGATCAGGTTTTTCTACGCCCGTGGCCTGCGCCAGATGAGCTATTATCATGTCTCTCCGCTTGGCGTGGAACCGGATGGAGAGTCCGTCCCGATCTATACCTATGGTTTCCCAGAGGCATGGGTGAAGCGCTATATTGAGGAGAAGCTCTACGAGGTTGATCCGGTCCCGCGGCACAGCAAGGCGTGCACGCGGCCGTTCCGCTGGCTCGATCTTGTTGGCTCTCCGGAGCTTTCCAATAGTGAACGCAAATTCATGCAACTGGTGCAGGATGAAGGGCTTGGAAATGGCTGGGCGATCCCTGTGTTCGGGCCGCATGGACGCAATGGGTATTGCGGACTCAGCTATGGGCCAAAAGCAGAAACTCCGATGAATGATGAAGTCATCTTGCTGTCTCTGGCGTGCCACCAATTCCATTGGCGGTATTGCGAACTGCATCCCCTGTCGACAGAGTCGGCCGGTCTTTCGAAACGGGAGGCGCAAACCCTAAGATTGCTTGCCAGGGGGTTGAGTAATGCTCAGGTGGCCAAAATCATGGAAATAAGTCCCTCTACCGTGGACACAAATGTGCGTCGTTGTTTCCAGAAATTGGGCGTGAACGATCGGGTCTCGGCCGTTCTGAGGGGGATTGTAGAGGGCGTCTACGACTAGACTTTTTGCGGGAAAGCGCAAAAAATTGCAGAATTAACTGCTTTTGTCCCGTAATCACGGGATAGCTTTGATAGCGCTAACATATATATGGTCTCCATACAAATCGCGTATGGGAACATCCGATGCAAAAAAATGAAAACAAAAAGCTTGGCAATGCGGCCGACGATGTTGTCATCGATATGATGAATGTTCGCCAGGTCACAGATGCCTGGCGTATCTGCCAGGATCAGATCAATCGCACTCAGCGCGAGCAGGATGACCTGTTTGTGCGCGACGGCGATAATATCGATGCGCTTTATGAGCTCGAATCAAGACGCGGCGCACTGAAAAAGCGAGCAGATGAACTGGTCCACCAGCTGATCAGTCTGGAAAGCGCCTCGACAAATGACGTCGCGGCCAAGCTGTCACTGTGGCGGGATGTGAATTGTCCGCCAGACACACCGCTCAACCGGAAAACAGCGATTGATTTTGTCGTGGTCTCAGCCCTGCGGGACCTGCAGAAACTGGCATCCTGACGGGCGAGTGTGGCAAGGGCTGCAGACTGGAGGCGGCTGCCAGAAGGGCGGTGCGCCTCTTTTTCTGTTCGCCGAGAGACAGGCTACTCTCCGCGATACTCATAGATGCGAAAGCTCCAATACCGGTCGCCGCCATTATGGACTTCCTGCCAGCCATGGGCACGCAGGGGCGGGCGTAGCATGCGGTTGAACCAGCCATGGGCGGCCAGGTACACTTTGCCTTCGCGCGCGGCTTCGTGCAGCATTTCTGCGGCAAGCGCTGCGCGCTGGCGGGCCTGATGCACCGATTCGCCCCCATCCAGCGTATGCCCGTTTAGCCAGGCTGTGCGTGCCAGGACATTCCAGGTTTTCGGTAAATATCTTACTCGCGGCAGGCGCGGGGGCGGCAGCGGCGCCTCATTGAACAGGGCATGCGGTTCGGCCTGAAGGTGTGGGGCCGCGAGCGCCGCGGTTTCCTGAGCGCGTGGACGCTGTGAGGTGAGTGCGATGTCCACATCTTTCACCGCATCCAAAAGCGCTTCCGGCGGGATTTGTCCCTCTGCCAGGCTACCGCGCTCATAGCGCGCCCACCAGTCAACATAATCCTGCCAGCGCAGGCGTGGCCCCTTGGTGCGGTCCAGCGCCGGTTTGCCATGCCGGGAGATGATGATTGGCCCGCGCACGGGCGGGATCGACGCCGCGGGCATCGTCTCGGTGGCTGCCGTCTGGGCAGAGTCCGTGGCAAGATCGCGGGCCATCATGGCCAGCGAGGTACCCTTATCCCCGCCAGCCGGCAAGATGCTGATGTGTTGTGGCCTTGCGGTGATCAGTCGTCAGCGCGTCGCGCTGCGGCCTGGGCAAAGCCGCGGATACGACCGGAGGCCGCGATTTCACTGGCCAGGATCTGGTCAGATCGGCGGCGAACCTTGCCCATCAAACTGCCGGCGCGCTGAGGCAATGTGTTCTCAAGTCCTCGCCAGCCGCGGCTGAGTAGACGGGCCGGTGCCAGCGAAGCGGATTTGCCATGCAGCACGCCCTGATCGGCGGGAACCATGAGGTTGGAATAGTATTTCTTGTAATAGTCCTGTCCCGGCCCGGCATCATAAATGTCCTGGCCGCGTGTGGGCATGTCTTCCAGGATTGATTCGACGAGCAGGAAGCCCGGCGAATAATTCCCGAATTCCGGATCATAAGCAGTCAGCCAGCCATGGGCGACGGTTTGCGAGCAGATCATGATTTCGCCGGCAGCGAAGGCACCGTCGAGATAGAGGCTTGCCACACGCAGGGACAGGCCGGGCGTGTCATGCGCGCGCAAAGCTGCCACGAAATCCTGTGCCCAGGTCGCGGCCAGCACGTCATGCCTGCCGGTATGAGCATATTGTGCGCGCTTCAGGCGCAATATGGTCGCGAAGGTTTCAGCACTATGGTCGTCTGGATTGAACACGGCCGTCTTGAAGTCCCGCTCCACATGACGCCGTTTCTGGCGCATCTTCTTGAAATGTTTGGGGTAGAGCTTGCGCTGGTTTTCAAGCCAGCTGGCATGATCTCCGCCAATCCGCGTGATGTGTGCGCCGGTGCGTGTGCGCGTACGCGCCTTGTCCCAGGGCGCGGACCGGAAAGCAGTGACGGTGATGCCAGCAATGCCGGCGTTAGACAGCAGGGTCTGCGGATCCATCGGGTGGGCTGGATCAATCAGGGGCGCGTGCCAATCGGAAAAAGGACCGCCTATCGGGCGTGCCCAGCCACCCGGGCGCAGGTGAAGCGGCCAGAAAGCGATGAGTTTCTCGTCCAGATGCGCACAAATCAGCCGCGTATCAGGGCGCATGCGGGCGATCAGGCGGGCCAGTTGTGGACTGAACAGGGGGTCTTCGCGGTCCGGGCATCGCGCCTGAAGTGCATCTGCTGCGTCCCAGAGAGCAGGCGAGGCATCCTGTGCGGATATGAGCGAGATCTGTTCCATGGGCTCGCCTGATGCGAGACTCATGCCAGTCGCACATGCGTGTGAGGAGAAACTTACAAGCCCTTCCAGATCCGCCCATCGAGGCAGTCGGTTCCCGCCTGCTTGCGGCAGCGATAGGTGGAGAAGATCACGGTTTCAGCCCGGCCGATGAGGTGGTCGAGCGGGACAAAGCCGATCGAGGCATCGCTCGCGGCCATGCCGGGAGGCAGCGAACAGCCGGCATCGCGCACCACGCCATTGCGCGCCGGGCAGTGACCGGTGAGATCCCGGCCATCCTTTGAATTGTCGCGATTGTCGCCCATGAACAGGACATGGCCCGCCGGCACTTCGAAGACCGGTGTGGAATCCCCGCGTGAGCCCTGGTCCCATTGATGGGTAACCCAGGATTTCTCGTCCATGGTCTCGGTATAGACACGCGCGGTGATCGACTGGCGCTGGCCATGAGGCAAATAGGTCAGGCGGCCCTCGAACACCGTGCTGACAGGCTCGCCATTCAGAAACAGCTGCTCCCCGCGCATCTCCACAATATCGCCGGGCAGGCCGATGACACGTTTGATCATCACCCGTCCGAAATGGGGATGTTCGAACACCACCACATCGCCGCGCTCCGGGGTGCGCTGAAACAGGGTGCCATCGCCCAATGGCAGCCATTTGCCCATGCCGAAGGGCACTGAATGGCGGTTATAACCATAGGCGAACTTGGCCACAGCCACCCGGTCACCCACCCGAAGATTGGGCACCATGCTCTCAGACGGGATCACCCGCTGCTCATAGACAAGGCCAGAAAACAGCAGGAAGAGCGGAATGAACACAGACAGCGTGGCGCCCCATTCCTTCAGTTCCTGTTTCACCTTGGCACTGAAGCTCTTCTTCTCTTCGGTGCTGTCGCGTGTGGATGTCTGATCGGAACCCATGGCCCGCCTTTGTCGTCATCATTGCAGTGGAGGTATCTAACGCCCGCATGGCGAGAATGCGACTTTTATTCTGGCGCCGCGCTGCAATTGCTTGTGATACGCGCTCTTCATGCACCTGGATCAGGTCTGTACAAAGCGCATCTTGAACTTGCCGGGGGTGAAATCCCAGATCGCTGCGCCGGTCATCAAGAGGGCGCCATGGGTGCGTGGTGTGTTGGCTGCATTTGCCGTTGCGGGCACCCAGACATGGAGCGTCTCGTCCAGTGTGCGTGTCAGCGCCTGGTGCAGGTGACCGCTGGCGAAGATGGCGATCGCGCCGCCTATGGCCAGGTCCAGCAGGCGATCACGCGCGGGTGCAGCGACGGCCCAGGAGGCGGCCTCCGGCTCGTCGGGCGCTTCGATGAAGAGCGGTTTATGCAGGAACACCGCGATCCGGCTTTCCCCGCGCGTCGCCACGGCCTGTTCCAGATCCGCCCACTGGGCCTCTTCCTCCGCCCAGCCTGTACCGAACAGATGGACATTCAGCCCGATCAGGCGCCAGCCGGGCAGGGCAAGATCAAACCGGTCGCTGCCGAATATGTCGAGAAAACGCGCCCGTCGCTGCACCGAAATTGGCTGCATCTGACGCGGACTGGCCGGTTCCTCGCCAATATCGTGATTGCCGGGGATGACATGTACGGGCGCATCAAGGCGCGCAAAACGCTGCTGGGCGGCCCGCAGATCGGAGTCATGGTCGGCGCCATCCACGGTGAGGTCGCCCGTCACCAGAATATGCGCGCCAGGGCCGGCTCGGCGGACCGCGCGCGAAAAGCCGCGCTGATGGCGCCATTGGCTCGCGCGCAGATGCGTATCGGAAAATTGCACCACTCTGACCATGGATTTGTCCGCTCCCGGCTTCCGCACTAGACTCGGTTGCTCACTGCGTGAGTCAGGGTGGCTCAAGCTGATGACAAACGAGTCTAAAGATGGCTATGAGGCCTCGCCGTGCGGGGCAAGAGGGGAGCGATGCCCATGAGCGGGTTTCAAGCCGAAGACGAGACATCCGGAGCGGGGCTGGATGTGCCGCCGCGCTTCAAACAGTTCGAGCGCACCTATTACAATGAGATCCGCCCGATGCTGCAGGCGCGCGAGGGCGAGCGGGTCAAGGCGGTGGACATAGCGAAGAAGACGATTGGTGGCGGCGTTCTGCTGGCCCTGATCGGTGGGGCGCTTAGCCTGTTTGTCTTCAATGCGCCCCATGCCCTGATTGCTGGAGCGGTTGGTGGGGTGCTCGTCGGTGCGATTGGCACCAGTCCGATACGCAAGCTTTCCGGTGAGGCAAAGGCCCTGCTGGTGCGCCCGGTGGCCGAGAGCCTCGACCTGTTTTTCGAACCCAAGCCTGGCCAGGTGGACAGCATCAGTGATCACCGCCGGGTTGGCCTTTTGCCGAGCTATGACCGGTCAAGCTTCGAGGACCAGCTTGTCGGCGCGCATGAAGGCGTGGATTTCGAGTTTTTCGAATGCACGCTGAAGCAACGGCGCACCTCGACCTCCAATGGCCGCACGCGCACCCATTATGTCACCGTGTTCAAGGGCCAGTGTATCCGCATGGATTTTCACAAGCGCTTTTTCGGCGAGACTCTGGTGCGGCGCGATGCCGGGATTTTCAACATGTTCGGCGGCCGGCGGGGGATGGACCGTGCACGCCTGGAAGATCCGGAATTCGAGAAGGCTTTCGAGGTGTACACCACCGACCAGGTCGAGGCGCGCTTTCTGCTGACGCCGGATTTCATGCAGACCCTGGTGGATCTGGAGCGTGCGCTGCATGGCAAGAAACTGCGTTGTGCCTTCTCCGGAGAAGAGATGTTCGTGGCGGTGGAAGGCGGGGACCTGTTCGAACCGGGCAGCCTGTTCAAATCGCTCGATGATCCTGCACGGGTACGCGACTTGCTGCTCGATTTCGAGGC
Source organism: Hyphomonadaceae bacterium (assembly GCA_022760335.1). Classification (GTDB taxonomy): domain Bacteria; phylum Pseudomonadota; class Alphaproteobacteria; order Caulobacterales; family Hyphomonadaceae; genus UBA5336. The sequence goes on from JALEGE010000152.1 coordinate 41,386, forward strand.
TGTGTTCAATCTGATCGAAACGGTCAGTGCGCGCCGCCGGGTCGAAGGTGAGGCGCGGGGCACGCCGGATCAGGATTAGAGCCGTGGGAATTCAGGCAGATGAGGCGGGTTCGTGACATAATCTGGGCAACCCCGTTCAGGCTTGCTTCAGTCCTGAACCTGTAGGTATTGGGCCAGAACGGAATGAATGGCGCTTTGCTTGCGCCGCAGAGTTTGAAAGACGACGCATGACTTACAAATCCGGCCTTCTGGCCCTTGTCGCCGCCTTGACCCTTGCTATGCCTGCGGGCGCCCTGACAGCGCAGGAAGCTGCGCAATGCCGTGTGATGTCCCAGAGTTTTGGGGTGCGCCAGGCTGAAGTGTTGGAGCTGCAGGAACGCCAGGCAGAGCTGGCCACCCTGGCTGATGAGTTGGGCGCGGCATGGGAGCTGAAAGAGGAAGTGCGCAATTTCAGCGCGGGCCACGCCGCCGAAGCCGATGAGGCGCGCATTGCCTTTGATGAGGCCAAGATGGACGCCATGCGCGTCACGGCGGATCTGCGCAGCAAGGCGCAGATGCTGAACGCGGATGTGGCGCAGTTCAATGCGCGCTGCGCGAGCGATTAGAGCGTCTCAAGTTTCAGCCAAATCGCATTTTCTCCGCAGACACCTGCGCAGGCAGGTGTCCATGGACCATTCTCGTAAACGGGAGCGCCTGGCTGCGTCTTTCGTCCATGGATCCCTGCTTTCGCAGGGATTCGCGGAAACGAGCACTTCCACTGAAACTTATGTGAACCTAATCCTCAAATTCCCCGATCACCGGCACATGGTCTGACGGCTTGGTCAGCTCCCGCGCCTTGCGGAAGATTTCCACGCCTTTCAGACGGTCTGCCGCGCCGGGCGAGCAGAGAAGGTGGTCGATGCGGATGCCGTGATCCTTGGCGAAGGCGCCGCCCTGATAGTCCCAGAAGGAATATTGGTGCGCGCGCCCGTCCAGGGTCTCGAAGGCTTCGGTGAGGCCCAGCCACAAGAGCTTGCGGAAGGCTGCACGGGTCTCGTTCAGGCCCAGCGCATCCTCGGCCCAGAGCGAAAAGTCCCAGCAATCCTCATCGCGCGGGATGCAGTTATAATCCCCGGCCAGGATGAAGGCATCTTCCTCAGCCATGCGGCGCTTGGCATGGGCATAAAGCCGTTCCATCCAGGCGAGCTTATAGTCATATTTCGGCCCTGGCGCTGGATTGCCATTGGGCAGATAGAGCGAGGCCACGCGCAGGGGCCGTTCGGCCATGACCAAGGCCTCGATGAAGCGTGCCTGGTCATCTTCATCATCCCCTGCAAGCCCGGTCTCGACATCTTCCAGCGGAAATTTTGAGAGCAGGGCAACGCCATTATAGCTCTTTTGGCCATGCACCGCACAGGTCCAGCCGGCATCTTCCAGTTCCAGATAGGGGAAGGCGTCGGTCTCGCATTTCAATTCCTGCAAACAGACCACATCACAGTCCATGGCGGCGAGCACCTCCAGCACTGTGGGCAGGCGGGCCTTGACCGAGTTCACGTTCCAGGTGGCGATTTTCATCTGGCCTGCATAGGGCGCGCGGCATGGCTTGGCTAGATTGGTTGCGCTGAACAAGGTCCAGCGCGCTAACGCGCACCATCCTCAAACGCGGCAAGGGCCCATTCGGCGAAGCTGGCGAGATTGCCGCCCTCGAAGAAAAACCCACCCACACCAGCGGCATGGGCCGCCTCGATATCAGCCGGCTTGTCGCCAATCAGGAAGCTGGCCTCGCGGCGAACCGGAAATTCGGCCATGGCTTGGAGCAGCATGCCGGGCCCGGGCTTGCGATCGAGGCTTTCACGGGCATAGCGCGCAAGGTTGCCGTCGGGGTGGAAAGGGCAATGATAAATCCGGTCGATCTCGGCGCCCTGTGCGGCAAACTCTGTCAGCAGATGCTTATGTACCGCCTGCATGTCTGCCTCAGTATAAAGGCCATGGGCGATGCCGGTCTGGTTGGTAACAATGAAGACAAACCAGCCGCGCGCCTTGAAGCGGGCGACACAGTCCATTGCGCCGTCTACCCATTCAAGATCCGCTATCCGGGCGACATAGCCGCGATCCTCATTGAGGACACCGTCTCGATCCAGGAAGAGGGCGGGGCGCAGGCTCATGCCTGATGCTCTAAAGCGACTCCTGTCCCTTCGCCAGCGGTCGCCCCTCTCAGGCGATTTGCTCTGTCTTTTCCCGATTCATGCGGAAACCATGGAGCACCGGCACCAGGGCGAGAGCTGTAAGACATGCGGCCAGCAGGAAGGCCGCCCCGGGGAAATGCACCGGTGCTGCGCCGCTGGAGAAGTAATACAGTGTCTGGGTCATGATCAGCGGGGCGATCACCAGGGACAGGGCATTCAGGCTCGCCGTCGCGCCATGCAGCTCGCCTTGTGCGTTTTCCGGGGTGAGATTTGAGGTGATCGTGTTCATTGCCGGGGTCGTCACGCCGCCCAGCGAGGCCAGCGGCACAATGATGTACATCATCCAGGGCTCGACGGCGAAGGCAAAGGCGGTGAAGGCGAGAAGATTGGTGGTAAAGCCCAGCAAGGCCGTGCGCACGGTACCGATCGCCTTCAGGATCTTGCCCATCAAGACCGCCTGCACCAGGGCGGAGCCAAGGCCGAACGCCGCCAGGGAAAAGCCAATCTCGCGTGGGCCCCAATCATAGCGGATCTCGCCATGGAAGGACCAGGTGGCCGGATATACAGCATGTGCCAAGGCCAGAATGCCCATCCCGACCAGGAAGACCGCGACATGAGGGAGCTTTGAGAAATGCTTGAACGCGCCGAACGGATTGGCGCGCGACAGCTCGAACCGGCGAACATTTTCCGGTTTCAGAGATTCCGGCAGGACAAACAGACCGTACATGACATTCAGCCCGGCGATGATTGCTGCAGCAAAGAAAGGCGCGCGCGGGCCAATCTGGCCGAGCAGGCCGCCTATGGCCGGGCCAAGAATAAAGCCGATCCCGAAAGCTGCGCCCATCATGCCAAACGCTGCGCCGCGCCGGTCTGGCGACGTGGTGTCGGCGATATAGGCATTGGCCGTGGAATAGGTGGCTGAGGCAATGCCCGAGAGGGCACGGCCAAGAAACAGTATCCATAGTGCGTTTGCAAAGCCCATGATCGCAAAGTCGAGCGCGAGCATGGCCATGGAGGCGAGCAGGACAGGGCGCCGGCCGAACCGGTCTGACAAGCTGCCAAGGGTCGGCATGGCGAGGAAATTCGTCAGCGCGAAGGTTGCTGTCAGCGGGCCAGCCCAGGCCACGGCCTCCTCGGCAGCAAGCCCGGTCAACTCTTCCAGCAGGTCGGGCATCACCGGCACGATCATGCCGAAGGCCAGCATGTCCAGCGTCACGCAGACAATGACGAACAGAAAGGCGTTACCGCCGTGCTTGGGGGTCTCAGCGGTCTCGCTCATGGCGAGGTGACATGCGCTGAGCGGGCGGCCCGGTCAACTGTGCTTTTTGTGTTTTCCGCCCGCGCCTCTAGCGGTTGTCGAGTGCGGAGTAGCTCAGGAAAACCGCGCGCTTGGCTTCGATCCGGGCGCGCGCCAGGCTGTCGAGGATTAGCCCACATACGGTCGAGATTGCGCCGGTGATGACGATGCCCGTTGCCAGGATGGCCGTGGGAAAGCGCGGTACCAGGCCGGTTTCCACCCAGGTAAAGATCAAGGGCACGGACAGCATGGCGCCGATCGTTGCCAGAGCAAGGCCGATCAGCCCGAAAAAGGCGGCGGGACGGGTCTCCTTGGCCAGCATGGCGAACATGCCGAGGATGCGGAAGCCATCACGGAATGTGCGCAGTTTTGACTGGCTGTCTTCTGGGCGCACGCCATAGCGGGTGGGTCGCTCCAGGCACGGAATGCCGAGCTGGCTGGCATGCACGCTCATCTCTGTTTCGATCTCGAAGCCGCCAGAGACCGCCGGGAAGCTTTTCACGAAACGGCGCGAGAAAACGCGATAGCCGGAGAAGATGTCGGTAAAATCGCGGCCGAAGATGCGGTGATAAAGACCGTTGAAGATCTTGTTGCCAAGGGCGTGGCCCTCGCGCCCGGCATCGCGGGTGACATCGGCGCGCGTGCCAACCACCATGTCGACATGGTTACGCTGCAACAGCTCGACCAGGGTTGGCGCCATTGAGGCATCATAGGTCGCGTCGCCATCGGCCATGACATAGATATCGGCATCGACATCGGCGAAGATGCGGCGCACCACATGGCCCTTGCCCTGGCGGTGCTCACGCCGAACGATCGCGCCGGCGCGCGCGGCGATATCGGCCGTGCCATCGGTGGAGTTATTGTCGAAGACATAGATCCGGGCGGTGGGCAGCGCGGCGCGGAAATCCTCGATCACCTGGGTGATGGTCGCCGCTTCATTATAGCAAGGAATGGTGACGGCGATCTCAAGCGGGCGCGGCGCCGGCTCTGGCGCGCTGTGATAGGATTGGGACGGGGCCAGACTCATCTCTCGTGCAGCCTTTCGGTAACCTCGCTGTGTCATAGCTTGTCAGGCTTAATGAGGTGTTGCCGGCAATGGCGCCGGAATTCCCTCTGTGTGGAGACCCTGAGTGACCCGGTTCAAGCAGCAGATGCCAGACTGGCTGATGACGCCACAAACCCAGGTCATGATCGGGATCGGGACGGTCATACTCTATCTGATCCTCAAGGCGGCGTTTGGCTGGAATGGAGCCTTGCCCGGCAATGATGATCTCATGCGTCTGGTCCAGGTGCGCGATCTCCTGGCCGGCCAGGCCTGGATGGATGTCAGCCAGGATCGTTTCCTCACGCCAGAGGGCGGAGCGATGCACTGGTCGCGCATTCCGGACATTCTTCTTGGAGGGCTGATCCTTCTCTTTACACCCTTTCTCGGTCCTGAGGGCGCAGAGCACGCCGCGCTGATTGCCTGGCCATACCTCTTGCTTTGCGGTGCCCTGTCGGCCCTGGCGGTGGGGCTTCACAGGCTCGGCGCCGGGCGCGCCGGCATTTTGTTGGGGCTGGTCTTCTTTCTCGCTACCCATGCCATGGTACAGTTCCAGCCCGGCCGGATC
>JALEGE010000153.1 GCA_022760335.1 Hyphomonadaceae bacterium
GCGGGGGTGGGCGGCGAGAAGGTGCTCAGCCGGAGCGCATAAGGGCGCGGCGCAAGGGGCTGCCGTAGGTAAGAGACCTAAAGACGATCAAAGATGAAAAAGACCCGCCCCCTTGCGCGGCGACCGCGCTCTGGCAGACGCACCGTCCGCCCACCTGACTGATGGGAACAGATATTGAGGCGGAGGGAGGCTGGGGTGGCTGGAAATCTACATTTGCCGTTGTGTGGCACGCACGACGAAGACGGACCCGATTGGTCCGGTTTGCAAAGCGTCGATTTTGAGGCCGCCCACTACGACGTTCAATCTGCTTACTTCATCGAGTTGCTTCAGCCGCAATATGACCTGCGAAAGTTGAGACAAACGATTTCAAGCTTGTCATCTCGGACATATTTTCGAACGCGCCTGATTTGACAGCTGACTTCGGCGAAGCAATGACACTCGCGGCGGTGTAAAGCCGTTCCTGAACGAGCTTTTCACACAAAAGATCGTATCGCTTGAGATAAGACGCGCCTTCAAACTCTGGAAAGACCGGAAAGTGCGGGGAACGATCTGTAACCGGCTTTCTTGATTTTTCGGTATCTTCTACGAGCATTAACCAGCCCAGAAATGGCGTTGACTGTTTACCGAATGCGCCTTCGCGATTGGCGGTCCACAGATCATGGGCATTGCCAATCGCTTCTTCTGTCCGGTTGTTGAAGTTATTTCCGAAGGAAGGGCCAACTTGGCTTTTCAATTCAACTGCGGCTACGAGCCGACCCTTGTTGATTACAACGAGATCCCATTGCTTCGTGGGCCTAAAATAACCTGGAAGCGTCACAACCGATTTTTTGCGATGGATTTCGGCACTGGCGAGACCATTGGCTTCGATCAGATCAAGAATTAAGGCAACAAAACCGTCCATGTTCTTGCCGGCTGTAACACCAGAGCGCTCGCCTTGGTCGATCACACCGGCTTCAGCTTGCTTCTGCTTCGCCTTCTGCCGGTTACCCCAGAAGGCCATCACGGCATCTCGCGCTTTAACTTCATAGTCAGCTAAGTTGAGTGTCACCGCTGCCTCCTATCGCTGCGCGCTCCTTCGCGCTCAGCGCGTACAGGTCGAAGACTGCTTCGTTGCAGCTCGACGGATCGAGACTGCGAGCCGCTTCAACAAGGTGAGCGCGCACATCTAAAGGAACGGTCCGCCAGTGAGGCACTCGAATTCGCCGAAGATACTGCGCCTGAAAACGTAGGTAGCCGCCTCGCATCTTGGTCGAATATGTTGCGACAAAAAGTTTGGCAATGCCCGATTTCAGAACAGCCTGAAGCGCTTCAGGATGCCATTCGCCACAGGTGATGAAGTAGAGATTGTGGTGAGGGTATAAACCGTGATTTTCAAATACGATGTGTGCACTGCCTTTGATGTCAGGAATCAAGAGCTTTGGTTGAGATGCAATCTCGGGATAGATGCGATCGATCGTGCGATACCAGTTCGCTGGAGTCTTTTTAGCGACGTGGCGTCTTGAAATGACCTCCTTCCGTGTTTCGAGATAAGCTCGAAGCTTTGGGTAGCGCTTCAAATCGACCAGACCACCATGCTTAGCGAAAGGGTTTATGACCCCTAGACCGCGCCAAGCGACATGCCCTTCTTGAATATCTTTGGTCATGACCAGAGGGAGCTTGCGATCAGCTTCAACGTCCAATTCGTCGAAAGGGCCGATAAATACCTTGTCGGCACCGGTCGCAACACCAATACCGACCTTACAGCCTGCTTCCTCCAGAGTTGGGAACGACGCCTCCAGCCGCCGAACAAGCTGAAGCTGATCACTGGATTCCAAAATCCACGGTTCAGCGCCAAGTGCAATCCCCGCCATTTCCTTGACGGGGCTGTGCTCATCGAGCCGTGGGGCCCGAAGCTGCTTGGCTAGCTTGGCCAACGCCTCGCTCTCTACGCGCGGGCGGCTCGCGATGCGAGTTGGACCCGGCTTGTCCCTGGCAATAACGGTAATGGCCGGATAGGCAATCACATCTGCATGGAAGGCCGGTACGTCGTACATGTCGACATAGGTCTGAAGGTGAAAACGCTCCGCGACTAGTTTTCGGAGAGGCCCGCCATAACGGTTCTTCATCCATCGATCTGCACAGATGAAGCCAAGACGACCTTTTTTTCGGAGCAGCGTCAGCCCCCGTTCGATGAAGGGTATGTAAAGATCAGCGCGGTCATAAATCGTCGAGTAGACAGCGCGGTACTCGGCAATGAGAGCAGCAGGGATGTTTTCCTGACGCACATATGGCGGGTTGCCGACAACGAAATCGAAATGTCCGTCGATCTCGGCAAGCAAGAAATCGCCATGAATCAGCCAAGACTGAACGAGCGAGGCCGCTTCGGCGTGCGAGAACCCTGATCCTGCCAGTATAGCAATGATGCGCGCTTTCGTTTTGGTGAAGGTCAAGCGGTGGATTTCAACCGCGCGAATAGCGGAGTGAAGCGCCTTTAGGTCTGCTGGACGTTTCTCTGAGCGGTCCCATACATCAACCAGGCGCTCCACGCAGGGGATTAGGAAATCGCCCTCGCCGAAAGAGGGCTCAAGCAGGCGCATCCGAAATAGAGGCTCACTGCGAGTGTAACCCGACAAGTCGAGGATGAACTCAACCACCTCGCGGCGTGTAAAAACCGCGCCACGCTCTTCTGAGCCGGCTTCAGACATTGCTTCAACGGCTTGGCTAACTGGACACAATCCAGGAAGAAAGCTCGATCGAGAAGCGATGTGGGGCACGGTATGAGCCATATTAATCCTTATCAAATGAACCGCGCTCGCACGCAGTTAAGACTGCTGTACGGTTCACGACAGCAATAGGCAGAGATTCGCTATTTCGCACCCCTAGAACAATACAGGAACACAATTTCTGGAGTCCAGTCAAGACTGGTTGAAACCCGACTAAATGTGCGAACCGGTGGAAGGCTTACTGAGGATCTCGATCTCCACCTCAGCGTCCGCGACCCCTCTGGCGCCAGCCAGTGGGAAGTATCCGTCTTCGTCAAGTCCGGCTTGGAACCCAGTTTCGGCTATCGCGAAGCAGACTGTTCGCCAGGACGATAAGCTTTCTCATTATGGCTGTGATGGCCAGTTTTGGCGCTTTTCCGGTGGCGACCATCATCTGGTATTTCGCGCTGAATTCCGGATTATGCTTTATGCTAACGAGGGTGGGCATATAGAGCGCCTGTCGCAAATGTGCTCTTCCACCTTGTATGTATCGCTTGCCTCGAAACGTGCCGCTGTCCCGAGCGATCGGAGCAAGTCCTGCAAGACTGGCGGCCGCCTTGTGATCGATGAAGCCGAGTTCGGGCATCTCGGTCAGAAGCATGATCGCGGTTGTTTCTCCAATGCCAGGAATAGTCTGTAGAATGTCGAATCTGGCTTTCAGGAATTCATCATCACGGACCAGCAAACGAAGAGCCGCGTCGATTGCTTTCATGTGACGGTCGATCTGCTCAATCCTTTCCCGTGCCTGGCGCCGCAACAAGGGAGCTATCCGGGCGGAAGACCGGTTGGACGCGCGTGTCCTGTCTTTCACCAGAGCGCGCCGAGCCGATTGTAGCTCTTTCATTTCATTGAACTTGATCGTTCTGTCGCTGACGCGGCGCACAGAAATCATCGCCCCGTATTTTGCGATAAGCCCGGCATCGATCGTGTCTGTTTTCGCCGACACACCCAATGCGTCCGCAAATCGTCGAGCCTGCCGTGGATTGACCTTGCCGAGAGGTATTTCGGCTTTCAGGAAGAACTTCTCGAAGGCAAGATGATACTGCCCGGTCGGTTCATAGAGTAGCTGTTCAAGATGACATCCTGCCATCCAGGTCAGCAATTGCCTGAATCCTTTTTTATCATTCGGGACAGTTATGGTCCTGCCCTCAGGATACATGTGCGCATCCAGAGTGCTCTTTGAAATATCGACGCCGATATGCTGGCGAACTGGTTCGATGGACATTCCAGATCCTTTGCTTGTCGTACGGGCCTAGATGCCCTCGTATCCGTTCAGGTCGCATGGAAATGAAGAGGACGATCAAACTTCCCAACGGCACTTACTCAGCCAGCGCAGGCACGATCCGTTCCTCTACGCCGGCGGGGAAATTGCGCAGTCCCCACCAGCGGTTCTTTTCTAACCAGAAGACCAGGAATCTCTAAGACAAGCGCGGGCGCGCGGCCAGCCGGCGAGACCCAGCACCACGTTCCTCAGACGAACAACCGGACCCTCATTGAGCCTCGCCGGGCCGGTCGGCGCAGGACGGCTCCTGCGGCTCCGGGGCGAGCGCCGGGCGAAGGTCGGCGATCACGCCGGATCGCACTGATGCCTCTCATCGGCCCATCCCGCCGGGCGAACAGCCCCGCGCCACCGGCGCGGGCAGGCCGCAAAGGACTCCGTACCGCTGAACGGCCTGATCAGGCGGCGGTCTTCGTAATCCCGAACTGCGACCCGAGGAGTTCGACGAGATAGCCGCCATCGCGCAGCGCTTCGGCTTTCAGGATGAGATAGCGCATGCTGTGTTTCAGCGACGGCCCATTCCAGTCCTCGGTCACGCGGTCCTTGCCAAAGATCACTTCTGCGATTTCGCGGCGGTTGAGGCCGACTTCCAGACAGTCCAGCGCGATAAGGCCATTGCGCAACATCGCCGTGCGCTTGGTCCAGCGCGGCTCTGTCAGGTCCGGCCCATCCCCGATCAGCGCAAGCGCGGCTTTCTGGGCCTTCACCTTGCGTTCGAAGGCATCAAGATCAGAAATGGTGAGGTTCATCCTCACTGGCTCCATCCCGAGAAGGGAGAGACCTGTGCAGCGCACCTGGACGACGCAGCCCTTGCCGCGGATCAGCAGGAATTCGCGGCCGATGGAATCGGTGATGTGGGTGATGTTGCAGATCGGAACGGTGCGCTCCCAGATATCGCAGGTCTGGCCGGGGCGAAGCGAGCTGCAATTGACCTCGACCTGATCGGGATAGGCAAGCCGGGTCCAGACGACATCGGCCTCGAATCCGTTCTGTGCAGGATCGGGCATGAAGGCAAAGCCGAGCCGTTCGGCCATGGTCTGAGGCACGCGGGATTTCAGGAGGCGGATGCTGGCGCAGGGCGCCTTCATCTCGGAAATGTCGTCCGGCTTGCGGCTTTCCGCGTAGCGGCGAACCTTATTGCTGCGACGGGCATATTCCCAGGCCCAGCGATCCTCCGAGAGCCGCCACAAATAATCATACTTTGCGGTGAATGCGTCTGTTTCGAGTGTGAATGTCTTCATGGTTGAACTCCCTTCTTGCGGGAATTCCGGCAAGAAGTGTGCCAACGCCTGTTTGGCGCTTCTCTCTGACGAACTCAATTAAGATGTCTGAAAACAGTGTTCTAATTGCTTTGCGTCTAAACAGCGACCTAGTTTCGTTTCGCTTGTGACACGAAAAACCGCCGCAAACTCTACAGAAAATCGCTTTTGTCATCCTTTGCCGCAATATGCCGGAACGCGCCGCCTTGCGCCGCGTTCGGCCTCCATTTGCCGCCATTCACACTCCCGTAGAATTCATCCGTCTGCGATCCTCGGCTCTGTTGAAATGAACCGTCGGAGC
>JALEGE010000154.1 GCA_022760335.1 Hyphomonadaceae bacterium
CTAGCGCGGCTTGAACAGCTGACACTGGAAGCCACACCGCGCGCGCCCTTCGACCTCATCGCAGAGGCGATTGACGTCGTCGTGTTCATGAGCCGCGCGGGCGGCCAGCGCCGCGTTGAAGAGGCACTCCGCGTCACCGGCTTTGACGGCGAGGGCTACCAGACCCAGCCGCTCGTCTCCCGCTCTTTGTCCCTCGTCCAACATGGAGAAACACTATGACCCTCTACACCCACCTTCAGACCGTAAACCGAACGGTTCAGGTCGCGGCCTGTATCGGCCTCGGCCTGATGATCGCCGGTCCCGCCCATGCAGCAGGCTCCGGCATGCCCTGGGAAGGTCCGCTCGATCAGATCCTGCAATCTATTGAAGGGCCCGTCGCGCGGATCGTCGCGGTGATCATCATTACGCTGACCGGTCTGACCTTGGCTTTCGGAGAGACCAGCGGCGGGATGCGAAAGCTGATCCAGATTGTGTTCGGTCTTTCGATCGCCTTCGCCGCCACCAGCTTCTTCCTGACTTTCTTCAGCTTTGGCGGCGGAGCGCTGGTCTAGTGGCGGAAGGCTATGAAATCCCCCTCCATCGCTCGCTGACCGAGCCGATCCTGATGGCGGGCGCACCGCGCACGGCCGCCATCGCCATCGGGACGCTCGCTGCCGCGGTCGGCCTTGGGCTCCAGCTCTGGATACCGGGCCTCGTGCTCTGGACCGTCGGGCATTCAGCGGCCGTGTTCATGGCGCGGTCTGATCCGGATTTCATGGCCGTTGCGAGCCGTTCGACGCGCCACAAGGAGCATCTGACATGCTGAACTTGCGTGAATATGCCGACACACCAACGCTTCTCGCCGACTATCTACCATGGGCCTGTCTCGTTGCGCCGGGCGTCGTCCTCAACAAGGACGGCAGCTTCCAGACGACATTCAAATATCGTGGCCCTGACCTTGAAAGTTCGACCGAGGAAGAACTCGTCTCGGTTATGGCCCGGGTCAACAATGTCCTGCGCCGGTTTGGCTCAGGCTGGGCGCTCTTCTTCGAGGCGCAGCGCCACGAGGTGCATGACTATCCGGAGGCGGAGTTTCCAGATGCGCTGTCCTGGCTCATCGATCAGGAACGCGCGCTGCAAGCCGAAGAAAGCGGCGCCCGGTTCGAGAGTGCCTACTATCTAAACCTCCTCTGGCTACCGCCTGCCGATGCGACGGGCCGCGCCGAGAAGGCGCTGATCCAGCGCGCTGAGACCGAAGATGCCGCGACCTGGCGGCACCGGCTGGAGACGTTCCAGCAGCACGCGGACCGCGTCTTCGATCTCCTTTCCACCTGCCTCGCCGAGATTGGTAAGCTAACTGACGATGAGACGCTGACCTATCTCCACTCGACCATCTCGATCAAGCGCCATCCTGTTGTGACGCCTGAGCTGCCGGTCTTCCTCGACGCCGTGCTCGCCGATGAGCCCTTCGCTGGCGGGCTGGAGCCGATGATCGGTGACGCGCATTTGCGCACGCTGACCATTCTCGGTTTTCCGGCCTCGACCCTGCCGGGCATCCTTGATGAGCTGAACCGGCAGGGTTTTGCCTATCGCTGGGCAACGCGCTTCATCGCCATGGACAAGGCCGAAGCTGAAAAAGTGCTCGGAAAGAAGCGCCGCCACTGGTTCGCCAAACGCAAATCGATCGGCGCGGTCCTGCGCGAGACCCTGTTCAATGAACAGGCGGCCCTCGTAGACAATGACGCCGACAATAAGGCGGGTGATGCCGACGCCGCGCTACAGGAACTCGGCTCCGACCTTGTCTCCTATGGCTATGTGACCACAACGATCACTGTCGCCGATCCCGACCGGCGCGTGGTGGACGAACATATCCGCGTGGCCGAGCGCATCGTGAATGGCCGCGGCTTCACCGCAATCCGCGAGACCCTGAACGCCGTCGATGCCTGGCTCGGGAGCTTGCCCGGTCATCCGTATGCCAATGTCCGTCAGCCCATCCTGCACACGCTGAACCTGGCCCATATGGTGCCGCTGTCTGCGGTCTGGGCGGGCGAAGACGCCAATCGACACCTACAAGCCCCTGCGCTCATCCAGGCACAGACCGACGGCACAACACCGTTCCGCCTAAATCTCCACATTGGCGATGTTGGTCATACGCTTGTCGTCGGTCCCACCGGCGCGGGCAAGTCCGTGCTCCTGTCCCTGCTCGCCCTGCAATGGAAGCGCTACACAAACGCCCAGGTCTTCATCTTCGACAAGGGCCGGTCCGCGCGCGCTGCAACGCTTTGCATGGGCGGCGCGCATATCGACCTTGGCAGTTCGAACGCCCCAAGCCTCCAGCCCCTGAAGGACATCGACACCGAACATGGCGCGAGTTTCGCCGCTGACTGGCTGACAGGTCTCTGCACAAATGAAGGCGTCAGCATGACGCCGGACCTGAAAGCCCGGCTCTGGGAAGCGATCCAGTCTCTCAGCTCAGCGCCTGAAAACGAACGCACGCTGACAGGCCTCAGCCTGATGCTGCAGGACGACACGCTCAAATCGGCGCTCCACCCGTTCACGCTGGAAGGCCCGCATGGCCGCCTTCTCGATGCCGATCAGGAGAGCCTCGCCCTCGCCGATACAGTCTGTTTCGAGATGGAAGAGCTGATGCACGCGAAAGGCGCGGTCGCCCCCGTCATCACTTACCTGTTCCACCGACTTGAAGCCCGGTTCACCGGCAAACCAACGCTGCTCATCCTAGATGAAGCCTGGCTGTTCCTCGATGATCCGATGTTCGCGGCGCGCATTCGCGAATGGCTCAAAACCCTGCGCAAGAAGAACGTGTCTGTCGTGTTCGCAACACAAAGCCTGGCCGACATCGCGAACTCAAGCATCGCGCCTGCACTCGTCGAGTCCTGTCCGACACGGATCTTCCTCCCGAATGAACGCGCGCAGGAACCGCAATCGAAAGAGACCTATGAGCGCTTCGGACTCAATACCCGCCAGATCGAACTGATCTCAAGAGCCACGCCGAAGCGCGACTATTATTACCAGTCACCCCTCGGCGCGCGCGTCTTTGATCTGGGACTTGGACCCATCGCCCTCTCGGTTTGCGGGGCGTCCTCGCCGGAAAATCAGGCCCGCATGGACCGCATCTGGGCCGAGACGGAAGGCGACGGCTTTGCTGCCTGCTGGCTGATCGAGAAAGGCCTGCCCTGGGCGGCTGAGCTGCTCACCCGCTGGCCCGGCCATGCGCCTGAAGCCGCCGATCCGATCCAATCAGTCCACGCCATCGCCGCCGAATAGGAGCCCCCGATGAAACGCTTCCTTGCCTCCGCCCTCATTTGCGCCGCGCCGCTCTCCATCCTCATCGCCCCGCCAGCCGCCGCCCAATGGACGGTCTATGACCCGGCCAATCACATCCAGAACATCTACCAGGCGATCCGGTCGCTTCAGGAAGTGAACCAGCAAATCCAGCAGCTCACCCATGAAATCGAGATGCTGGAGAACATGGCGCGCGATCTGGAGGCGCTGCCCGATAGTATCGTCGACGACATATTGCGCCGCATGCGCCGCATCGAGGAGCTGATGCGCGAGGCCGAAGGCATCGGCTACCGCGTCGAGGAAATCGAGCGCGAGTATGAAGAGGTGTACCCTGAAGACTATGGCAGTGAACCGCCGCGCCAGGCCGTCCTCGTCGAAGAGGCCCGCGCCCGCTGGCGTCAGTCCCGCACGGCTTACCGGGACAGTCTGACCGTCACGGCGCAGGTCGTCTCCACAGCGCGGGCTGACAGTGACAGTCTCGGCCGGCTGATCGCCGACAGCCAGTCCGCCGTCGGCAATCTCCAGGTCGCGCAGGCGGGAAACCAGATCGAGGCCCTGCAGACTGAGCAGCTGATGCAGATGGAAGCCATGATGGCCGCCCATTACCGCGCCGAGGCGCTGGAACGCGCGCGCCAGCTGGCCGAGGCCGAACGCGGCCGCGCCCGCACCCGGGCCTTCCTCGCAGAGTAGCGCCCCATGGACGTGATCGACACATTTCTCGCGACCTTTATCGCCTACATTGACAGCGGGTTCGGCCTGCTGGCGGGCGATGTCGCATACCTGTCGACCACGCTCATCGCTATCGACATTACGCTGGCAGGCCTGTTCTGGGCGCTCTCCCAGAACACGGACGTGATCGCCGGGCTCCTCAAGAAGGTGCTCTATGTCGGCTTCTTCGCCTTCATCATTGGCAATTTCTCTCTTCTCGCAGGGATCGTCTTTGACAGTTTCGCGGAGCTTGGCGTGACCGCTGGCGGCGGGACCATGACCGCCGATGATCTCCTGCGCCCCGGCTTCATCGCCAGTGTCGGTCTCGACGCCGGTCAGCCGCTCTTGGAAGAGATCAGCGACATGCTGGGGCCAATCTCCTTCTTCCATAACTTCATCATGATCGCGGTGATGTTCATCGCCTGGGCGATCATCATGGTCGCCTTCTTCGTGCTGGCCGTGCAGCTCTTCATCACGATCCTGGAGTTCAAGCTGACGACGCTCGCCGGGTTCGTGCTCGTGCCGTTTGCGCTCTGGAACAAGACGACGTTCCTGGCTGAACGCGTCCTCGGCAATGTCATCACCTCGGGCATCAAGCTGATGGTGCTTGCCGTCATTATTGGCATCGGCTCGACGCTCTTCTCATCCGTGACCGATGCGTTCCGTACCGGCGATGATGTGACCCTCGCGCAAGTCATGGGCACGGTGCTCGCCGCGATCGTCTTCTTCTGGATGGGCATCTTTGCGCCCGGCATCGCCTCCGGCCTGATCACCGGTGCGCCGCAACTCGGCGCGGGTTCCGCCGCAGGCGCGGCCGCCGGTGTCACAGCCGGAACCTATGTCGCCGGGATGGGCGGCCGCGCTGCCGTCGGCGCCGTCGCGGGCGGGGCGTCCTCCGCCGTCAAGGCCGGCGCCAGCATGGCCGGCGCGGCGCGCACTTCTTATACGCTGGGATCGGTCGCCTCTGGCGCATCCGGCGCAGCGGGCGTCGCCGCAGGCCTTGCCGGTGTCGCCCGTGCAGGCGGCGACGCTATGCGTCGCACAGCATCGCGCCCGGCTCAAGCCCTCAGAGACGCCTACCAACGCGGCAGTCAGGGCGCCTGGCGCGCCACCGGCGGGTCTGAGGCCGCGTCCATGCAAAACTCTGCCTCCGGATCATCATCAAGCCAAAGCCCCGGCTGGGCGCGGCGCATGCAGGCGAGCCAGCGCATGGGACAGGCAGGCCAGATGGCCGCGCACTCCCTGCGCGATGGCGATCGCGGCGCTACCGGCGCAAACCCCACTCTCAAAGACAAGGACGATTAGACGATGGCTTTCAGGCGATCCTCCTCCAGCTATGGACCAAGCCCGTTTCCCGAAACGCCTTACCAGAAGGCGGGCCAGATCTGGGAGTTCGCAGCCGGTTTGCCGCAGGCAAAACAATCCATCCGGGGGATGGATTGTAGGCGAAGAACGCCGCGGCAGCGGCCCGCAGGCTCCCGCTTCAACCCAACAAGACAGGAGGTCTGATCTATGGCGTTCAAGCGTTCATCTTCAAGCTACGGCCGCAGCCCGTTCCCCGAGACGCCATATCAGAAGGCCGGACAGGTCTGGGATGAAAGAATAGGCTCCGCCCGCGTGCAGGCGAAGAACTGGCGGCTCATGGCGCTCGGCTGTCTCGGGCTCTGCTTCGTCACCTCCGGCGCGCTGGTCTGGCGCTCGATGCAATCCACCGTCACGCCCTATGTGGTCGAAGTCGATGAGACGGGTGCGGCCCGCGCTGTGGCTCCGGCCACGACAAGCTACACGCCGACCGATGCCCAGATCGCCCATCACCTTGCGAACTTCATAGAACATGTCCGGGGGCTTTCCGTTGACCCTGTCGTCGTCCGCGAGAACTGGCTGCGCGCCTATGACTTCGTGACCGACCGCGCCGCCACCACGCTCAACGAATACGCCTCCGCCAATGATCCTTTCGCCGATGTCGGGCGCAAGTCTCGCACCGTGGACGTGGTCAGCGTCGTGCGCGTCTCCGATGACAGTTTCCAGGCCCGCTGGATCGAGAAGACCTATGAGAATGGCGCGC
>JALEGE010000155.1 GCA_022760335.1 Hyphomonadaceae bacterium
GCTTCGCTGCCTAGCGCATCATCGACGACTGGATGCACTTCTACGATTGCGAGCGGCCACACTCGGCCCTTGGCATGGCCACGCCCGATGAGGCATAAGGAGAGGAAATCGCACTCAGAAAAGCGGCCTCATTAACTGCAAGGGATATACCTTAGCAAGGCCGGAAGACTGTGCAGTAAAAACAGGACCACCTCAGATGGCGCAAGAGCAAATTCACGGATTCGCAGATAGTAGTTTCCTGGGCGACGAGCGAATTGAGCTCGCTTTTCTGCTAAGCGACGTTACGCGTGAACTTCGACGTCGGTTCGATATCGATATGGCTGCGTTGAAACTAACGCGCGCGCAATGGAGAACAATACTGTACGTTTTTCGGCTTTCTAACCCTACTCAAACTCAATTAGCCGAGAAAATGGAGTTGGGGCGAGCCTCGGTTGGCGCTCTAATAGACCAATTAGAGAGAAGTGGATATGTATCCCGGATCGCGGACGTCGAGGATCGTCGCGTGTGGCGAATTGTGCCTTCTCAATTGGCAAACTCACGGAAATCTGAGATTGATCGGGCAGGAAGGAGGGTTGCTGGTGAGTTGTTTGCAGATTTCAACGACAAAGACCTTAGAGATCTCCGTCGATGTCTTGAAAAGCTAGTTCCAGGCGCGAGGTGAGGCCGAGGCTTACCGATAATGATCTGCTCGCCTGAACTCTCGTCGAGTAGAGTTGCTCTGCCCGACAATCACAGGATCATTTCTGCTTAGAGTTCCGGTATTCTGGAATCTGGCTGAGGTGAAGCGAGAATGATGAACGCATCGAATTTCACGGACGCGCAAGAGGCGCTTATTTTTGGAGCAGTAGACCTCCTCCGGTTGCCTGGACGGTCATGAGCTAGCAGATTCTAGCGTGTCCAGTCGGCAGCTTTCGTAGTTTATTGGCCACATGTATCCTAGGTCTGAGTGGCGTCTGCCGGGATTGTACCAGCCCTCGATAAATTTGAAGCCTGCTTAGATGGGCACATAGATATTGTCAGCGACCCAGAGCACATTCGGTTCGGCGGCATGGAGTTCCGGTCGATCAGATCACCAGATGGACGGTGGCGTTTATCCCGGACCGTCGTGTTGGAATTTCTGCGCTTGCTAGCGCCCCACAAGCCTGCAGCTTGCATAAGGCGTTCGGTTCTATTGCGGATCGATCTGATATCTTCGTCCACAAGGTCATCAGAATCCACGGCGCACCATAGCTTGTCTTTGAGGCTTGTTGATACGCCCTCATCATCTCTGTCAGGGCCGGACTACCGATCCAAAGCGCGTCAATCGGCGCCGGCACTAGGGCGGCTTCCATTCAATCTGCATCGTATCCGCGGGTGGCGAAATAGTTGAGGCATTCCTGCGAGCTTAACAGGTCGACGATGTGTCCTATGGTGTTCCAAAGCGTATCAACGGGTCGTTCGGCGGCCTTTCGCGGAGGAGCCTTGAGCTTTGCGAAGGCCTTTTCGATGGGGTGAGGTCGGGGCTGCAGGGCGGCAGGAAGACGAGTTCTGCGCCTGCAGCCTTGATCAGCTCCCGCACCTTCGGTCCCTTATGGCTTGAGAGATTGTCCAGGATCACCGTGTGGCCGGGCGACAGGGTGGGTACGAGGAACTCCTCCACCCAGACGGTGAAAGCCTCGCCATTGATCGGCCCGTCCAGAACACATGGGGCGACCATCCCGCTGGTGCAAAGCCCGGCCACCACCGTGGTTGTTTTCCAGCGCCCGAACGGAACGCTCATGCTCAGCCGCTCGCCGCGCCCGCAGCGGCCATGGGTGCGCGTCATGTTCGTCGAGACCCAGGTTTCATCGACGAAGACCAGCCGGTCGGGATCAAGCTCGGGCCGTCCCTCGAACCACGCCTCGCGCCGGATCAGGACGTCCGGGCGGTCTTGCTCGCTGGCATGGCAGATTTTTTTACGCGTGATGGCGCGGCGGTCGAAGAACCGCCAGATTGTCGAGACCGCCGTATGAAAACCGCGCTCTGCCAGGGCAGCACGTATCTCTTCAAGTGTGATGTCGCCACGCTCGTCCAGCAGTGCGAAGATGAAATCGGCATCCGTCTCTATCCGGTGCGAGGTGCGGTCGCCGCATCAACGGCGGCTAATGCCTGAAGCCTCAGATCAATCGAAAGCGGTCTCCCCAGGACAGGCTGACCTCCTTCATCAGCCGACATCGTGAATCAGAATCCGCTCGTCTTGTGGATCCCAAATGATTCAAGTCGCTCGGAAAACGCGCTAACTCAAACAACGGACGGCTTTGCTGGAGGCAAACCACCCGAGCCAATTGACGACGGATGATGGGAGCGGCCGAGCCCCCACCACTAGACCCAAGCCCAGGAAGAGCACTTCCGGCGATAAGATCGAAGAAGCCGACAGCGATATCTGCCGCGAGCTTGAACCGCCGGAAATCTTGCGCGCCACTTCCACATTATCCTGCCATTGCGCGCTACACCACTACTACGCCCTCAAAACTGTTGCTGACCCCTACATAACGGTCTTCTTGATCGTCCCCGTAATCAAACGCGGGGCCGCTAATGACCGACCAACCTTTCAAATCCGAAGCGATCGAGCGCGGCTCCCGCATGCTTCGCACGGCGCTCGGGCCGCATGTCGCCACCTGGCTTGCGGACCCGATCGTCGTCGAGGTGATGCTCAATCCCGACGGGAACCTGTGGGTGGACCGGCTGAGCGAAGGCCTCGCAGACACCGGCGAAGAGCTTTCCGCCGCTGACGGCGAACGCATCGTCCGTTTGGTCGCGCACCATGTCGGCGCAGAGGTTCATGCTGGCGCTCCGCGTGTGTCCGCGGAGCTGCCGGGAACAGGGGAGCGGTTCGAGGGGCTTCTGCCGCCTGTGGTCGCCGCCCCGGTCTTCGCGATCCGCAAGCCGGCCGTCGCGGTCTTCACACTCGAAGACTATGTCCGCGCCGAGATCATGCCAGACGATGCGGCGGCGGCATTGTGCGACGCCATCACATCCCGCGCCAACATCCTTGTCGCTGGCGGCACCTCGACCGGCAAGACCACGCTCACCAATGCATTGCTGGCAGAAGTCGCCAAATCCTCCGACCGCGTCGTTCTGATCGAGGATACGCGCGAGCTCCAATGCCTGACGCCGAACCTTGTCGCTCTGCGGACCAAGGATGGCGTGGCGTCGCTCTCCGATCTCGTTCGCTCCTCGCTCCGCCTACGCCCTGACCGCATCCCCATCGGCGAGGTGCGCGGGGCTGAGGCGCTCGATCTCCTCAAAGCCTGGGGCACCGGCCATCCCGGCGGCATCGGCACCATCCATGCCGGTTCAGCGCTCGGCGCGCTGCGCCGCCTCGAACAGCTCATCCAGGAAGCCGTCATCACCGTGCCCCGCGCGATGATCGCCGAGACAATCGACCTGATCGCCGTCCTCTCGGGGCGCGGATCGGCGCGCCGACTTTCCGAACTCGCCCGCGTCGAGGGCCTCGATGCGACCGGGGACTACCAGATCCAACCGCTTCTTCACCCCAGGACAGGAGACCATCCATGACCAAAACCACAATTATCTATCCGCGCTGGCCGCTTTACGCGACGGCGCTCGCGTTCAGCCTTTTGCTCGTCGCGCCCGCCCATGCGGCGGGCTCGGGCATGCCCTGGGAGGCGCCGCTCCAGTCAATCCTGGAATCCATTGAAGGGCCGGTCGCCAAGATCATCGCGGTGATCATCATCATCGTCACAGGACTGACGCTCGCCTTCGGCGACACCTCCGGCGGTTTTCGCCGCCTCGTGCAGATCGTCTTCGGCCTCTCCATCGCCTTCGCGGCGTCGAGCTTCTTCCTGTCATTCTTCTCGTTCGGCGGCGGAGCGCTGATCTGATGCGCGAGCTGGCCGACATTCCGGACTTTTACGCGCCCGTCCACCGCGCCCTGGTCGAACCGATCCTGCTCGGCGGCGCGCCCCGCACGGTCGCCATCGCCAACGGCACGCTCGCAGCAGCCGTCGGACTTGGCCTTAGGCTCTGGGTGGTCGGGATCGCACTCTGGCTTGTCGGCCATCTCCTCGCGGTCTGGGCCGCAAAACGTGACGCCCAGATCGTCGATGTTGCGCGCCGGCATCTTCGTTTCCCAACCTGGTTCGGAGTCTGAGCGATGATGCGCCTCGCCGAATATCGCTCGACCGCCTCGCTATTGGCAGATTTTCTTCCGTGGGCGGCGCTCGTCGCGGAGGGCGTCATCCTCAACAAGGATGGCAGTCTGCAACGCACCGCACGGTTTCGGGGGCCTGACCTCGACTCCGCGACACCGTCAGAACTCGTCGCCGTGTCCGGCCGGCTCAACAACGCCCTTCGCCGGCTCGGATCGGGCTGGGCGGTGTTCGTCGAAGCGCAGCGGGCGCCGGCACGCGACTATCCGCTCTCACATTTTCCCGATGCCGTTTCCGCCCTCGTGGACGCGGAACGACGCGCCCAGTTTGAAGATGCGTCCAGACATTTCGAAAGCAGCTACTTCCTCACTTTCGTCTGGATGCCGCCGCTCGATGAAACGCGTCGCGTGGGACGATGGCTCTATGAGGACGCGCCCAACAGCAGCCTCAACCCGCGAGAGCATGTCGAGAGTTTTATGGCGCGAACGGATCGCCTGCTCGATCTCCTCGACGGCTTCATGCCGGAGGCCGCCTGGCTCTCAGACGAAGAGACACTGACCTTTCTGCATTCGACCGTGTCGACGCGTCGTCAACGCCTGCGCTTGCCCGAAACGCCGATGCATCTCGATGCGCTCCTGGCCGATAGCGCGCTTGTCGGCGGGTTGGCGCCGAGTTTGGGCGGGGCGCATCTGCGCAGCCTCTCCATCATCGGATTCCCCACGGCCACATGGCCGGGACTGCTGGATGAGCTCAATAGCCAACCCTTCGAATATCGCTGGGTCACGCGCGCTATCTGCCTCGACAAGACCGACGCGACCAAACTGCTGACGCGCATCCGCCGGCAATGGTTCGCCAAACGCAAATCCATCGCCGCGATCCTGAAAGAGGTGATGACCAACGAGGCTTCGACGCTGCTCGATAGCGACGCGGCGAGCAAGGCCGCCGACGCCGATGAAGCCTTGAAAGAGCTCGGCGCCGACATAGCGGGCGCCGCCTACATCACCGCTACGCTGACCGTCTGGGATGAGGACGAAGCCGTCGCGGACGCCAAGCTAAAGGTGGCCGAAAAGGTCATTCAGGGCCGCGACTTCACCTGCATGGCCGAGACCTTGAACGCGATAGAGGCCTGGCTCGGCTCGCTGCCCGGCCATCTCTACGCCAATGTCCGTCAACCGCCGGTTTCCACGCTCAATCTCGTCCACATGATCCCGATCTCGGCGGTCTGGGCAGGACCGGCGCGCAACGATCATCTGGACGGTCCGCCGCTCTTTTACGCGGAGACGGAAGGCTCAACTCCGTTCCGCTTTTCGCCTCATGTCGGCGATGTCGGGCACACGCTTGTCGTCGGTCCGACCGGCTCGGGCAAATCCGTGTTGCTGGCGTTGATGGCGCTGCAATTTCGTCGCTATGCGGGCGCGCAGATCTTCGCCTTCGACTTCGGCCGCTCGATCCGCTGTGCGACCGTCGCCTGTGGTGGCGACTGGCAGGATCTCGCCGGCGCGCTTTCGGATGACGAAGCCGCCGTCCAGCTTCAGCCGCTGCGCAACATCGACGATATCGGCGAACGCGCCTGGGCGCAGGACTGGCTGTCCGGCCTGATCGCGCGAGAAGGCGTCACCATCGATCCGGTCGCGCGGGATCATCTCTGGTCGGCGCTGACCTCGCTCGCCTCGGCGCCTGTCGCAGAACGAACGCTCACGGGGCTATCCGTCCTGTTGCAGTCGACCGAACTCAAACAGGCGCTCACGCCATTCTGTCTTGGCGGCCCCTTCGGGCGTTTGCTCGACGCCGAAACAGAAGAACTCGGAACAGCCGATTTCCAGGCCTTCGAGACCGAAGGGCTGATCGGATCGGCCGCGACGCCGGCCGTGCTCGCCTATCTGTTCCACCGGATCGAGGATCGCCTCGATGGACGTCCGAGCCTCATCATCGTCGATGAAGGGTGGCTCGCGCTCGATGACGGGACATTTGGCGGCCAGCTCCGCGAATGGCTTAAGACTCTAAGGAAGAAGAACGCCTCCGTCCTCTTCGCCACGCAATCGCTCGCCGACATCGACAATTCCGCGATTGCGCCCGCCATCATCGAGAGCTGCCCCACACGGATCTTCCTGCCGAACGAGCGCGCTTTCGAGCCTCAGATCGCCGACATCTACCGCCGCTTCGGCCTCAATGAACGCCAGATCGAGATCGTCGCGCGGGCCATGCCGAAGCGCGACTATTACTGCCAGTCGCGTCGCGGCAATCGGCTCTTCTCTCTAGGTCTCGGCGAGGTCGCGCTCGCCTTCACGGCCGCATCGTCGAAGACCGATCACGCCGCCATCACCGACATCCTTACCGAACACGGACGAGACGGCTTCGCCGCAGCCTGGCTCGCCCGTCGCGGTCTCGATTGGGCCGTCGAACTTCTCGGCCAAGCACCTGATCCGATCCCATCCCCTCAAACCAAGGAGACTACTCATGCGTAAGAAACTCGCCGCCCTCATGCTGACCGGAGCCATCGCTTTGGCGCCGATGCAACCGGCCTATGCACTGTTCGGCGTCGGCGACATCGTCATCGATCCGACCAACCTCGCACAGAACATTCTGACCGCCGCGCGCACCCTCGAAATGATCAACAATCAGATCACGCAGCTTCAGAACGAGGCGCAGATGTTGATCAACCAGGGACGCAACCTCGCAAACCTGCCGCACTCATCGCTGGTGCGTCTGCGATCGATCATGCAGCAGACGGAAGATCTGTTGGGCGAGGCGCAGCACGTTAGATACGTCGTCTCCGAAATCGAACGCGTCTTCTCCGAACAATATGGAGACGCCGCAGCAACGGGCGATTTCGCCGCCATGAACGCCAATGCCGAGGCGCGCTGGCGGACCTCGGTTGCTGGCTATGAAGACGCGTTGAAGGTCCAGGCCGGCGTCGTCGGCAACATTGAAGCGACGCGCACCGAACTGAGCACTCTCGTCTCGCAAAGCCAGGGTGCGGTCGGCGCCTTGCAGGCGGCGCAGGCCGGCAATCAACTTCTCGCATTGCAAAGCCAGCAGATGACGGACCTTACCGCCGCCATCACCGCGCAGAACCGCGCGGACGCGCTGGACGCGGCTCGGCGCGCGTCCGCTAAAGCGCAGGGGCGCGAGAACCTCAATCGCTTCCTCGACTACGGGACCGGCTACACACCAACCGCCGTCAGCATGTTCCGGTAATACCCGTGCGCAATTCTCCCGACCAAATCATCAGGCTCGTCGCCATCGCCCTGGGCGGGCTTGCTGCGCTCTTCGCCGCGGTTGAACTGGCGAACACGGTCGCGCCTGAAACGTCATCGGCTCCGCCCGTGACCGACGATCCGTTACAGGCTGAGCTCGTGCGCTGCCGGACGGTGACGCCGGAAGAGCTGGAAACCGACACGACGTGTCGCGCCGCCTGGGCAGAGCAACGCCGCCGATTTCTCGGGCTTCCCGGCGACGATTCCGAGAAGGAGTAGGACATGGGCGGCGTTGGCGTCATTGACCGCTTCCTGCAGGTCTTCACCTCCTACATCGACAGCGGCTTCGGCCTGCTCGGCGGCGACGTCGCCTTCCTGGCAACGACCCTGATCGTCATCGACGTGACGCTCGCTGCGCTTTTCTGGGCCTGGGGCGCCGACGACGACATCCTCGCCCGGCTCATCAAGAAAACGCTCTTCGTCGGCGTCTTCGCCTACATCATCGGCAACTGGAACGCACTCGCCCGCATCGTTTTCGAAAGTTTCGCCGGGCTCGGTCTCATCGCTTCGGGCGGCAGTCTCAGCCCCGGCGAGCTGCTTCAGCCCGGCCGCATCGCGGAGATCGGCCTTGATGCGGGCCGTCCGATTCTCGCGTCGATTTCCGATCTGATGGGCTTTGTCTCTTTCTTCGAGAATTTCCTTCAGATCATCATCCTGCTTTTCGCCTGGCTGGTCGTCCTCCTGTCCTTCTTCATTCTGGCGATCCAGCTCTTCGTCACGCTGATCGAGTTCAAGCTCGCCACGCTGGCCGGCTTCATCCTCGTGCCCTTCGGTCTCTTCAACAAGACGGCCTTCATGGCCGAGCGGGTGCTCGGGCTTGTGATCTCGTCCGGCGTCAAGGTCCTGGTGCTCGCCGTGATCGTCGGCATCGGCTCGACCATCTTTGGCGAGTTCACCGCCGGGTTCGCGGGCGAGCCGACCATAGAAGACGCCATGGCAATCGTTCTGGCCGCACTTTCGATGCTCGCGCTCGGCATCTTCGGTCCGGGCATCGCCAACGGCATCGTCTCGGGCGGACCGCAACTCGGCGCAGGAGCCGCCGTGGGCGCTGGCCTCGCCGCCGGCGGGCTTGCAGTCGGCGGGGTCGCCGGCGCTCGAATGGCCGTGGGAGCGGCCGGCGCAGGAGCGCGCGGCGCTGTGGCAGTCGCCGGTGGCGCCTCGACCGCATACAGCATGGGAAGCGCGGCCGCTGGCGGCGGCGCTTCCGGTGTCGCCGCTGGTCTCGCCAGCGTGGGAAAAGCCGGCGTCGGCGCGGCGACGAACCCGCTTCGCCGTTCAATGAGCGAAAGCTACCGCTCCGGCGCGCGCGCAGCCTTCGAAGCGACCGGCGGCAAGTTCAGCAATAGCCCCGAGCCCGCCGCATCGACGAACGACGGGCCACCAGCCTGGGCGCGCCGCATGAAACAACAGCAAACCCTTCACCACGGCGCCGCCGTCGCCGCTCATGCCGTTCGCTCTGGCGACCATGGCGGCGGCGGGACCGCTGTCAGCCTTTCGGAGAAATCATGATGTTCCGTCGCCCGAGCGTTCGTTATTCCAAGACCCCTGAACCCGTCACACCCTATCAGAAAGCCGCACAGGTCTGGGACGAACGCATCGGGTCCGCCCGCGTGCAAGCCAGGAACTGGCGACTGATGGCGTTCGGATCGTTGCTGCTCTCAGGCGGGCTTAGCGCCGCGCTGGGCTGGCAGTCCACACAAGGGACGATCATACCCTATGTCGTCGAAGTGGACAGGCTCGGTGCAGCGCAAGCCGTGGCGCCCGCCACCGCCGACTTCCGGCCGACCGATCCGCAGATCGCCTACCACCTCTCGCGCTTCATCGAGAATGTGCGCCAAATCCCGGCCGATCCGATCGTGCTGCGCCAGAACTGGCTGCACGCTTATGACTTCACGACCAACAAGGGCGCGCTGGCGCTCAACGACTACGCCCGGGTGAACGATCCCTTCGCCAAGGTCGGCGACACGCAGATCTCGGTCGAAGTCTCCAGCGTTATCCGCGCATCCAAGAGCAGCTTCCGCATCGCCTGGATCGAGCGCCGCTACGCCAACGGGCAACTCGCCGCGACGGAACGCTGGACCGCCATTCTCACCATCGTTCTGCAACAGCCGCGCGATGCCGAGCGCCTGCGCAAAAACCCGCTCGGCATCTTCGTCAACGCCATCAATTGGTCCCGGGAGTCCGCTCAATGATAAAAACACTTCGCCTGAACAAAGCCTCCATGACGGTCCTCCTCGCCGCGACCGCTCTCTCGGGATGCGCGACCTTCAAACCGCCGGAGATCGCTTACGACACCCCTCCGATCGAAGCGACGCTTCTTCCCCAGCCGGAGCGTCCGGTACAGATCGTCGAGCGCACCAGCCCACTGCCGCTGCCCGGTCAACTCAAGCCGATCAATGGGGGAGACCGAGCGCCGGAATCTGCCGATCCCGCCGAACGGGTGAGCGAAGCGAACGCCGCCGCTCGCATGGAGCCGGTGCGCGACGGCTTCATCAACGCCGTACAACTCTATCCCTATACCGAGGGTGCGCTCTATCAGGTCTACGCATCGCCGGGGCAGATCACCGATATCGCCCTGCAACCCGGAGAGAGCCTGGTGGGCTCCGGTCCGATCGCGGCCGGCGACACGGCGCGCTGGATTATCGGCGATACCGAGAGCGGTGCAGGCGATAGCCAGCGCATCCACATCCTGGTCAAACCGACACGGCCCGATCTTCAGACCAACCTCGTCATCAATACGGATCGGCGGACTTATCATCTCGAACTGAGAGCGAACCCGTCCGCCTATATGGCGTCCGTCTCCTGGACCTATGCCGAGGATGCCTTGATCGCGCTCAGGCGGCGCAACGCGGAGGCAGAAGCAGCCTTGCCGATCGGACGCGACGTGGCGCTCGACTCCTTGCGCTTCCGCTACCGGATCGAGGGCGACCGCGCGCCTTGGCGGCCCCTGCGCGCCTTTGACGATGGGCGGCAGGTCTTCATCGAGTTCCCGCGCGGGATTGGCCAAGGCGAAATGCCGCCGCTTTTCGTCATCGGACCGGAAGGCGAAGGCCAGCTCGTCAACTACCGCATCGCCCGAAACTACATGATCGTCGATCGGCTTTTCGCCGCCGCCGAACTGCGTCTCGGCGACAGGCAGAAACGCGTGCGGATCGTCCGCACCGACGGGGTGAGCCGCGAGGCTCGTACCGCGTCGCGTCCTGGCGCCACGGGGCCGCGCAAATGAGCGAGGATAAAGAACTCCGTGAGGAAAAAGAGATCGCCGCCGCTTTGCGGCTGCGCGCCGATCCGCCGAGGGTCATGCGTCTCTCGCGTCGCACGCTGACGGTGCTTGGCGCGGTCGGAGGGCTCGGTCTCGGCGCGATCCTGATCGTCGCTTTACAAGACCGCAAACCCGTCGATGGACCGCCGGAGCTCTATTCGACCGAGCGCATTCAGGCGGCCGAAGGTCTGTCGCGCCTTCCGACTGACTATACACGCATACCTCAACTTGGACCGCCACTGCCCGGTGAGCTCGGGCGGCCGATCCTGTCAGCTCAACAACGCGGTCAGCCCGTGCCAGCGGTCGTCACCGCGCCTGCCGTCGATCCTGACGAACAGCGCCGGTTGCAGGAGTTGGAGGCAGCCCGGCTCAGTCGTCTTTTCGCTGAAGCCAAAACTGCCATTGGCGAACAACCGCAATCTTCGCCGGTGGTCGCTCCCGTGCTGTCCGGCACCGGATCATTCTTTCCCGCGAGTGCTACGGACACCTCTTCAGACGCGACAGACAGGCGGGAAGGATTTCTCGACGAACCCATTGATCGCCGAACGACCGCCGCCGATCGGCTCACCGATCCGCCCAGTCCTTACGTGGTCCAGGCAGGCGCAGTCATCCCGGCAGCGTTGGTCACGGGTCTGCGCTCGGACCTTCCCGGTCAGATCACTGCGCAGGTGACGTCCAATGTCTATGACAGCCCGACCGGACGGTTCCTGCTGATCCCCCAAGGCGCGCGCCTCATCGGTGAATACGACAGCCGTGTCGCTTTCGGGCAGAGCCGCATGCTGCTGGTATGGACACGTCTGATCCTGCCGAACGGGCGCTCCATCGTTCTCGAACGCCAGCCCGGCGCAGACCAAGCCGGCTATGCCGGGCTCGAAGACAGCGTCAACAACCACTGGGGCAAGCTGTTCATGGCCGCCGGTCTCGCCACCGTCCTGAATATCGGCTCGGAATCTGGTGCCGATGACGACGACGAGATCGCCCGTGCCATTCGCGAGGGAATGCAGGACACGGTCGGCCGCGCAGGCGATGAGATCGTCCGTCGTCAACTTTCGATCCCGCCGACCCTGACCATCCGCCCCGGTTTCCCCGTGCGCGTCATGGTTACGCGCGACCTTATCCTTGAACCCTATCGGAATTGACAAATGACCAAGCTGAAACTCGGCGCCATCCCTGACGACAAACCTGTCAAATTGAGCATTGAGCTTCCCGCCGATGTGCATCGCGATCTTGTCGCCTACGCTGATGTGCTGGCCCGTGAGACCGGGCAGAAGAACGAACCTGCCAAACTTGTAGCGCCTATGTTGGCGCGGTTTATGGCGACCGATCGTGGGTTTGCTAAGGTACGCAAAGACAGCAGCCGTCGCGTCACGCCGCGCGGTACCAGCCCATCAGGAGGCGGCGGCTGACATCTGACGCGCCATGCTCAGCAAGCGGCGGAGTGCAGGATTGTCGTTTCGCGGAGACCAGACCGCGCTGAATGACAGAATCTCTCCATCAATCGGGCGATAGATGACGCCAGGAATAGTGGAGACTGTCGTGGCCTGACTTGTGAGCGTTAGCCCACGTCCGAGTCCGACGAGTGAGAGCAGATTGTGGCGATCCAGCTTACAGAGACGAACGTCTGGGCGACGGCCACGAACGGCGAGCCGTTGCACTAGACAGTCACTGACTTCCGAGCCGGGCACCATCTCGCTGGCAATAAACTGCTCCCCTTCAATATCGCACCAATCGATTTCGGCTTTTCCTTTTAAGGCGTGATTTTGCGGAAAAGCAACGAAGACTTTTTCAGACCATAGAACTTCGGCCTCGCAATCCACCCAAGCTCTTGTCCCGGCTAAAAAAGCTACATCGAGCTGCAGCCTTCGGATCGTTGCGACATGCTCCGATGGGCTGCCATCAATAAGATCAATCCAAATACCACTATGATCTCGCCCAAATTTTCTAAGCAATTCTGCTAGAAAACCAGAAGCGAGTGAAGAATGGATACCGACTCTAATGAATCCGTTCTCGCAACGTCCGACTTCAGAGACCGCTTGGGCGCCATCTCCAATCTGCTGAAAAACAATGCGAGCACGTTGCACAAATCGCTCTCCGGCGACGGTCAGTGATACACCGCCGGCTTGCCGATGGAAGAGTGATGCGCCGAGTTCGTCCTCCAGGTCGCGAATGGCGCGGCTAACAGTTGATTCCCGCACGCCTAGAGCCTTAGCTGCCCGTCGGAAACTGCCGTTTTCGACGGCGCCCTGGAAATAGCGGAGCTGGCGAAGTTTCATCACTGTAATGGATCTAGACTCTAGCCACGTTCCAGCCGGGCTCCTTCACCGGCTATGAATAGGCAAATCCGATAAATGAGGGAATGACCAGATGGAAGGCGTCCGCCGCATTCCCGCCATATGACACAGGATCGCTCTGTGAAGGGATGATATCGCAAAACTCGGTGGAAGGATCTGAACCAGCCATGTGTCAGCACCACCGGGAAAGCGGTTTCGTTGTGTGATCGAATATTAGAAAAGCGCACCGTTTGCCCATCTATTTCCTTGTGAAATTTCGGCAGCCGATTGAGGGCCGCTTTATTGTCCCACCAGTCAAGTTTATTGATCAACTTTTTTGCGAAGGATTGGGTGCGGTCGACGAGAGAGCCACCGTTCCAGCCTTCAGCAACTATTTCCAGCCAGCGAGTGCTTGAAATTCGCGGTGCCAGCTCGCCGAGCTGATGCTGAAGCGTTTCGATACGAAACGGAACAACTTCCGGTCCCATGGGCAGTTCCTTTATATGCGGTAGAGTTCCAAGCACGCTGTGACAACCAGCGAACCGAAGCGACAAAGATTCCAATCCGCCAAAGAACAGTCGCCGAACCATTTTTCTTGTCGGCACCGATATTAATGATCGGGTCCCTCGTCTCATTTCAAACTCCATTCATTTGCGCGCAGGCGCTTCTTTGATCGGAAAGACAACGCTGCGAGCAAACCCGCCTGCGCGGTGAGAAGAATGACAGACCCCAGAAACAAGGATCGGAAATCCCACTGATCAATGATCCTTTGGCTAAACAGCGGCGAAACAAACTGGCCGAGAAAAATAGCAGTCGTCGCACAGCCCGACGCTAGGCCCCGCCGCCTCATCGGGGCGATATCGAGCGTCCAGGCCACAACCGCCGGGATGATGAAAGCAAAACCGCTGCCGATCAGTGCCGCCCCTACCGCGAAACCAAACCTGCCGGTCGCACCCCACAAAACGAAAAACCCAGCTGCCATAAGGACTGAACCAAGCGCAGGGGTCGCGGCTTGACCGAGCGCAGCTCTCACCCGCCCGAAGGCCAGCGCGGCGAAGCCGCCTGCCAAAGTTAATAGTCCGAGCAGAAATCCGGCAGTCGCGGGCGAGGCCTGGCCGGTCTGGCGCAGATAGAACGGAAACTGCGTCGGCATGACATAGAAGGTCACCATGGTCATGAATGCGAGACCGCACAGGACCGCGAGTTGATAGATCCAAGAACTTGCCCCTTCAACGCCGTGGTCCTCCGGTGCTGAAGCGGCAGTTGGCTCGCTCACTGCGCGCACGATAAATGGCAGATAGAGCAGCGCTATGCCATATATCGCGAAGGGATAGCGCGCCGACGCGCTGGCTACGATGCCGGCAATGGCGAGGAATGCGAAGCCGCTAAAGTTCGTGGCCGCCGCCTGGTAACCCATGAAACGCCCGCGCGCCTCGCCGGTGAAATAGTCGCCGATTAGCGCCGATTGCGCCGTCATAACCAGAGCGACGCCGACGCCAAGCGCCAGTCGACTGATGAGCAACCATTCCAATGTGGGAAGGTAAAGCCCCGCTGTCCCAGCGAGACTGTAGAGCACGACGCCCGCCAACAGGGTGCGGCGGCGTCCCATGCGATCCACACCCAAGCCCGCGAAAGGCGCAGCGAGCGCGACCATCAGGGATGGTGCGGTGACGAGCAACCGCGTCAAGTCATCGCTGTGAGGGTTATCGGCGAATTGATCGGCAAGCATCGGCAAGGCCGGACTGATCGTGGCGTTGGCCATCACCGTCAATGTGGCCGCCAGCAGCAGTGCAAGAGAGCGAGGATCGTTCATACGGGTCATGGCGCTCTCCGGCCGGACGGGTCACAAGTGCCGCTGACGGGAACGCTGTCGAGCTTGAAGTCGGCTTGGCACTTGGCTATATGTTGGTTTCACCAACGAATAATGTTGGTTAGACCAACATAAGTCAAGGGTCGTCTGATGCCGGAACTGGAACTTTCGTCATCCTATCTGCGGGAGCTTCCGACAAGGCTTCTTGCAATAGCGGGTGTTCAGGCGAACGCCGCAAGCCGCGCGGCTTTGGCTGCGCATGACGCTACGCATTTCGACTTCGCGATTCTCGTCACGCTGGAGACATGGGATGATCTCAGCCAGGCTGAACTCGGCCGCCGGACAGGGATCAATCGCAAGGACGTCGCAGAAACGGTGGCAGGTCTGGAGCGCCGGGGAACGGTGACCCGCAGAGCTGATCCTGACAACGCGAGGCGAAAACTCGTATCGCTATCGGCTAAGGGACGCATCTGGATTGAACGCCTCAAAGTCAGTGTTGACCAAGCCCAGGCCGTATTCACAGAAAATCTCTCGCATGACGATGTGAAAGCCCTCGTGTCACTCTTACAACGTCTACTCGCCACCCCGGAATGAAGCCCAGTCATCAGCCATATGGTCGCCAGCTAGCTATTTTACGCTTGAGCGCCTCCATCTGCCCTGGACCACGCCCGCGTGAATAGAGCCGCCACAGCGGACGTCAGGCGAATGATTTCGAGCGGTTTGAGGACGAACTGAAGGCGCTGCGACAGGCTGAGGGGGTTATCGCGTCGTCGGGGAAACCCTTTGATGGATGTGTCCATCCGGACCGAGTTCGGCGCACATTGCGGCAGCCAGGGCGGAGCGCGCCGTGAAGTTGCGCAGCGGAAAGTCCCCGTCATTGGTGTAATCGGTAACACCCTCGCGGTCTTCCAGTCGCGCCGGGCGCATGATCGTCCAGTCGATGTCGTCACAGGTTTCTAGAAGAGACTCCATCCGGCGCATGTCTTCATAGAGTGTCTTGCCGAACCTGCCGCGCAACAGCGGGATGACGATCCAGTCCATCACAGGCCCATACACCTTTGGCGGCTTGAAGGTCAGCCCGGCGCTAACCACCACGAGCCGCCGCACTCCGGTCTCGCGCATCGCCGCCACGATGTGGAGGGCACCTTGGGAATAGACCGTGATTTCTTTGCGCGAATAGGGAGCGCCGAGGGTGGAGCAGACGGCGTTGGTTCCAGCGATCAGATCGGCCAGACCGGCGCTATCCGACACGTCCGCCTTCCGCGCGGTCAGCCGGTCGTGACGGATCGGAAAGTCCTGGGGCCGCCGGACCGCGGCGATGACGCAATGCCCCGCCGCCAGCGCCTGTTCGCACAGGGCCAAGCCGGTGGCGCCGCTGGCCCCGAAAACGGCTATGGTCGTGGGTGAAATAGTCATCGGTCCACCCCTTTCGCCTATTCGCTGCGATAGGGGGCGCCCAAATCGGTGAACTCGGTCATGATCGGACCACCGATCATCTTCTCGGCTGCCAGTTCGGCCCGGAAGCGATAGCTGGGCAGATGGGAAAAGGACGCCGGGCCGTGCGCCGTCTCCACAAGGTGAAAGAAATCGGCGCCACCGTTCAGCCGCCCCGCGCGATACGCCAGTTCCGGCGGGCGTACTGAGTTGAGTTCGCCGAGAAACCTGCCAATCAGTCGCTCATTTTCGTTCGCCCAGTCCGGCTGTACCGAATATGTGATCAGATATTTCTTCATCGTCCCGTCCTCACGCCGCCCGCAGCGGTTGCAGGGCCCCGGCCCAGGCGACGAGTTGATCGAGCATCAGTGTGGCGATCGGTTCGTGAACGGGCGCGGGCCTGAACGTCTTGAAGTTCTCGAAATCGCTGTAGAGCATCAGGTTGACCTCGGTCGCCACCGTGGCGACGTGCAGCTCTCCCAGAGACTGGCGCAGTTGGGCCGAAGCGCGCGCGCCGCCCTGCGCGCCATAGGCCACGATCGCAGCGGCCTTGTTGCCCCATTCGGCAAAGAGATAGTCGAGCGCATTCTTGAGCACCGCCGGGATCGCACGGTTATATTCCGGCGTCACGAAGACGAAGCCGTCATAGCCGGCGATCACCTCGGCCCAGGCGGCGGTGTGGGACCCGCCATAGTCCAGGCCCATCAGTGCCGAGGCTTTGGCGGACATCGACTCGTCGAGAAAGGGCAGCGGGTGGTCCTGCAGGTCGAGGCGTTCGAAGACGACGTCGCCGCGCGCCGAGGCGATGTTCAATATCCACTCGGCGACGGCGGCGGCGTTCCGGCCAGGACGCGTGCTCCCGACGATCACGGCGATTTTCGGTGTATTGGTCATTGAGGAGCCTCCTGGTCCGATCTTGAGACTGAGATATAAGTGAAGACGGAAACATGGACTAGGTTGGACATTTCGGATAGATTATCCGAAAAACTGGACAATTGATGGACCTATCCGAGTTAAGAAGCTTCCTCTCCGTGGCGCGGGCAGGCTCTTTCGCGGCTGCGGCCGAACAAACCGGCGTCGCGAAGTCGACGCTGTCGAGCCGCATTCAGGCACTCGAAGCCTCACTGAACATGCGGCTGCTCGAACGCACCACCCGGCGCCTGCGGCTAACGCCGGAGGGGGAGCTGCTATTGAAGCGGGCGGCGCTGCTGATCACCGAAGCGGACGATCTGGAACGGACCATGCGCGATCGAAACGCCGAGCCTGTCGGCCGGCTTCGTGTCTCGGCACCCGTCATGTTCGGGCAGGCGCGGATGGGGCGGATCGCGGCGACCTATGTGCGGCGCTGGCCGGAAACCACG
Organism: Hyphomonadaceae bacterium; assembly: GCA_022760335.1. Lineage (GTDB taxonomy): Bacteria > Pseudomonadota > Alphaproteobacteria > Caulobacterales > Hyphomonadaceae > UBA5336. Next base: position 17,525 of record JALEGE010000155.1, read on the forward strand.
ATCGAGGTCGATCATTCGGATCGCTTCGTCGATCTTCTGGAAGAGGATTTCGACTGTGCGATCCGGATCGGCCCGCTACCGGATTCGGAACTCATCGCTCGACGGTTCGCTTGGTCCCGAACCGTGCTCATCGCCAGCCGTGATGTCGCTGCGAGCCTGGAGGACACTACGTCCCCCAAAGCGCTCGCCCATACGGCGACGATCTCCTTCGCGCCGCGTGGCGCACCCCTCGATTGGATTCTGGAGAACGGGGACGACCACGTGCGTTTCAAGCCGAAGAGCGCGATCACACTGGGAAGTTTGCACGCCGCCTGCGCCGCCGCCATCGCCGGGGGAGGCGTGGCGCTCGTGCCGGAAATGGTTGCTGCGGAAGCGCTGGAGAATGGCCTGCTGACGCGTCTGATGCCGCAATGGCAGGGGCCGGCTTCCGCGCTCAACCTTGTCTACCCAGCGCATCGTCACACATCCCCGCGCCTGCGGGCCTTCTTCGATGTGTTGCTGGAATGCGCTTTCTGAAGGAAAGGCTCGGCATCGCTTCCGATCAGGATGGCGCGGCGCCCCCTGGATGATCCGCCCCCAAGCGTCGGTCGAATTTGAGTGTTAGTTCGGCGCATCGATTTTGGTCAGCTTCTTGTAGCGCGGCGGGACGCCGACGATCCACGGTGCGATGCCTTGAGGAGCGTCTAAGATGATGCTTTCGGGCACCAGGCGGCCGGCCACACAGGGAAGAATATGCGGCGAGGTTTTATGAGTGCGTTTGGTGTGACGCCAAATGAATATCGCGCAGTAAATATCGAGCGGTCAGATTGATCATTTCTATTGAATTTTGAAAGTGATTATTTGGTCCTCTCAAAATGGTGCCCACATCGAGCTCGAAACCTCAAAGCGGCGGTCTTTCAATTGATCCCGTCGCATGCTGCGCTGAGATAACTGGAGCATTCTTGCCGTGAGAAGAGGTCGACGATTTCGGCGACAGCGTTGTGCAGAGCCGCATTCGTGCGGGCGTCGATCCGTATGAAATAGGCCTTGAGCTTCACGAAGGTCATTTCGATAGGGGGCTGTAGGCGGGGAGGAAGAGCAGCCGGCCCCCGACAGCTTTCAGGCTTGCTGTGACCTCAAAGTTTCGACCCGCGACAATGAACCACCTGCTTACGTGAGTTTCCCACGTAAGCACCTGAGTCGAGAAATTTCGGCGCATTAAAGCATTGTTTTATATGGAAAAATGGCGCACCCGACAGGATTCGAACCTGTGGCCTTCGCCTTCGGAGGGCGACGCTCTATCCAGCTGAGCTACGGGTGCATACCGTTCGCAAGGTGCTTACGTCATGCTTACGCGAGATTTTCGTCGGCCTAAAGAGCGAACCCGACATTCACTCAAACCGTTGTTTAGTCACATCTTTCTTCCAACACCAACAACCACCGCTAGACTTGACATCCGCCTTCGGAGGGCAGCGCTCTATCCAGCTGAGCTATGGGTGCAACTCGCGGAGCGAAGCATTAGGGCAATCGTGGGCGGGGTGCAATGATGAGGGCCAGTCCTGTGATGGGTTTTCCTCTGGCGCCTTCAGGCGGGCGGCGATAAGGACATCGCATCTGTAAGTGTTCACAGGGAATCTCATGGCGATGAAACCGTTTGCGGCCGGGCTTGTCTTCTTGGCGGCGCTGACCCTTGCCGCCTGCAATGATGCCAGCGTGCCAGTCTCCGAACCCGCTCCAGAGGCGCCGGTCTCTTCTCCTTCCACGCAAACGCCGGATATGTCTGAGCGGGTGGATTTGCCGCCTTATGGCGAGCCACCCGTCTGGTCGCTATCCGATGAGGACACGACGGTTTACCTGTTTGGTACTGTGCACATTCTGAAGCCGGAAACCGCCTGGCAGACCCAGGCTCTGCTCGAGGCGCTGGAAGGCGCCGATGCGATCTATTTCGAGGCGGATGTGGCCAGCGAGGACGCCACCGCGAACATGGCGCGCCTGGTGCCCCAGCTCGGCATGATGCCAAGCGGGGAAAAACTGAGCGACTTGCTGGATGCCGATGAGCTGAAAGAAGTGGAAGAGGCCGCTGCCCTGGTTGGCGTGCCCGTGGCCGCGCTTGACCCGATGAAGCCCTGGCTCGCGACCGTGCAGATGTCGGTCATGGCGCTGCAGAAACAGGGTTATTCGCCCGATAGCGGCGTTGAAACCGTGTTGACCGATCTGGCCGAGGCCGAAGGGCTGGAGCTGCGTTTCCTGGAATCTGCGGAAGAGCAACTTCGGTTTTTTGCCGACCTCCCAATGGAAGATCAGGTAGAGTTCCTGGTGGTGTCTGCCCAGCAGATTGAGGATGATCCGACCATGCTGGACGAACTGGTCGAGGAATGGGCCGAGGGGGATGTGGATGACCTCGCCCATCTTATGGCCGAGCCGGATGTGATGGGCTCAGAGGCCGTCTATGACAGCCTGATCGTGACGCGCAATGCCAATTGGACGGGGCAAATCAAGGATCTGATGGCCGCTGAGGCGGGCAGTTTCGTGATCGCGGTGGGCGCCGCGCACCTGGCAGGCGAGGACAGCGTGATCGCCATGCTGCGCGCCGACGGGCTGGAGGTTGAGGGGCCTTGATTTCTCTCAGGTTTGGGGTGATCTCGAGTGAAGTGCTAAGCCCTCGGATCATCCCATTCCTTTGCCACGCCATACCCCCCGCGGCGGGTGAGCCAGAACATGCCGATGAGATCAAATAGCCCGGCGCCGAGGCGGCCGAGAAAGCCGTATTTCGAGCTGCCATGCCAGCGCTCGCGGTCATTGACCCGCTCTTCGCGTACTTCCCATCCCGCGCGCTTGATCAGGGCGGGCAGGAACCGGTGCATGGACGCGAAATAGGGCAGGTCCTGGAAGGCGCGGGTGCGGATCAGCTTCCAGCCGCACCCCGTATCGGTGGCATCGTCGCGCAGCACAAATCGGCGCACACCATTTGCCACACGTGACTGCAGCCATTTGAAGCCGCTGTCATTGCGCGAGTTGCGCTTGCCCGCGATGATGCCGAGCCGGGGCGGTGCGCCGGGGGCGATTACCCCGTCCCAGAGCCGGCGGGTATCATTCACATCATTCTGCCCGTCGCCATCGAGCAGCTGGGTCCAGGTTCCGCGCACCGACTTGAGGCCAGTAAAGAGCGCTGCCGATTTCCCGCGCCGTTCGACATGGGTGAGCACGGTGACAGTGTCCGGCCAGCGCGCGGCGGCCTCAGTGAGTTCCGTGCCGGTGGTATCTTCAGAAGCGTCATTGACCGCCACGACTTCGAATTTCAGGCCCTCCAGCACCTCATGCACTTCTTCGAGCAACGGCAACACATTGCCGGCTTCATTGTAGAAGGGGATCAGGACGGAGAGGGCGGGGGCAGATGGGGTCACGGGGGCCAGAGAAATGAGTTTCAGCTCTGCCCGCTCTTCGCATGTTCGAAGAAGTCGCGATAGAGGGCGCGTGCGGCGGGTGCTTTCAGGCCTGTGTCCACGCGTATCGCAGCGGCCTTGAGCCGGGCGATGCCACCCGCGCCCTGGGGATGCTCATCGCGAACGGCCACCACGATGCGTGAAAGGCCGGCTTCGATCAGCCGCTGGCTGCAGGCAGGCGCGCCAGAGCTGCGCTCGCGGCAAGGCTCCAGGGTGACATAGGCCGTGCCGCCGCGTGCAGCCGGCCCGGCCGATTCAAGGGCGATTTCCTCGGCATGGGGGCGGCCGCCATCGGCTGTGCGGGCCTGCGCGATGATCACGCCGTTATCGGTGCAGATAACGCAGCCGACGGATGGGTTTTCACCGGTTCGCCCGCGCCCTTCACAGGCCAGGCGCAAGGCCCGGCCCATCCGGCGGCGGTCGCGGCGACGGCTCACGGCAGTTCGGGCAGCGGTTTGGCGCGTTCGGCATCGAGATAGCGTGCGGCAACCGGCTTGAGGCTGGCATCCAGCTCGATCAGCAAGGGATTGCCGGTGGGGATTTCCACGCCAGTGATGGTCTCGTCGGGCACTTCGAAGAGATGCTTCACCAGCGCGCGCAGGGAATTGCCATGCGCCGCGATCAGCGTGTTGGTATCGGCGGTGAGCACCGGGGCGATGTCGCTGGTCCAATAGGGCAGCACGCGCTCCAGTGTCAGTTTCAGGCTCTCGGCGGCGGGCACATCAATCCCATCATAGCGCGGATCAGTGCTGAGATCCCAGTCGCTTCCGGCTTCCAGCGGCGGGGGCGGCACATCATAGCTGCGGCGCCAGATATGAACCTGATCATCGCCATGTTTGGCGGCGGTCTCGGCCTTGTCCAGACCGGTGAGACCACCATAATGGCGCTCGTTTAGGTGGTAATCCTTGGTCACCGGCAGCCATGCGCGGCCCATCTCGGTGAGGGCCAGCCACAAGGTGCGGATGGCGCGGGTCTGGACGCTGGCAAAGGCCTGGCGGAAGTCCACCCCGGTTTCGGCGAGCAGTGCGCCGGCGCGTGCTGCTTCCGCTTCGCCTTTTTCGGTCAGGTCCGCGTCCCACCAGCCGGTGAATCGGTTTTCAAGATTCCACTGGCTCTGGCCGTGGCGGATCAGGGCGAGCATGGGCATGGGCGGGCTTCCTTCCAGTAATGGGATTTGGTTCGGTTGTTACGCTTTGTCAGCAAGAATCAAGCCTCAAGCAGCAAGACCAGGGGTCTGAGGGCTGCGGCGATCGGGCCGGCGCCGATGGCGGGAATTTCCTGGGCGACTGGCAGGCCCATCTTGTCATACCCCATAATCCAGCCGCCTTCGGGCGTGAGGAACTCATCCATCAGTTGGTCGAAACTGCGGCTGGCGGCCTTGGCGCCGAGAATGGCGTCTTCGACACCGGCACCTGTATACGAGGCCAGACGGGTGCGCATCTCATCGCACACCACCGCCAGGCTGCGCCCTGCGGGCAGGCTATGCACCGGGCTGTCCTGATCCATTTTCTCCATGGCGGCGCGGGCCTCGGTGATCCGCGTCTGTGCAGTTTCAACATCAAATCCCACGCGGGGAGCCAGCTCAAACAGGGAAATCAGGGCTTGCTGCCCGGCTGCATCACCCGGTTCTGGTTCTGGCGAGGGGCGATGGTTCATTTCCAGGGCTTGGATAAAGCCGCCTTCGCCATGCAGAAAGCCCACTTCACTCCATAGCGGAAGCGCGCGTTCACCAAGCCAGTGCCGCGCTTCCCTTGCTCGCCGCTGCAAAGCCTTTAAGGACATCTGGCCAAGGCCCTTTCCTGACGATCAGATACACTATGCTGCTAGATCAGGTTTCGGCCAATGACCAGACCAGGCCGTTCGGGAAGGATTGTGAGATCATGAGGGACAGACTGTTCTTTCCGGCCATTTTCCTGCTGGCGGCCGCCCTGGTCTGGCTGGCGCTTTTGCCAGGCGTCGGCGCCCTGCCCAGTGGTCCGGTCAGTGTGGGGGATGGGCAATACAGGCAGATTGAGGTGTCTGGCCTGGAATTGAACCGCATTGAGGCGGGGGGAGAAGTCGATATCCAGCTGGTGCGCGGCGAGGGGCCTGCTTATCTCCGGATGGAGACCATTGCCGGGGCCTTGCCGGATGATCCCCTGCGGGGGCCGCACTTCATGCTGGCGGCCGATCTCGAAGTCCAATTCTCCGGTTTCGAGATGGAAATCACGGTGCGGGCCAAGCCTGGTGAGCGCCTTGGCGCAACGCAGATGATGGTGAATTACTCCACCGGTCGGGATGGCGAGTCCGGTTGGGAGACCTTTGACTTGCGGCCAGATTGGGAGGATTTCACCTTCCGCTACCGCGTGCCCGTAAAAACGGGCGAGAATGGACTCGATTATCTCGCTATCCGCCCGGTTACGCCAGACAAGACGCGCTCACTCCTGATCGAAAGCATCCGCTTCAGAAGGCGTGGGCGCTGGTCCAGCCAGGAAGGCTAGCTGCATTCACCGCAAGGATAATGTGGCCGGCCTGAGACAAGCTGACACGAATATGAGCTGGGCTATTGAGGACGCTGAAAGGCTTCCCATATCGCTGCCTGAAGCCTGGCTCAGACCCGCCGGGTGCGAACAATCAATCTCCCGAGGCGTCGCCCGGCTCCGGTGCTGCACCGAGCAGGCCAGGAATGGAACCAGACGGCGGCCGACAGACAAAAGGAAGACCTGGATATGGGCAAGATTATCGGTATCGACCTGGGTACCACCAATAGCTGTGTCGCGGTTATGGAAGGCGGCGACCCGAAAGTGATCGAGAACGCCGAAGGCCAGCGCACGACGCCGTCCGTTGTTGCCTTTACTGAAGGCGGCGAGCGCCTGATCGGCATGCCGGCGCGCCGCCAGGCCGTCACCAACCCCGATTTCACCTTCTACGCCATCAAGCGCCTGATCGGCCGCACCTTTGATGAGCCGACCGTGAAGAAGGACATCGAGGTGTCCCCCTTCGACATCGTGAAGGGCCCCAATGGCGATGCCTGGGTGAAGGGCCGCGACAAGGATTACGCGCCGCAGGAAATCTCCGCCTTCGTGCTGACCAAGATGAAGGAAACCGCTGAGGCCTATCTCGGCGAGACGGTGACCGAAGCCATCGTCACCGTGCCGGCCTATTTCTCCGACGCCCAGCGGCAGGCCACGAAAGATGCAGGCAAGATTGCCGGCCTGGAAGTGCGCCGCATCATCAACGAGCCGACGGCGGCCGCGCTGGCCTATGGCCTGGACAAGGCCGATGAAGGCAAGACCATTGCGGTTTACGACCTTGGCGGCGGCACGTTCGACGTGTCGATCCTGGAGATCGGCGACGGTGTGTTCGAAGTGCTGTCCACCAATGGCGACACCTTCCTCGGCGGTGAGGACTTCGACCTTCGCATTGTCGATTATCTCGCCAGCGAGTTCAAAAAGGATCAGGGCATCGACCTGAAGACCGACAAGCTCGCGCTGCAGCGCCTTAAGGAAGAGGCCGAAAAGGCCAAGAAGGAGCTGAGCTCGGCCTCCAGCTATGAGGTCAACCTGCCCTTCATCACGGCCGATGCGTCCGGCCCGAAACACCTCAATATCAAGCTCTCGCGCGCCAAGTTCGAAAGCCTGGTCGAGGATCTCGTCAAGCGCACCATCGAGCCTTGCCGCAAGGCGCTGGGCGATGCCGGCAAGAAGGCCGCCGATATCGACGAGGTCGTCCTGGTCGGCGGCATGACCCGCATGCCGGCGGTGCAGGCCGCTGTGAAGGACTTCTTCGGCAAGGAGCCCCATAAGGGCGTGAACCCGGACGAAGTGGTCGCCATCGGCGCGGCCATTCAGGGCGGCGTTCTGCAGGGCGATGTGAAGGATGTGGTCCTGCTCGACGTGACGCCCCTGTCGCTCGGCATCGAGACGCTGGGCGGCGTGTTCACGCGCCTCATCGACCGCAACACCACCATCCCGACCGAGAAATCCCAGGTCTTCTCGACCGCCGAGGACAATCAGTCCGCCGTCACCATCGCCGTCTATCAGGGCGAGCGGGAAATGGCCCAGGACAACAAGCTGCTCGGCCGGTTCAACCTGGAAGGCATCGCGCCCGCCCCACGCGGCATGCCGCAGATCGAGGTCAGCTTCGACATCGACGCCAACGGCATTGTGAACGTCCAGGCCAAGGACAAGGCCACCGGCAAGGAACAGCGCATCACCATCCAGGCCGATGGCGGGCTTTCTGACGAAGACATCAAATCCATGATGGCTGATGCCGAAGCCAATGCCGAGGCTGACAAGCAGCGCCGCGAGCTGGTTGACGCCAAGAACAATGCCGAGGCGCTCGCCCACCAGACCGAGAAACAGCTCGAAGAGCATGGCGACAAGGTGTCTGAGGAGGTCAAAGGCGAGATCGAAGCCGCGGTGAAGGCTCTGAAAGAGGCTGCCGAGGGCGAGGATGTCGCCGCGATCAATGAAAAGCACCAGACCCTGATGGCCGCGGCCATGAAACTGGGCGAGGCGATCTATGCCCAGCAGCAGGAAGCCGCCGCCCATGCCGATGCGGCCGCCGATGCGGCGGGCGACGATGATGTCGTCGATGCCGAATATGAGGAAGTCGACGGCGACGAGGCGAAGTCTGCTTAAGTCCAAGACTTCTTTAAGAATATTGGAAACCGCCCGGTGAGTTGCCGGGCGGTTTTTTCATGGAGCGGTGCCTCCCGCAGCGCCTTTGAGCGTCTTAAGTTTCAGTTGGCTCATATATACGCCGCAGACACCTGCGAAGGCAGGTGTCCATGGATCAGTTTTCCAACCGGGAGCGCCTGGCGGCATCTTTCGTTCCTGGATCCCAGCTTTCGCTGGGATTCGCGGGGTTTATGTTCCGGCCAGGACTCAAAATGCGCTAGACGGCCAGCCGCTCCCACGGCCCGCGAATGGCATAGGTTGCGCCGGGGTCCTGAACATTCACGAACAACACCGTGCCATCTGGCGAGAAGCAGGCGCCGGCGAATTCGGAGTTTTCCGGATGCGCGTTGCGGGCAATCGGATAGATCCGCCCATCCGGGGTGAGCCCGCGCACATATTGGTCGTCGCGCCCATCCTCGCAGATGACCAGATGGCCCCAAGGGGCGGCCACGATATTGTCGCACATGTCGAGCGTGGACTGGTTGGGGCTTTCAAATTGCAGGACCAGCTGGCCCGGCGCGCTGGCTTCCCCGGCTGTGCCCTCATATGGGCTTGGCACATAGCGCCAGATCTGGCCACATTCGGCTGGCCCGCCTGAGGTGCAGGCAAAGCAGATGGCGCCGCTGCCGCCTTCCTGCGCCCAGGCCATGCCCTCGCCGCGCGCGAACAGGGCCGCGCCCTTGGCGTGCCCGCGTTCGGCGAGGTCGCCATTCGGCGCAGTGACATCCTCAAGATCGATCCAGCGCACGGCCAGGGCCTCGCCCTGCGCAATCTGCTGGCCCGCGGCCCAGTTGCGGGTGTCCGTAATCTCTCTGTCCACCAGCGCCAGAGCCTGCAGGCGTCCGCCTTGCGCGAGATCGCCAGGCTGGTTGGGAAGGAAACGATAGAACAGCCCGGCTGCATCATCTTCGGTCTGGTAGACAATGCCGGTGGACGGGTCGATGGCGATCGCTTCGTGATTGAAGCGGCCAAGCGCGGTCAGCGGACGCGCCGGGACAGGGCCACGCGCGCTGGATGGTACTTCAAAGACATAGCCATGGTCCCTTGCCGTGCCGTCTCCAGCGCTACGGCGCGATTCCTCACAGCTCAGCCAACTGCCCCAGGGCGTCGGCCCGCCCGAACAGTTGCGCTCTGTGCCGGCGAGTGAGAGCCAGGAACGCTCCAATTCTCCCGTGCGCAGATTGTAGAGCAGGCTGGTTGTGCCACCGCCCAGCAGACGCCCGGCATCATCCATATCATAAAACTGTCCGGCCTCTATCCGGCTCGCCAGGGCCGGATCGGCGGCGAAGGGGCCTTGTTCATGATCCTCGGCATTCACTTCATGATTGCGCACCAGTACGCAGCGATCAGGGTCGCCCTCAACCGCGAAGGCGGCCATGCCGTCATGATCGGCGGGTACGGCGAAACCATCATTCATCGTCTCGCCCGTCAGGGAAAACCGCTGATAGGAAAAGCCTTCCGGCAAATCGAGCCAGCCATCGGGATCTGGCACCAGGTCGGTTGGCACAGGCGTATCTGTCGCAGACATGCTGGTACAAGCGCCAAGGGCGGAGAAGGCCGGCATGGCCACGGCCAGTGCCGTGGCCGAGCGAAGGAAATGGCGGCGATGAATCATGGCCAGACGGGCCTCCAAAAAGTCTCAAGACATCTGATCAGACCTGTGTAACGCGGCGATGACAAAGGACGGGATTGGCACGTTTGATCATGAACAAAACCTTACCTCGGTAAGGTCGAGTTGTGGCTTTGGTTGAGCGTCATATTAGGCTTGTTTTGGAACTGATGGCGCATGTCTTTCTGGCGCTATTTCCAACAACAGGCGAGCCATGCTGCGCCTGGCCCTGAGCGGCTTTGGCTGCGCTATCTATTGGCGTTGGGTCTTATTCTGGCGTTGATCCTGTTCAGTCACATCTTTTCGATGGAAACCTTGCGCAGGGCCGAAACAGATGCGGAAATCATAAACAAGAGCGGGCGCCAACGCATGCTGTCGCAGCGCATCCTGTATTTTACAGATCGCTACACCGAAACGCTGGACCCGGCTGACATGTATACCGCGACCCAGGCCTTGGATCTGTTTCAGACATCTCATCGCGAGCTCACCCGCCTGGCTGGTGAGGATATGCAAATGCGGAACATCTATCTTGATGAAAAACCCGCACTGGATGACCTGACCCAGGATTTCGCGGTGATTGCGCGCGAAATTCTTTCCGAGCCAACCGGTAATCCGGATGAACTGGCAAAGCTGCACACGGTTGGAGCTGGGCTTTTATTGTCGCGTCTGGATGATGCTGTTAGCGGCTTTGAAGCCATGGCCCGGCGCAAGACGTCGCGTTTGATTCTTATTCAGGAAGCCAGCCTCCTGGCTGCGATCCTGGTGATCCTGTTTGAGGCTGTTGTGATTTTCCGGCCGGCTTGCCGCGCCGTGCGCTCTTCGTTGACGGAGCTTCGTGAAGAGATCAAGCGTCGCGAGGCAGCGATGCAGCGCCTGACGAGATTTTCCTCCATGGCCGCCGACCTGTTCTGGGAATCCGATCTGGAAGGCCGGCTGACCTATGCGGAGGGGCGTTTCCTCTCGCAGATGCAGGGCCGGCGGGAAGATATCGTTGGTTGCAGATATCTCGATTTGATCAGCATGGATGAAGAGATGCGGGTCGCTATGCACGAGTCCTTTGCCGGCTTGCGGTCCTATGAAGGGGTTCAGGCAACCTTCATCGATCTTGATGGCACGGCTTTCGTTCTGGAACTGGCGGGCACGCCGCGTTTCAGTCCACAGGGGGATTTGCTCGGGTATCTCGGCACTGCCGATGACGTTACCTCCCGTGTGGAGGAGTTGGAGGAGACGCGCCGCCTGGCCATGTCGGATGCCCTGACCGGGCTGGCCAACAAGCGCGCTTTTGAGGCCGGGTTGGATACGGCACTGGATGGGCGCGGGACGGGCTTTTCTCTATATGTGATGGCGCTGGATCTGGATGGCTTCAAGCCGATCAATGACACCTATGGTCATGGTGCGGGAGATGAGGTTCTGAAAATCGTTGCGGCCCGGTTGAGCGCTTCGCTGCGCGCGGGAGATTGGGCTGCGCGCACTGGCGGGGATGAGTTCTTTCTGGTTTGCCCCGGAATTGAGTGCGATGAGGATGCCGCCCAGCTGGCCAGGCGTGTGATTGGTGGCGTGAGCCAGACCTGTCGCCTTTCCAATGGCAGGACAGTACGCGTCGCGACCTCCATTGGCGTTGCTGCGACAGGTCTGCAGATCCGCGATCGTGACAGCTTGGTGGAGGCGGCCGACCGCGCTCTTTATGCCGCCAAACGTGGCGGGCGTGGCACGGTGTGCTTTGCCGGCAGTGAAGGGGCGGACTGGCCGGATCTGCGCCAGTGGGCGGGCTGATCCGGCCAATCCGTAAGTTTAGAAGGTCAGCTTCAGGCCGGCGCGGATGTTTTGTCCGGGCGCGGGCACGATATCCTTCAAGACTGAAGTGGCGTGGCGCACCTCTTCATCGGTGACATTGCGCGCCTCCAGGAAGGCGCTGGCGGTGTTCTCGGGCAGACCAAGCAAAGCAAGATCGGCTTCCGCGCGCAGATCCAGCGTGGTGTAGCTGTCGGTGGGCAGCTGGCCGAGGCCGGGGTCATCCTGTTCGCCAGCCAGGGTAATGGCCGCGCCGAGGGAGAAACTGTCCCAGGCCGCCTCGGCCCCAGCATTCAGGGTTACCGGCGGCAGGTAAGGGACATTCTCGCCACTGTCGAGTTCGGCTGAAACAAAGTCCAGGCTGGCATCAAAGCTCCAGTCCGCGCCGAGAGCTGCATCATCGAAATAGAGCGCGCCATAGATCTCCCCGCCGAGGAAATCGGCA
>JALEGE010000156.1 GCA_022760335.1 Hyphomonadaceae bacterium
GCATCGCTTGAGACCGGCGTTTCTTGATCTCGCGGGCGAAGATGGGACCGAACCGATCAACCCAAAATCGGATGCTTTCGTGGCAGATATCGATGCCGCGCTCATGGAGCAAATCTTCCACATTTCGAAGTGAGAGAGGGAACCGGACATACATCATGACCGCCAGACGGATGATTTCGGGTGATGTTTTGAAATAGCGGAAGGGCGATTTGCTCATCCGATGATCATGGCACGGCGCGTGTTAAGGTCGAGTTCCTTTGACACTGCCGTCGGGACTAATTTCCGGTCTCTGATTTTTCGCTGAAATGGCCAGACTGCGTGGCGGAGAGGATGGGATTCGAACCCACGATACGCGTTAACGTATACGCCCTTAGCAGGGGCGCGCCTTCAGCCACTCGGCCACCTCTCCGGGAAGCGGGATGCCTAATCAACACTGGCCTTGTGCGCAACCCCTTTCATGCGGACATGCGCCCATCAACTTGCCCAAGTGTGCTGCACCAGACCATAGCCGCCAGATCTATTGCACCTTGCTGAGCGCTGTCAGCTCATAGGCGTTATCCAGATTGCGATAAACCACGCCTTCATAGATCGCACGGCTTTCAGGAGAGCCCGTCATTTCCACGCGGAAACGGTAATTCAAACCGGCCACGACCTGAGTTTCCAGGGCCACGCTGTCGACCAGGGCACGCGTTGGATATTGCTCATAAATCGCCGCCTCTACAAGGTCATAGGCAATTTTCGCACCGGGATCGGAAACATCGCCCGGGCCATAGCCGCCGACAATTTGGTTCCAGCCGCCTTCAATTTCCTCGGCCTCGGCCGGCACAATTTCCAGGTCTGCCTCCGGCCCGGCCTCGGGCGTGCTGGCCATACTGCAGGCTGTGAACAGCGCAAAGCCGGCAAGCGCAAAGGGGATGGCGGAAATGAGCTTCATCGGTGGTACTCCTACAAACCCCCGAAACCCGAAACCCGAAACCCGAAACGATCATGCCATCGGGCGAGGCCCTAGTAAACGTCGCGGATGGACTCAATCCGCACAAGGAGCTTCCCCTGACAGGAGATGGAGATCGTTTCGCGCGCTGGCTCGCGTGCCGGTTCGCGGTAACCGATGGCAGGTAAAGCTGGCTGATCGCTTGCGCGCAGTTCCAGTGCGAGATGCGGCGCGCGTGTGGTCTCATCACGATACAGGCGCAGACTGGAAGGCATATCAAAACGGATCAAGACACGCATGACCGGACCACTGTCATCGGTAGAGGGCATGCGGTTTGTCCAGGCACTGGCCTGTGTAACAACAGGGCACATGGCGGCGGGCATCGTTTCCACCTCGCCGCCCTGCCCGGCCCACAGCCCGCTGCACCCGGCCAGCGCAAGCACCATTATCAGACCCGCCATAGCGCGCCCTACCATCGCTGTATCAGGCCCAACCAGAGTGCACTGCCCGGTTCAGCTCCGGCCACATGGTTTGGCTCGCGCACCAGCGCGAAAGTGATATTGCCCTGCAGCCGGTCCCCCAACGCCGCGCCGTAGCGCGCTTCGAGATTGATCTGGCGCCCACTGGGGGTAAGGCCTGCTTCCAGAGTTTCAAAAATCAGGCCGTCTCTATTGGCACCGACCGCTGCATTCAGACGCAAACTGCCAGTTTCTGCCCGGCGCGGCTGCGCGAGTACGAAAGAGAGCTTTCCCGGACCAACAAGCCGGCTGGCGCCCAACGACCACTGGCTTGTCCAGACATCCTGCGTGTCGAGCCCCGGCGAGTCGACGCTTGACGCTTCCAGCCCGCCCGACAGGATCCAGCTGGCTGGCAAGTCCAGCGCGCCTTCCAGACCATAGCTTGTCAGATGGGTGGCATCGTCTGCCCCAAACCGGCTCTGCAGCTGACCGCCCAAGGCGCTGGATGTGTCAGTGATGGCGGCAAGCGAAGCACGCGCCGTCCAGCCCTCTCCACTGCGCGTAAAGCCGAGACCACTGGCGGTGCGGCCTTCAGCATCGCTGGCGAAGATATCCAGCCGCATTTCGCCGAAATCATGGGCAAAGCTCGCCCAACTACCGCCAGTGTTGAACGGATCGACATCGCCCTGACTGCGAAACAGGGAGGCACGCGGCGCGAGCTGTTCCAGCCCGCCGCCCCGGCCGAACGCGACTTCGCCCTCGGCAAAACTGTAGCGCGCAGTGAAACTGGCCTCCGGCTCTTCCTGATAGGGCGCGGACGGGTCCTCACGCAGACGCGGGGTATGCCAGTTCAACTCCACGGGCCCAGCAGCAAATGCGCGAGACTGGCCGACGGCCCAGTCCGCACGGGCGGCAAAATCCGTATCCAATGCGGCCGCTTCTGCCTGCAAGATGGTGTGGTCGAAATCGAACGCGCGGCCATACTGATCGATCAGCGCGATGCGTTCGAATACGCCAGATTCCTCGGCCCAATCCCCAAACGCCCCACTTGGGGCGGCGCTCATCGCATGGGCCAGATCAACCCGCCCTATGGACAGGGCCATTTGGGCCTGGCCTTGAGGCGTGAATGCGTTGGCGAGATTGAGAACCCCGACGCCGGAAACCGCATCGACGCCGACACCCGCCGTCAGTCCTGTAACAGGGTCGACTTCTGTGTCGACATAGTCATCGGCGGTGTCGAGCAGAATTGATAGCGCTTCTTCCGGCGCCAGATTCGGAAAGGCGTCCAGCAAGAGCGCCAAACTGCCGGCAACATACGGCGCGGCAAAGGACGTGCCGCCGACCCGGTAATAGTCGCCTTCGGCATCCTCGTCATTCTCCGGATCGTCGGGGAAAACAATGTCATCATCCGGCCCGGTGGAAACGACGTCTTCGCCAGGTGCAAGCAAATAGTAGAATTTGGAATCCTCGCCGGCGCGATTGGAAAAAGCCGACAAGGTTCCGGGATTGTCGAGCGCTGAGACTGACCCGACCGCAACAACCCGCCCGAGCGAGGCGGCCTGTCCTGCGATGTATGCAGGCTCATTCGGACTAAGGCCCTGAGCCTGCGTGGGATTTCCATCTTCGTCAGTGCCTGCCGGCTCAGCCTCGTTTCCAGCTGAGATCACGACCAGAATACCCGCCTGGGCCGCACGGCGCACAGCATTTTCCAAGGTTTGGTTGGGGTCAATCTCGCCCCCAAGTGACATGTTGATGATCTGCGCGCCTTCGGCAATTGCAATATCGATGGCGTTGGAAATCTCCGAGTCAGGGAAGCGACATCCTTCATCCTCTCCCGTTTCCAGGCATGAGCCACTGCGGTCTGCGCGAATATCCAGAATCTTCGACTCGAAGGCCACGCCCATTATGCCTTCACCATCACGTGCTGCCGCGATGATGCCCGCCACCAGCGTCCCATGACCGCCATCATCGAAATCGTCGGGCTCGCGGTTTCCAATCTCAGTATCGAACGCGCCAGCCGATTGGCCTTCAAGGTCTGGGTGCGTGAAATCCACGCCGGTATCGATCACCGCAACTGTGATGCCCTCTCCAGTCGCTCCCTGCGAATAGGCCGTGGACGCGTTAATCAGCGCCAGACCACGTGTGAAATTGTACTCTCTGGTCTCAAAATTCGAAGGTGGCTGCGGCGGCGGTGGCGGTGGCAAGGGCTGCGTCATAGATCCGCCCCCACCGCCACCACTGGCACATGCGGAGACCGCCAGCGGCAAAGCCAGGCTTGCCGCTACAAGCAGCAGATAGGGCCGGTGCCGCGGCTTGGCGACTTTTCCAGAATGCGACATGGGGCACCTCCCTGAGCATGCGCGTGGCCGACTCATGAAAACATGAGAAGCTGGCTGACATTGAGCCTATTCGCGATGGAATTATCGATACAAGACACCTTGATGTTACGATGGGGCAAGTGTTTCGGATGGAAACCTCACACAGCTGTGACCGGGCATGCCCCATGGATGCCGCAAGCCCTTGCCAAGTTCGGGATTCGCTATGAGACTTGCCTCCATGTCAGCCGAAACGGCATATCCTTCGCTGTCTTATGCGGATTATTTCGATCACCCCCTGAAGAGGCGACTTGTTCGGGCCGTCGAACGTCTGTCCGGACAGCCGCGCATACAACGTCTCTACCGCGAATACCGCGAGAGCCTGCGCCATGAGCCGTTTTTCGGAGCGGCAGTGAAATTGCTCGACCTGCGCGTGGAAATCGATGTTGCGCGCCATGCCAGCATTCCCAAGACCGGCCCTCTCGTCGTGGTCGCCAATCACCCCTTCGGTGTGCTCGACGGATTGGTGATCTGCCACTTGCTCAGCCTGGTGCGCACCGACTTCAAGGTGCTGACCAATGCTGTGCTGGATGGCGCGCCTGAAGCCAGCGACTGGATCCTGCCGATCGACTTTGCCGGCACCAAGGAAGCTCAGGCGACCAATATCAGCACGCGCAAAACTTCGCTGGAAAAGCTGAAAAATGGCGGCTGCATTGTCGTCTTCCCCGCTGGTGGCGTCTCCACCGCCCCCACCCTGCTTTCGCGTGCAGCTGTTGACGACACCTGGAAACCCTTCACCGCCAAGCTGATCACACAATCTGGCGCCAATGTCGTGCCGATCTATTTCGAGGGTCAGAACTCGCGTCTGTTCCAACTGGCCAGCCATCTGTCACTGGAACTGCGCCTGGCCCTGATCTTCCGCGAAGTGAATCGCCGACGCGGCAAGCGCCTGCCGGTACATATCGGCCAGGTCCTGACGCCGGAAGATCTCGCCAATGCCGGAAAGCGCGCCGAACTGATGACTTTCCTGCGCGAGGCGACCTACTCCATGGCGCCTCCCCGTCTGCGTGGACGCATACAGCGCGCCGAACAGCGCTGGCAGGAAAAGACACCAAAGCTCTTTCGTTAGGCAAACCAGCGAGACAGACGTGTCCTGGCGGGCACAGTATGACTTTGCCGCAACCGAATACACCGCACTTACTTGCACACATGCGCGGCGCGCCCCACATCCGCCACAGCTTAGGGTTCTCGAAATCAAGCGGCGGTAACAAGCGGCATGAGCAAACGCGATTATTACAGTGTACTGGGTGTTGAGCGCGGCGCCGACGCAAAGGCGTTGAAGTCGGCCTATCGCAAACTGGCGATGAAGTTTCATCCCGACCAGAATGCCGGCAATGCCGAAGCCGAAGAGAAATTCAAGGAAATCAACGAGGCCTATGCGGTGCTCTCCGATGAGGAAAAGCGCGCGGCCTATGACCGGTTTGGCCATGCCGCCTTTGAAGGCGGAGCAGGCCCTGGCGGCGGCAATCCATTCGGCGGCGTGGATCCGTCCGACATTTTCGATTCCATCTTTGGCCAGATGTTCGGCGGCGGCGCAGCTGGCGGCCGTCGGCGTGGCGGGCCCCGGCGCGGCTCCGACCTGCGCTATGACATGACGATTTCGCTGGAAGATGCTTATCGTGGCAAGGATGCCAAGATCACCGTGCCCTCGCGCCGGACATGCGGTAATTGCGACGGCAATGGCGCCGCGCCCGGCACCACGCTGAGCACCTGTGGCGATTGCGGCGGACTCGGCCGCGTACGGGCACAACAGGGCATCTTCACCATGGAGCGCACCTGCCCGCGCTGTTCCGGCCGCGGCAAGGTAATCCCCAATCCCTGCAAAACCTGCTCAGGCACTGGCCAGGTGCGCGAGGATCGCGAATTGTCGGTAAAGATCCCCGCCGGCGTGGAAAGCGGGATGCGCATTCGCCTGGCCGGTGAAGGTGAAGCTGGCGCCCAGGGCGGCGGACCTGGCGACCTCTATATCTTCATCACTGTTGATGAACATGACATTTTCGAGCGCGACGGGCCGAACCTGTACTGCCCTGCCCCTGTCCCGATGACGACGGCGGCATTGGGTGGCACGATCGAGATCCCGACCCTGGATGGTGGTCGTGCGCGTGTGACAATACCTGAAGGCGCGCAGACCGGGCGCAAGCTTCGCCTCAAAGGCAAGGGCATGCCCTCTCTTCGAGGTGGCGGAGGCCATGGCGATCAATATGTCGAACTGGTGGTCGAAACCCCACGCAACATGACCGCACGTCAGAAAGAACTGATGCGCGAATTCTGTGAGGAAACCGGTGGCGACTGCCATCCCGATAGCGAAAGCTGGATGGGCCGCGTGAAGAAATTCTGGGAAGATATCTCAGGCGCGGATGAAAGCCGCCCGCACTAGCGAAGCTCAGGCCCCGGTTTCAGATCCAGGCGCGGGCCTCGCAAGCTGCGCTGCTTTCAGCTCGGCAATTTCCGCGCGCATGGCCCGCAACAGGTCCATCATTTCCTCGCGCTCGAAATGGGCTTCCTCGGCCTCTTCTTCCAGCTTTTCGATCTGGTCTTCCTGCATCGCCTCCTGCTCGGCTTGCAGGGCCTCGACAATCAGGGCGATAAACAGGTTCAGCACCGCAAAACTGGCGGTGAAGATGAAAGACAGAAAGAACACCCAGGCATAGGGGTGGCCATCATCGATCACCTTCTGCACCACCTCAAAGCGCCAACCATCCATGGTCATCACCTGGAAAAGGGTAAAAGCGGAGGTCTGCAAATCGCCGAACAATTGGGCCACTTCAGGATTGTCGGTATTGCCATACATATTGGTGGCCATCACTGCGCCGACATAGGTCAGCAAACCCAGCACGGCGAGAATCGCCCCCATGCCCGGCAGCGCCTTCAGCAAAGCTTCCACGATCCGGCGCAGC
>JALEGE010000157.1 GCA_022760335.1 Hyphomonadaceae bacterium
GAAACACTCAATACTGCTTCTCACCTCGGCGACAGCAACGCTTCTGGCGGCCTGCAGTGACAATCCGGGCATCCGCACGACTGAAACACCGGCTGAAGGTCAGGCCGCTGCCGCCTCGGTTGAGGCCGCGCAGTACACCTGTCCCATGCACCCGCACTATATCTCCACTGACCCGAATGGATCCTGCCCGATCTGCGGCATGGACCTCGTGCCTGTCAGCGCGGAAGCAGGCGCTGCTCAAGGCGATGGCTCCATCGCCGTTGCGCCGGAAATGATACAGACCATGGGGGTGCGAACAGTCCCGGTCGAAGTCACCGATTTCGGGCAATCGCTTCGCGCCTTTGGCCTTGTTGAAACGAATGAGCGATTGGAGAATGTTGCCGCTTCGCGTCTTGAGGGCTGGATCGAAAGCCTGACTGTCCGCGCAGAAGGCGATACCGTGCGTCCCGGCGCGCTGCTCTACCGGGTCTACAGCCCGGACCTGATCGCAGCGCAAAAGGATTACCTGAACTCACTCGCCATCGGCAATGATAACCGCATCGCCGCCGTGCGCCAGCGCCTGCGCTCGCTCGGCATGCAAACGGTTGCGATTGAACGCCTGACGCGGAACCGGGAGGTCATCGAACGCGTACCTGTTTACGCAGAAGTTGGGGGGACAGTCGCGGAGCTTCAAGTGCGCGAAGGAGATTACATCAAGCCAGGCACACCAATTCTTCGTCTACAGTCTTACTCGGGCGTGTGGGTTATGGCATCAATCCCCGAGAGCGATCTACCGCTAATCGACACTGGCCTTGCTGTACGTCTAAGTTTCCCCAGTGCGCCAGAAGCGCCTGCAGAAGGTAAAGTGGACTATATCTACCCAACGATCGATCCAAAGACCCGCACCGCGCAGGTGCGCATAGAAGTCGATAATGCTGCCGGCTATCTGCGTCCCGGTGCCTATGCGGACATAGCGATGGACCTTGGCGGAGGAACGCGCCTCTCAGTTCCGATTGAAGCGGTTTTGCGTGACAGTCGCGGCGCACATGTAATTGTGGCACTCGGTGAGGGTCGCTTCGCCGGACGCGCTGTGCGCACCGGCGTCAGCGCAAATGGGCGTACTGAAATCATCGCGGGCCTGACGCCCGGCGAACAGGTCGTCGCAAGCGGCCAGTTCATGCTCGACAGCGAAGTGAACCTGAGAGAAGGCTTCTCCAAGCTACAGGCACCGCCTGCCATGGTGGCTGGTCCGGATACCCCGCTCTCTCAATTGCCAGTCGATGCAACAACGTTAGCTGAGATCGATCATTTTTCGGATATGGCGCTCTATTTCCACGAGGCGCTTACAGACGAGTATAGGATTGATCCTTATTTTGTGGACCCGGCGCTCGCACTTGGCGAAGCACTTCGCACTCGATTTGCAGACACTCAGCTCGTTCCGATTCTTGAAAATGGAGAAGTCGCATTGCGCGCAGCGAAGAATGCCCGGGAGGGAGATCAGCTTGCGAACGAGCTTGCTCGTTTAATGCAAGCTCTAGAACCCTGGCTGATTGAAGGCGCGCCGGTGCATTACCGAGAAGCTGGCTTGACGCTTTTCCGAGACACCGCATCGGGCCGTCTCTGGTTGCAGCAGGGTGACATCCCGCGCAATCCATATGGTGACAGTCAGGCAGACATCATTTTGTGGCCAGATCCAATGGCTAGCATGGATGTCGACAATACCGAGCGTCGCCCAGTCGATCCCCATGCGGGACATCGATAGGAGGTGGCGATGACTGACGATTCTAAGCACGACCTTGCCGGGCGCGATCCATCAAAGTCATGGGTGGCCGGACTAATCAACTGGTCCATCTCAAACCAACTCATCGTTCTCGTCCTTGCCGCCGCTCTTGCCGTAGCAGGCTGGATTGCTGTCGATCGCACACCGCTTGATGCTGTTCCTGATCTTACCGATACGCAAGTCATAATTCGCACGGACTTCCCGGGTCAAAGCCCGCAAATCGTGGAAGATCTTGTTACCTATCCGCTATCCACGAACCTTCTTGGCTTGCCGCGCACAAAGGATGTACGCGGGTCGTCCATGTTTGGAACAAGTTTCGTTTACGTCATTTTTGAGGATGACGTTGATCTCTACTGGGCGCGCTCACGCGTGCTGGAAGCGCTGTCCCGGCTCGGTTCAGAACTCCCCGACGGCGCAACACCCCAGATCGGACCTGATGCGACGGGCGTCGGATGGGTCTATCAGTATGCCTTGGTCGACAAGAGTGGCAACACCGACCTCGCCGAACTTCGTTCTCTACAGGACTGGTTCCTGTCGCTGGAACTGGCCGGCGTTGATGGTGTCGCCGAAGTGGCCTCTGTTGGCGGGTTCGTTCGCGAGTATCAGATTTTCATCGACCCGAACCGTCTGCGCAGTTTCGACATCTCGATTGCGCGTATCCGCGATGCCGTCCGCGCAGCCTCAAGCGAGGTTGGAGGCCGCGTCATCGAACAGGCCGAAAGCGAATTCGTTATCCGGTCATCAGGCTATGTTGATGAGCGGTCTGACCTCGAAGAAGTTGTGATTTATGCTGCTGACGGAACCCCCGTCTTGCTGCGCGATGTTGCCCGTATTGTTGAAGGCCCGGCACTCCGTCGCGGCATTGTAGAATTGAACGGAGAAGGCGAGACGGTCGCCGGCATCGTGGTCATGCGAGACGGCGAAAATGCCTTGCAGGTCATTGAGCGCGTTAAAGCCAAGCTCGCAGACTTGCAGCGTGGCCTTCCTGACGGTGTCGAAATCATCACCGTCTATGACCGCGCGCCCTTAATCGAAGGGTCAGTTGACTACCTCCAGCACAAGCTCGTCGAAGAAGGCATCGCGGTCGCGCTGGTAATCCTGATTTTCCTTCTTCATGTGCGGTCGTCACTGGTCGCCATCATCACACTGCCGCTCGGGGTTCTCGGTGCCTTCATGATCATGTCGTTCCAAGGCGTCACAGCGAATATCATGTCGCTTGGAGGCATCGCTATCGCCATCGGCGCAATGGTGGACGCTTCGATCGTCCTTGTCGAAAATGCCAGTCGGAGATTGTCAGAGTTTGAGGATAAGCCCAGCCCTTCTGCTCGCCGAGCTGCACTGCTGGAAGCGGCTCAGGAAGTCGGCCCAGGGATTTTCTTTTCCCTCCTCATTATCACGGTCTCTTTCCTCCCTGTATTCGCGCTCACGGGTGAAAGCTACCGGTTGTTCTCGCCGCTTGCTTTCACCAAGACCTATGCCATGGCCTTTGCTGCCATCCTTTCTGTCACACTCGTACCTGTGCTGATGCTCTATCTGATGCGGGGTAAGTTTCGGCGCGAAGAGGCCAATCCGCTCAACGCCTTTTTCGTCTGGGTTTATAAACCGA
>JALEGE010000158.1 GCA_022760335.1 Hyphomonadaceae bacterium
ACCTTGTTTGGCGAGGCTGTGGATGACTGGCAGCTGATCATCGCGATCATTTCCGGCGCCTCCATGGTGGTTGGCTCGTTTGGCGCGCTGTTGCAGAACAATATCAAGCGCCTGCTTGGCTATTCCTCCATCGCCAATATGGGCTATGCGCTGGTGCCGGTGGCCGCCGGCGCCGATATTGGGGCGCCGGCGCTGCTGATGTTCATGACCATCTACGTCATCGCCTCGCTCGGCATGTTTGCCGGCGTCCTGATGATGCGCCGCACGGGCGGAATGGTGGAGGATATCCACGAGCTTGGTGGGCTCATCAAGTCGCGTCCGATCATCACCCTCTCGCTGACCGCCATTCTGCTTTCGATTGCGGGTATTCCGCCGCTGGCCGGGTTCATGGCCAAGCTGGATGTCATCGAGGCGGGGATGGAGGCAGGCCTCTTGCCGCTCGTGGTCCTGCTCGTTCTGGCTTCGGTTATCTCGTGCTATTACTATTTGCGGGTCATCAAGGTGATGTGGGTGGATGAGCCGCGTGAGGAGTTCCAGTCGACCGATCCGTCTGTGGCGCTCACGGTTGTTGCCTGCGGATTGTTGATGTTCCCGGTGATTTTCGTCTTTATCGGCGTGCTCGGCGGCTGGACGGAGGCCGCGGCGCTGGGGCTTGCCAATTGAGCCAGCCGCTCGCCATTCAATGGCACGACGAGATCGACAGCACGAACGAAGCGGCAAAGCGCATCGCACAAGCCGGTCCCTTCACGCCACACTGGATCGCCGCGCGCCGACAGACCGCAGGCCGAGGCCGTTTAGGGCGGGGCTGGGTCTCGCCGGAGGGCAATCTCTTTACCACCGCGCTTCTGCCTGTGCCGGGCGGCGTGGCCGACGCGCTGAGGTTGCCCTTTGCCGCCGCGCTCGCTGTGTATGATTTGATCGCGCACTATGCTGGCAGCCAGCTGGGGCTGGGCTTGAAATGGCCCAATGATGTGCGCCATGAGGGGCGCAAGCTGTCAGGCATTCTGGTGGAATCCGGGCAGGGTCCGCAGGGGCACTGGGCCGCAGTGGGCATGGGGGTCAATCTCGCCCATGTCCCGCAGGGCCTCGACCAGCCGGCGGCCTGCCTGGCAGAACTGATGCAGGGCCGACCGGTGCCGGCGCCGGAAGACGCGCTAAAGGTGTTGGCCACGCGCTTCGCCCTGCGCTGCGAGGAGGCCTGGGAGGATTTCGAGGCGACGCGTGCGGCTTGGTGCCATCGTGTGGAAAACCGCGATGGCCAGATCCGCGCACGAGTTCAGGATGAGGTCGTGGAAGGTCTGTTCGATGGGCTCGACACAGACGGTGGCCTGATCCTGCGATTGCCGAGCGGCGTGCGGCGCACCATAAGGGCAGGGGATGTCGAACTGGTAAGAAGGGTATGAGCGAAATGCTGCTGGCCATCGATGTGGGCAATACGAACACGGTCTTCGCTGTTTACGATGGTGAGGCCTGGGTCGCGCGCTGGCGCAGCCATACCGATTCCACACGTACCGCCGACGATTATGCCGTCTGGCTGTCGCAGATGTGCCAGATGGAGGCGCTGCCGTTTGGCAACATCACCGGGTGCATCGTTTCGAATGTGGTGCCACAGGCGCAGTTTAATTTCCGCAACTTCGCACGGCGCTATCTGAATGTGGAGCCTGTATTTGTCGGCGACCCGGATGTGTCGATCGGTGTCGAGGTTCGCATCGACCGGCCTGAGCAGGCCGGGGCCGACAGGCTGGTCAATGCTGTCGGAGCACATCTTGTCTATCCTGGCGCGCTGATCGTGGTCGATAGCGGCACGGCGACGACCTTTGATATTGTCGGCGCGGATGGCGGATTTGAAGGCGGCATCATCGCGCCGGGCATCAATCTCAGTCAGAAAGCACTGCATGATGCTGCTTCGGCCCTGCCGCGCATCGCCATCCAGCGCCCGCCCAGTGTGATCGGAAAGGACACGGTCACGGCCATGCAGTCAGGCATCTTCCTTGGCTATACTGAACTGATCGATGGTCTGGTGCGCCGGATCAAGAAAGAGTACGGCAAGCCGATGACCGTGATCGGGACCGGGGGCATCGCCTCGCTGTTCGAAGGCACGAGCGAGGAAATCGATACTTACGATCAGGATGTGACCATTCGCGGCCTACTTGAAATCTATCGGCGCAACCAAAGCTGAGTATCTGATGCAGACTGACCCAATCCCCGGCGCTGAGCTCTTCTTCCTACCCTTGGGCGGGTGCGAAGAAATAGGCATGAATCTCAACGCCTATGGCTATGGCCCGGAGAATGACCGGCGCTGGATCATTGCCGATATGGGGGTGACGTTTGGGGATGAGACGACACCAGGCGTAGACCTGATCTGCGCCGATCCGGAATTCCTGGTTGGCGAGCAGATCGAGGCGATCTTCCTGACCCATGCCCATGAGGATCATATCGGCGCTACGGGCCTCTTGTATCGCCGCCTGCAGACGCGCGCGCCGATGTATGCCACGCCGTTCACCGCTGAGTTGACACGTGCCAAACTGGCCGAACATGGCCTGGACGCAAGTGAGATCCTAAAGACCATTGAGCTGGAAAGCACGGTTCAGGCCGGGCCATTCAGCGTGCGCTATGTCACGCTCACCCATTCCATCCCAGAGCCGAATGCGCTGGCCATTGCCACCCCGCTCGGCATGATCCTGCATACTGGCGACTGGAAGATTGATCCCGATCCACGCATCGGCGCGACCACCGATGTCGAGGGGCTCTCGCAACTCGGCGATGAGGGCGTACTCGCCATGGTTTGCGACAGCACGAACGTTTTTGTCGATGGCGAGGCGGGCAGCGAGGCCACGGTGCGCGGCAATATCGAGACCGTCATCGCGGCGCAGACGGGCCGGGTCTGTGTGACCACATTTGCCTCGAATGTCGCGCGGGTGAAGAGCGTAATCGAGGCTGCCGCCGCGTGCGGGCGCAGTGTCTGCCTGGTCGGGCGTTCCATGCACAAGGTGACCGATGCGGCCAAGTCTGTCGGCATGCTCCAGGATGTCGCCGATTTTGTTGATGAGGAAGAGGCCGGCTATCTGCCGCCTGAGTCCATCCTGTATCTCTGCACCGGCAGCCAGGGCGAGGCGCGCGCCGCGCTCTCGCGCATTGCCCGGGGTGACCATCGCAATGTTTCCCTGTCAGAAGGTGATACGGTGATCTTCTCCTCGCGGGTCATTCCCGGCAATGAGAAGGGCATCTTCGCTTTGATGAACCAGCTGGCCGATATGGGCGTACAGGTGATCACAGACCGGATGAGCGCCGATCCGATCCATGTGTCCGGCCACCCCTGCCGCGATGAACTGGCCCGGATGTATGGCTGGGTGCGCCCGCAGATTTCCGTGCCGGTGCACGGCGAACGGCGTCACACGCTGGAACATGCGCGCTACGCCTTGTCCATGCAGGTGCCGCTGGCGGTGGCACCACGTAATGGCGAACTGGTGAAGCTTGCGCCCGGTGACCCTGAAATCATCGATGTGGTGCCCACAGGTCGGCTGATCCTGGATGGTGCGCGGCTGGTGCCGGCTGATAGTGGTGGGCTGACGGAGCGCAAGCGGCTTGCGGAGTATGGCTATCTGCATGTTGCGGTGGCTATCGATGAGGACGGTGATGTGATCGATGGTCCGCTGGTCACCGCGCGTGGCTTTGTCGAGGAAGACGGCCGCCTTATCGATGAAAGCCTGGATACGCTGGATGAAGCCGCCGAAGCCGGGCTTGTGAAGCTGAAACGGCGGGATATGGCTGATGATGATGCTGTTGAGCGCGCGGTTGGGCGCGCTGTACGCAAGGCAGCCGAGCGCCTGTTTGGCCGGCGGCCCGTAATCGATGTAACTGTGTTGAGGAGCTAGATTGAAATGGCTGAAGATTTCCAGATTGGTCCGTTAAACCATGTTGGCATAGCCGTGCCTGACATCACCGAGGCGATCGAAACCTACAAGACTATTTATGGCGCGACAGACATTACAACGCCTTTCGATATGCCGGAGCAGGGCGTGAAAGTGTGCTTTGTGAACCTGCCCAACAGCCAAATCGAACTGATCGAGCCGCTGAATGAGGCGAGCCCGATCCACAACTTCATCCAGAAGAACCCCAAGGGTGGCCAGCACCATGTGTGTTTCGAGGTGCGCGATATTCACGAGGCGGTCGAGGAAATGGGCAAGCGCGGTGCAACCGTGCTGAACGAACCCCGTATCGGCGCCCACGGCACGCCAATCATCTTCGTGCATCCGAAGAACTCCAATGGCGTTCTGATCGAGCTGATGGAAACGCCCAAAGGCGACCACTGATGAGTCTGACCGGCGCGATTGTCTTCTTTGTCATTCTCTGGTGGCTGTGTTTCTTCACTGTCCTGCCGATTGGCGTGCGCGGACAGTTTGAAGACGGCTCAACCGTGGACGGCACCGAGGAAGCCGCACCGGTTGATCCCATGATCGGCAAGAAAGCCTTGTGGGCGACCTATGGCGCGGTTGCGCTGACTGCACTTTTGTTGGTCATAACGCACATAATTGACTTTCAAGCCCTTATGACCGGGGGCTGAACTGCCGGGAGTCGCTTGTGTTGTGGCAGTATATGCCCCAGCGTCACATTATGGGACGCAATATTGGCAAGTTCATAGCGTTGCTCGCCGGCCTGTTGGTTGGTTTCCTCCTGGCTCTCTGGTCGGCGGGGATGCTGGGCAGTGGGCGCGGCCTTGGATCCAAGACGATTTCAGTTGCCGGTTGGCAGTCTGATTGGACCATCGGCTCGCCAGCTGCCGGCATGGTGACACGCGCCTGGGTGGCGCGTCACGGATTGCTGGCCTTGGCCAAGGAAGAGGCGGTGTATTTTACCCGAGCCGTGGATGATTCCGGAGCACCACTGGATGCCAGCTGCGACTATGTTCTGACAGGCGGAGATCAGCCTTCGCAATGGTGGTCCATTACACTTTATGATGGCAAGAGCCGTCTGCCGATGAACGAAGATGATGCTCTCTCGCTGGATCGGACCAAGACGGGCGGGGCTGATGCCTGGCTGGCGACCATTTCTGCTGTTCCACCAGCAGAAAGCGGATTCTGGATATCCAGCCGGAATGCCGATGAGTTTGATCTCACTCTGCGGCTCTACCGTCCCGATCCTGCATTGCTTGAAGCACCCGAAATCCATCTCAATCCGCCCTCTGTGCGTCTTTTGTCTTGCAGGCGGAGGGGCGGGCGATGAAACCGGGTCTCAAAGTTTTCCTTTTCCTGGCAAGTGCCTGCGCGGCTTTCGCCTTTACCCTGCACAAGATGCCGGGGCTGATCATGTCGCGGGCCATGGTTAAAATGGAGGCGAGTGGCATAGCGCTGCATGACTTCACATTGGCCCCGCGCATGACGCCACAAACTCAGACCGTGGTGCGCCCTTCACCGGATCTGGCCTATTCGATTTGCCTTTTCGAATTTGGCGCGGATCTGACTGAACTGGACATCAGGATTGCAGCCTATGATGGCATGTCCTCTGTTTCCTTTTTTGATGCAAAGACGAACAATTTTGCGGTCCACCGTGTTCCGGAGGGTGA
>JALEGE010000159.1 GCA_022760335.1 Hyphomonadaceae bacterium
GATAGACATGTCATCCTCGTGTCCGGATGTTACGGACATGGAACTGAAGCAGCAGCCAAGCTTTTGTGTCGAAGTAGTACTTTTGCTTCGAAGACGAGATGGGCTTCACAGTTTGAAGCGGCCATCACTTGCGAAATCGTAGGGCACGGTCCGACAGCTGCGGAGTTGAAGTGTTTGGTTAAGTAAGCGCTTTTGAAAACGAGTATCTCCGGTTCCCTTTCCCCATTCCACTAATATACACCGCGTGTGGGAAATGGATCTTGATGCAATACAGGATACCGCACTGACTATCGGCATGGATGAGCGTGCCGGAGAGCCAGTAGTGGCCATAATCGTCCGGTGTTCCAAACGAGATAACGCAATGCCCTCAGCCCCACAGGGTGCCATGCGCCCGCCTCGCTCCTATATCAGTCCCAACAGCCATAGGAGCCCATCCCGATGATCCCCTATTCGGTTCTCGATCTTGCGCCGGTGCCGGAGGGTTCGAGCGCGGCTGAGGCGCTGGCGAACACGGTGGACCTCGCTCGCCATGCTGAGGCGCTTGGCTATCACCGCTACTGGATGGCCGAGCATCACAATATGATCGGCATCGCCTCGGCGGCCACGTCTGTGATGATCGGCCATGTCGCCGGCGCGACGAAGACGATCCGCGTCGGGGCGGGTGGCATCATGCTGCCCAATCATGCCCCGCTGATGGTGGCTGAACAGTTCGGCACGTTGGCCACGCTCTATCCGGGTCGCATCGATCTCGGCCTCGGGCGCGCGCCGGGCACAGACCAGCTGACCATGCGCGCCCTGCGCCGGGGCCTGCAGTCTGATGACCGTTTCCCAGAAGATGTGATGGAGCTGCTCGCCTATTTCGAGCCCGCCGAGCCCGGCCAGAAAGTGCAGGCCGTGCCCGGCGCGGGCACACATGTGCCGGTCTGGATATTGGGATCGAGCCTCTTCGGCGCGCAGCTCGCCGCCCATCTCGGCCTGCCCTATGCCTTCGCCTCGCATTTTGCGCCCGCCATGCTGGATCAGGCGATTGAAGTCTATCGCCGCAGTTTCCGCCCCGGCGTGACGCGCGCGCCGCGTTTCATGCTGGCGATCAATATATTTGCCGCCGACAGTGATGGTGAGGCCTTGCGGCTGAAAACCTCCATGCAGCAGGCTTTTATAAATCTACGCACCGGTCTGCCTGGCCGCTTGCCGCGGCCGGTCGATGATATTCTCGAGGTTGCGCCCCCAAGCGCGGTTGCTCAGGTTGAGCAGGCCCTGCGCATATCCGCGGTTGGCGGGCCGGAAAGGATTGCCGCCGATTTGGCCAAATGGATTGGCCGATACCAACCCGACGAGGTGATTCTGACGGGGCAGATCCATGACCATGCCGCACGGCTGCATGCATTCGAGATCGCTGCCCAGGCCATGCAGGAGATCGCCATGACAAGGACGGATTGATTGATCTGGAGGCCTGGAGGTGGCGATGAATTGCCGCCGATCCTCTACCCCCGCCGCACCATATATCCTGCCCTCGGAAAGTGGATATGGATACTTTCGGCCTTGGCGTCCGTGCGTTGCAGGATCACGCATTGGTCGTCTGCGTGAACCAGTGCGCCGGTGACCCAGTCGCGCCCGTAATCTTCAGGTGCCACGGCAACAGGTTCGCCAAGCACCAGGCCCTGGGGCTCCAGCCCGTCCACGGTGGCCGCTTTCAGGCGCGGACCTGCGCGGGTGGCTATGGCCAGAGCGTCTGTGGAGGATAGTGCTTCGGGTTGCTGGCCCTCGAATGCTTTCATGCGGGTATACCAGTCCAGGGCCAAGGGCGCACCTTCAAAGCATTGTGCGACGAAATCGGCCACATGCTGTTCGACAAACCAGATATTCATGTGCGCGTGAACATCCACCAGGCCCGGCTTGGTAGAGATCAGCCAATTGCCACTGCCGGCCCCGCGTCCGCCTTCCAGGCGCTCTTCAAGTGTCATCAGATGAGCGCGCCACTGGTCGCGCAGCATGGGTGCTGCCGCCTTCATGGCATCGGTATCGAACGGGCGTCCCATCAGGGCGGCCCTGTCTTGCTTGAAAGCCTCGGGCACGTGATCGCCTATGGTGCCAAAGATCACGCCAACTGAAACCTGGAACCATATCCTGTCGGCCCAGCTGGCGACCATTTTCGCCAGCCCTTCATGGCCGGGCAGGTTCAGCGCGGGCAGTGGAAAACGCCGCTCCAGCTCCATCAGGATCATGGCCGTGTCACAATAGATATCCGCGCCGATCTGCATTACTGGCGTGCGCCGATAGCCGCCAGTGAGCGGCATAAGGTCAGGCTTGGGCATGACATTTGGGATCTCGACGCTGGTCCAGCCCAGATTCTTCATGCGCAGATACAAGCGAACCTTCTCGGAAAAGGGCGAGCGGTCGTAGTGGTGAAGGATGATGCTGCGCGCGTCGGCCATGATTTTCCCTTCAAGCTCCCAATCTTGAGTATTGCGCCGGTTCGCGGTTCAGGCAAAGCCAAACCGGCTGAAAGCGTCACAATTGTGTGCTTGCACCGATATTCCGGTGGATCGATAGTATGGCCAGTGGGGAGAAGAGGACAGGTATGCGGTATTTGACCATGCGGCTTGGTGGAACTGTCTTGCTTTGCGCTGTGCTGGCGCTTGCGGGATGCGCCACGCTTGAGCCTGAGCCATGTACGCCGCAATGGGTGGACTACAAGACCGACCAGATCGTGGACCCCTTCGTGCGGAAATACCGCAGCGAGATCGACACATTGCGCGATCTCTCAGGCGAACTCGACAATCCAGGCATGTTAACCACGCTGCGCATGGTGAACCAGGCTGACTCCATTCTCGAAATGGCTCGGGAGTTTACCGAGGTTGCCGTGCCGGAGATTCAGAGTGCGATGGCCCAATGCGCCCAGCCCGGCAAGGCAAGCGAACTGCTGGTCGCCATGCTCAAGCGCGAAGGCGTTGAAGGGGACGCCATCGCCTGGATCGAAACGCTCGGCGCGCTGATGGAAACCGCCGCCGAGACGCGGAACTAACTTAGCCCGCTTCGCGCTCGCGCACGGTGAGATCATATTCACGCACCTTGCGATAGAGCGTGGAGCGGCCAATCCCGAGGCGGCGGCTGATCTCGCTCATATGGCCTTCATAATGCTCGATGGCATAGGCGAGCAGATCCTTTTCCACCTCTTCCAGCGTGCGCATTTCGCCGCTCTCGTCAAAGATCGGAACCGGGCTGGAAGCGCCGGTATAAGCCGGTGCCGCGCTGACATCATTGGCCGCCCGTGGGAGGGCTGGTGCTTCAGGTAATGTATCGAGATCAGGCATCACGCCGGAGATTTGCGGGAAGTCTTCCGGGCGCAGCCAGTCGCCATCGCACAGCACCACGGCGCGGAACACGGCGTTTTCGAGCTGGCGCACATTGCCCCGCCACTCAAAGGCGCAGAGCATTTTTAGCGTATCGTCCTGTGCGCCCAGGATCTTGGTCCCTTCGGCGGCATTGAAACGGGTGACGAAATGCTCGACCAGAGCCGGGATGTCTTCGCGGCGCTCGCGCAGGGCGGGCACATCGACGGGAAAAACATTGAGGCGGTAATAAAGGTCTTCGCGGAAGGTGCCGGCGGAAACCTGGCCGGCAAGGTCGCGGTTTGTCGCCGAGATGATGCGCACATCCACCTTGGTCGGGCGGCGCGAACCGACAGCGTCGACCTCGCCTTCCTGCAGGGCACGCAGCAGTTTCACCTGCATGTCGAGCGGCAGTTCGCCGATCTCGTCGAGGAACAGCGTGCCGCCATCGGCCTCGACAAACTTGCCGAGGGATTTTGACACCGCGCCGGTAAAGGCGCCTTTCTCGTGGCCGAAGAGGATGCTCTCGACCAGGTTCTCCGGGATTGCGCCACAGTTGACGGTCACGAAGGGCTTGCCGGCACGTTCCGAAGCGCCCTGGATACAGCGGGCGACAACCTCTTTACCAACACCGCTTTCGCCCAGGATCAGGACCGGGATATCGCTGCTGGCGGCGCGTTGGCCCATTTTCACGACCTGGCGCATGGCTGGAGCGCTGGCGATCATGTCCTCGAAGGCCATGCCGCCTTCGGCCTTGCGGGAAAGGCGTTTCACTTCGCCGGATAGCGAGCTCATTTTCAGGGCGTTGCGGATGGAAACAATGATCCGTTCCGGGCTGGCGGGCTTCACGAAGAAGTCGATCGCGCCGGCGCGCATGGACTGCACCACGGTGTCGATCCCGCCGGTCGCGGTCAGCACGACAACCGGCAGGTCTGGACGGCGCTCGGAAAGGCGCTCAAGCGTTTCCATGCCCGAAAGGCCCGGCATGATCAGGTCGAGCAGGACAACATCCACACCGTCTTTCGGATCGGCCGCGAGGGCAAAGCCGCTCTCGCCATCGGGCGCCGTGCGGCAGGCAAAGCCGGCCTTCTCAACCGCCGCCTGCAGCAGCCGGCGTTGGGTGGGATCGTCATCGACTACAAGAACCGTCTTCGCCATGCTGTGTGCCCCTTCTGGAATGCGTGAAAGACCAGGCATTGTCCCGATCCGCTACGCCCCGGTTTGGCACATAGAGTTCAAGTTACGGTTTAGGGGATTGTTGAAATTTGATGTGAATTTCGAGCGTGCGCGTGTTGATCAAAGCTCAACCACGCTTTCGAACCCGCCGAAGATCATGCGTTTGCCATCAAACGGCATTGGGCCATCAAAGCTCAGAGCCTGCATATCAGTCATGGCTGCACCCATGCCGGCATCACAGGCCTCTTTTGAGGGCCAGGTAATATAGGAGAAGGCCACGGTTTCACTCGGCTCACACTTCACGGCCATGGGAAGCGAGGTCACCTCGCCCTCGGGCACATTTGCGCCCCAACAATCCGATACGCTGAGCGCGCCATGCTTCTTGAAGATCGGTGCGACCCGCTCTGCATGTGCAGTGAAAGCGTCCTTGTTCTCCGTCGGCACGGCATAAATGGCGATCTGGACATAGGTCATGGTCTGGTCTCCTTGATACTGACGAGCTGCGCCTAACTCCGCCAGCTAAGAACTGTCGGTTGTATCGGATTTTCGAACTGACCGCCATTACTGCGCCAGTCGGCCCATCTCCGCTTCAGGGTGCGGTACCATTTGGCCTGAACATCGATATCGTCGATCCACATCATGGCAGATTGGTATTTCATGCCTTCATTCTGCAGGTCGACCATGCGGCCATCCTGATTGAGGAACATGCGCGCGGCAGGCTTGAAGACCGGGATGGCGAGATTGAGCAGCGGCGCGCCCGTCCACCAGGTGATCTGGGTGATGCGCGTCTTTTTCGGGGCTTCAGGCGTCAGGCAGGTGAGGGTGAGCAGCCGGGCCTTGTCATTCTCGACAATCTCCCAGCGATAGCCTGGGATCTGGAACAGGATTTCCGTCGTCACCAGGCCGCCGAACAGGGCCTTGTAGGCAAGCGAGTTCGAACTGGGCTGGTGGCGGGCAATGGCCCAGCCCCGCTCGCGCGGCTCGAACGGCTTTTCCTTCACACGGAACCCGGCCGAAGGTGGACGCCACCACCATTGATTATGCACGAAAGGCACATGCGCCGGATCCATGAGCCCGACCACGGCATCATCCATATGCGCGTTGAACACTTCGGAGATGACGAATTTCGGCTTGTCGGGCAACGCGCCGAAATCCGGGGGCGGCACGCAGGGCTCAGCCGCCTCGCGGGGGTCATGGGCGACATAGATGAAGACACAGCCATTGGCTTCATGCACCGGATAGGCGCGCACCTTGAAGCGCGACGTGTCATAAGGCTCCTTGCCCGTCAGCGAGGGCATGTGCTTGCACACCCCATCCTTACCGAAACGCCAGCCATGATAGGGGCATTCCACGGTCGCTTCGCCATCGGTATCGACCTGCTTGCCGGCGCTGAGCGGGACAAGGCGGTGGGGGCAGATATCGCGCAGGGCGAGCACGTCGCCCGCCGCCGTACGCCCGAGCAGGACAGGTTCGCCGAGAATGATGCGGCGGAACTGGCTGCCGGATTTCAGCTCTTTCGAAGTCGCCGCGAAATACCAGCTATCGGTAAGGAAACCGTCTTCGGTGATCCCCTTCTGCGCGGTTTCGAAACGTGCCGTGTCTGCCATATCGGCCTCTTAGCATGGCGGGCTTGCGCGCGCGAGCGGCCTATTCGGCGGCCTCTGCAAAGACATCCGAGCCGTGAGGTTCGGCATATCCGCGCGGATCGGGATGGATAATCACATCAGCGGCGGGGAACGCTTCCAGGATCGCTCGCTCGGCTGCGACCATGGCTTCATGGGCTTCGATCAGGCTGAGATGCGGGGGCATTTCAGCGTGAAACTGGATGTGGACATAGGGGCCCGAAGCGCGCGTACGCAGCTGGTGGACATCCAGCAAGACGCCTTGGGAAAGGGCGAGATGGCAGATCCGCTGGCGCGCTTCTTCGGAAAGCTCGCGGTCAAGCAGCTGGTCCCATCCGCCACGGGCAACTTCCACCGCACTCCATGCAAGCCACAAGGCGACGCCCAGCCCAACGAGCGGGTCGGCCCAGCGCCAGTCAAGAAAGGCCGCCGCGCCAATCCCGACAATCACGGCCAGATTTGCTCCCAGATCGGCGGCATAATGCGCCCGGTCGCCCTTGGTCGCCACCGAACCGGTTTTCGCAATCGCGCGCGATTGCGCCCACAGCAGGCCGATTGTGAGGGCGATCGAGACGCCCATGACGGCAAGGGCAAGTGTGCTTTCGAAAACCGGCTGAGGGTCGCGGAACCGCTGGATCGCTTCGAGTGCGATCAGGCAGGCGGAAAAGCCGACCAGCATGGCCTGCAGCATCGCGGCGAAGGCCTCGGCCTTGCCATGGCCGTAGCGGTGCTCGTCATCTGGTGGGGCAGCGGCATAACTGACTGCAAGCAAAGTGAAGAGGGAGGCCACGCCATCAAGGCTGCTGTCTGCCAGCGAGGAGAGCATGGCCACAGAGCCCGATGTCAACCAGGCCCAAAGCTTCAATGCGATAAGTACCGTTGCCGTGGCCACAGACAAACGTGCCACGGTCTTCGTAATCCGGGCTGCCTCTGCCGCGCGCAAGCCGCCAGGAAGGGCTTCATGGCTGAAATCATGGGCCATTTTCGCGGCTCTTTCGTTTCAGAAATCCTCAAGACCCGACATAGGGCGCGCTGGGGTAAAAATCAATTCATCAACAATTACAATGCACTAAATGCGATTGATAGGCGCTCGCATTCGCATGACCAAAATGGTGCGGCGCAATGCACTTTGACCCTGTGACGGGCCGGGCCTAGCTTCGCGCAAAGTCTGGGAGAGTCTTCATGACCGCACGCACGCCGCGCCAATTCTTCAAGCCCCTCGCCGCCGGGGCGCCTGAGCCCTATCGTGAGCTGCCGATCAAGCTGGAACGGATGATCCATTTCGTTCCGCCGCATATTGAGAAGGTGCGCGCCAAGGTGCCCGGCATGGCCGATGCGGCCGATGTGGTGCTGGCAAATCTGGAAGACGCGATCCCCGCCGATGCCAAGGAGGCCGCGCGCGCTGGCGCAATTGAAATGGCCGGCATGGTGGACTGGCAGGCGAAAGGTACGGGCTTCTGGAGCCGGGTCAATCCGCTCAATTCGCCCTGGTTTATCGATGATGTCACCGAACTGGTGATGAAGGCGGGCGATCAGCTCGACGTGCTGATGATCCCCAAGGTCGAAGGCCCGTTCGATATTCATTATTGCGACCAGCTGCTTGCCCAATTGGAAGCCAAGGCGGGCCTCACGCGTCCGATCCTGTTGCATGCCATCCTGGAGACCGCAGAAGGCGTGGCGCGCGTGGAGGAAATCGCGCTTGCGAGCCCGCGCATGCAGGGCATTTCACTCGGCCCGGCCGATCTCGCCGCAAGCCGCAAGATGAAGACGACCCGCGTCGGCGGAGGCCATCCCTTCTACCGTGTGATTGACGATCCGAACGAAGATGGTTCCCCCCGCGCCACGGCCCAGCAGGACCCATGGCACTACACCGTGGCCCGCATGGTGGATGCTTGCGGCATGGCCGGCATCAAGCCTTTCTATGGCCCCTTCGGCGACATTGCCGACCTTGATGCCTGTGAACAGCAGTTCCGCAACACTTTCCTGATGGGCTGTGTCGGCACATGGAGCCTGCACCCCAATCAGATCGCCATCGCCAAGAAAGTGTTCAGCCCAGATCCGGACGAAGTGAAATTCGCTCGCCGTATCATGGACGCCCTGCCCGGCGGGCGCGGTGTGGCCATGCTCGATGGCAAGATGCAGGATGACGCGACCTGGAAACAGGCCAAGGTGATCTGCGATCTCGCTGACCTGGTTTCAGCTAAGGACCCCGAACTTGCCGCCGCCTACAGCGCCTGACACACGATTTCAGCTTCGCCGCAGCGATCTCACCGAACCGGAAGTCATTGCACTGCTGGAATATCATGTCGCCGACATGCTGGCGGTCTCGCCGCCGGGTACCTCATTCGCGCTGGATCTTGAGGCGCTCGCGGCGCCCGGCATGTCAGTATGGGCGCTCTGGGCAGGTGATCGTGTGGCCGGCTGTGGAGCGATGAAGCAGCATGATGCGACAATGGTGGAGTTGAAATCCATGCGTGCGCATCCCGGTTTCCTGCGCCAGGGTGTGGGGCGGCGCCTGTTGGAGCATCTCATCGCCGAAGCGCGCACCATGGGCTGCCGCGAGATAAAGCTGGAAACTGGCACATCGCAAGACTTCGCCGCTGCCATCGCGCTATACAGACGCTATGGCTTTGTTTCATGTCCGGCCTTCGCCGATTACTATCTGACAGAGCACAACCAGTATTTTGAATTGCAGCTTTAGCCGACGATCACATGCAAGGTCGAGGCGCGTCCACCTGGAACGCCCTTATAGTGCAGCACGTCGATAAATTCACCATCCATTGAGCGCAAACGTTGCCAGTGAATGGGCGTCCCGTGATCAGCTCCGGTTTCGTCGACAATTTCGAAGCCTGAGTCCAGGCCCATCAGGGCCGTGGTTGTTTTCTTCATCACCAGATCGCCGATGGGAGTCACGGCCAACACCTGACAAGCGCCAGGCCGGGAATCCACTTCGCCGATCAGAAGCTCACCTTCCAATGTGTGCGTGGTCCAGATCGCACCGTTCTGGGGGCGCGTAATCAGTCGTGTGGAGATCGTATCGCCCATGCCCTCTGTCGCATCAGCGGGCAAAGCTTCACTCACCAGAGCTTCTCCACGGATGGAGGGCAGGCAGATGCCGGTCACGGCATCGACGATAGCCACCGGTAGCGGTACGCGTGGTGCGGCTTTTTCAACTTCTGACGGGGAAGAGACTGCAGCCGTCGTGACACTGTTCGGCTCTGATAGTTCTACACTCATAGATGTGGTGTGCAGATCCTCGGTGGGCACAGGAGTGCTGTCTTGCGTGATGATTGCATCATCCGAACTTGTCGTTTCATCCAGATTGACCGGAATTTCTGAAGCAACAGGGGGGGTAACCGCCTCTTCCATGGTCGGTGCCGTTTTTTCCGACTCCAGTTTGGATCGCTCTTTCGCCGTCAGATCTTCTGTCGACTGTGCCATTGCAAATGGCGCCAGCAGCATGGCCGCAATGCCAAGACTCAAGTCTCGCATGGAAAAACCCCACCCTTATTCAACCCAGTGGGGAGTTTAGTGCAGACCTGTGATGAGTAAAGTCAAAGTTTTGAGTCGGTGGCACATTTTTCAGCGCAAGAAACAGGTGGCGCCCTGATGCGCGCGGGCCTATCAGCGCAGGAATGGGATCTGAGTTTCGCACAGGCTTTATAGCAGCACTGGCCGCCTACCTTCTGTGGGGGGCATTGCCGCTTTACTTTCGCGCCCTGGACCATATCCGGCCCGATGAAATGCTGGCGCACAGGATTGTCTGGTCTGTACCGACGGGACTGGCCGTGGTCGCCCTTGCGCGTAGCTGGCGCACGCTGCGGGCCTTGTTGACCTTGCGGCGGCTGGCCTGGCTTGTGCTGTCGGCGGGGCTGATCGGGGCAAACTGGATGGTTTATATCTGGGCTGTGTCGGTTGAGCGCGTCACCGAGGCTTCCCTGGGTTATTATATCAATCCTTTGGTCAGCGTGCTGATGGGGCGGATTTTATTTGCCGAGCGGTTGCGCCCCGCCCAATGGATCTCTGTTGGGATTGCTACAACAGGTGTGGTGATCCTGACTGTTGGACTTGGGTATCTTCCCTGGGTCGCGCTGTTTTTATGCTTCACTTTTGCGTTCTATGGCGCTGTGCGGAAACATATTGCGGTCGATGGACGTGCCGGTTTTGCCGTTGAAGCGGCCATCCTTGCGCCGGCGGCCGGGCTGTGGCTGGCACATCTTGTTTCTTCTGGACAGATTGGCCCCATGGGCCAGGGTGGCTGGGATGTTTTCTTGCTGATCGCGGCGGGGCCAATCACAGCGGTGCCGCTGATCTGTTTCACCATCGCTGCCCAGCGCCTTGCGCTCTCGACCATCGGCATGATGCAATACATCGCGCCCAGCCTGCAGTTTGCCATCGCTGTGCTGGTGTTCGGTGAGCGTTTCACGCAGATACACGCGGTGGCTTTCGGATTTATCTGGTTGGCGCTGGTGATTTTCACCACAGACAGTCTGGTTGGATCTGCAAAGGCAAGGCGTCTTGCCCGTGCAGCGCGGCTCGCCTGAAAAAAAGCCCCGGTCGGGAGGGGATCCGATCCGGGGCAGAGAGGCATAAAAGGCTGAGCTCCCACAGAAGCTCACAGGAATTCTTGCAATAGGTGTGCCAAATTCGCGTGCTTCGCGAAAACCGAGCGAGACAGTCGCCTCAAAGGCTATCATAGAGGGCTGAGATCAGCCGCAGGGGCCGCGGATCTCCCTGTAGAATATTGGATTGGCGGTTCATGACATAGGCGGCCGACAGGCCCCGGTCGGGATCGCCAAAGCCAAGCGAGCCGCCCCAGCCACTGTGTCCGAAACTGGCGCGATTGGGCCCGTAGACTGTCTCAGAATTGCGCATCACGCCGGCCGCGAAGTCGATGACAAAAGGCAGGACGCGGTCCTGACGGTGGCTTCGAGAGCTTGTCAGCGCGGTGCCCGTGGTTTCGCTAAGGCCAATATCCAACGTCCCGGCATAAACGCTATAAAGCCGTGCTGTTGCTGCTGCCGTTCCGTGGCCATTGGCAGACGGGATCTCGATTTCTTTCCAGATTGCGCCGCCGCGCTTGGGTGAAGACCATTTGGTCATGAAGGCCGCGCGCTTGAACTCGTTGAGTTCGCCAAGTTCGGGCAGGGCGGTTGGGCGCTTCATCTCTGCCACGCGAGCATGTTCGCTGGGGGGCAGGCCAATCCAGAAGTCGATCTCATTCGGCCCGGTGATTTCCTGGCGCAGCACCGTTCCGAGGCTTCGCCCCTGCGTGTCGAGCCGGCGCGCAATCTCGCCCGCCAGATAGCCCCATGTCAGCGGGTGATAGCCTGAGCCGTCTCCAGGGGGCCAAAGCGGTGGCGTCTCGGCCAGGCGCGCGGCCAGGGCAGGGGGATCGAGCCACAGTTCCGGGTCAATTTCCTCGGCAAAGCCAGGCAGACCGCCCTGATGAGACAGAACCTCTGCAATGGTCAGCGCGCCTTTTCCGTGGGCCGCGAATTCAGGCCAAAGGGCAGTGACGGGTGTTTCATATGTGATATCCGGGCCAGCCTGTTCGATCAGGCGAGCGATGACAAGTGCGCTGATCGGCTTGGTGGTGGAGAAGACCGGAACCAGTGTTTCGGTGTCCCAGATCTGGCTCTTGCCCTTGTCGGCCCAGCCACCCTGCAGGTCGACAATCAGTTGATCGCCAATCCAGGCGGCGAACCCGGCACCGAGTTCCTCACCGGCTTCGAAATTGGCTGCAAAGGCATCGCGGACGGCTTCCAACCCGGGGGCGACATATCCTGATATTGGCGTTTCTGACATGGGCTTGGGCCCTCCCGCGATGTGACTTGTGTGTCTTTGGGTGTGGAGATTTGACCGAGCAGGGTCAATGGCAAGCTGGCGCCGAGGCGGAATCTTCAGACTTTCCAAATGGATGCATGCTTTATTTGCTTCTTGCCGGAGCGTATTTGCGGTCTGGCAAGTGTTTTGAACGCGCAGACATGGCGCTGAGCGTGTCGGGCATAGTCGGGCCTTTGCCGTGCCGCATGTCTGAACGGATGGACGGACCCTGGATGCATTTCCGCGCGATTCTCCTGGCTCTCGGTATCATGATCTTGTTGCTGGCAGGCGCCATGGTGCCATGCGCTCTTGTGGATATTGCCTGGCAAAATGGTGATTGGCCGGTCTTCGGGATCTCCGCTTTTGCCGCCGGAATTGTTGGTTTGTCGCTCTATGTCCTGGCGCGTGGAGAATCTGAGCGAACGGGCCAGCGTGAGGCCTTTTTGCTGATCGTTCTGGTCTGGGTGACCTTGCCGGTGCTCGCGGCGGTGCCTTTCATCGCTTCGGGCATGAGTGTGACCGATGCGATGTTTGAAAGCGTTTCCGGGCTGACCACAACCGGCGCGACCGTGCTCACCGGGCTCGACAATCTGCCCAAGGGGCTTTTGCTCTGGCGCGCCATTCTGCAGTGGATTGGCGGCATTGGCATCATCGTGACGGCCATCGCCATCCTGCCCCAGCTGCGCATTGGCGGGATGCAGCTTTTCCAGATCGAAAGCTCAGATCAATCGGGGAAGTTCATGCCGCGCGTGCGCGACATTACCGGGCGCATGGGCATGATCTATCTTCTGGTTTCGGCTGTGTGCGCCATGAGCTATTGGGCCAGCGGCATGGATGTTTTTGATGCGGTGGCCCACTCCATGACAACAGTCTCTGCGGGTGGTTTCTCTACGCACGATCTCTCCTTCGGCCATTTCAATGGCACACCGGCGATCTATTTTGCCTGCTTCTTCATGATCGTGGCGGGGCTACCCTTCAGTCTGTTGGCGATGACAGTGTTCGAAGGGCGCATCCGGGCCCTGTGGGACGATCCCCAGCCGCGCCTGTTCATTGCCCTGGTTCTGGTTTTTTCCCTGATCATTGTCGGCCTGCATGAACTGCAGGTGATCCCACCCACATTCGAAAATCGGCTGCATGCCTTTCGCGATGCACTGTTCAATATCGTCTCGGTGATGACGGGTACAGGGTATGCCAGCGCCATCTATGATGGCTGGGGTGATCCGGTGATCGCGATTTTTCTGGTGGCGACCTTTCTGGGCGGTTGTGCGGGATCTGCGGCCTGTGGGATCAAGATGTTCCGGCTGGAAATCGGATACAAGGCGGTGATCGCCCATTCGCGGAAGATGATTGTCCGCCGTCAGGTGGTGCCTATCCGCTATGATGGGCGCACGGTGGATCAGGACACGCTGCAGTCTGTGATGGTGTTTGTGTTCCTTTATATGGCGACCTTTCTGACGGCGGCCGTGCTGCTTGGTGTGATGGGCGAGGATGCGATTACCGCGATTTCGGGCGCGGCGACCGCGGTATCGAATGTCGGTCCGGGGTTGGGGGGCAAGATCGGCCCCAGCGCGACTTTCCAGACCCTGGGCGATCCGCAGAAATGGGTTTGCATCATTTCCATGCTTCTGGGGCGGTTGGAGTTTGTTCCGGTCTTCGCCGTTCTGACACGGCGTTTCTGGACGGCCTGACGCGTGGCTTTTGTGTCTGGTGGCCCGGTGGGGCGACGCTAGGTCCGGCTGGACTTCGCGCGGCGGCTTGGGCATCCAGATCGTGTAACCGGATTGGAGATCTCATGACCGACGCTGCCCACCGCCCCCGCCGTTCTGCCCTGTATATGCCAGGCGCCAATACGCGTGCGCTGGAAAAGGCCAAATCCTTGCCGGCGGACTTGTTGCTCCTGGACCTGGAGGATGCCGTGGCGCCAGACGCCAAGCTTGAGGCGCGCGAGGCAGTATGTAGTGCGGTCAAGGCGGGCGGGTATGGTCCGCGCGAAGTGGTGATCCGCGTGAATAGTGCAGATACCGAATGGGGGCTTGACGATATGGCGGCGGCCGTTGCGGCAGGCCCGGATGGTGTGCTGGCTCCGAAAGTGATCGATGGCGGCGATGTCGACCGGCTCAATGATGCGATGAGCCGGGCCGGGGCCAGCAATGAGATGGGCCTGTGGGTGATGATCGAGATGCCCAAGGCGATCTTGAATATTCAGGAGATTGCTGAAGCCGTGGGGCGCACGCGCTTGAAGGGCTTTGTCATGGGCACCAATGATCTGGCCAAGGAAATGCGCGCCCAGGCCACACCAGACCGGGTCGCCTTCCAGCATAG
Source organism: Hyphomonadaceae bacterium (assembly GCA_022760335.1). Lineage (GTDB taxonomy): Bacteria > Pseudomonadota > Alphaproteobacteria > Caulobacterales > Hyphomonadaceae > UBA5336. The sequence goes on from JALEGE010000159.1 coordinate 14,279, forward strand.
TCTTGGCGCGGCGGTGACCGCGGCACGGGCTTATGACCTGATCGTCCTGGATGGGGTGTTCAACGATATCAGCAACACTGAGGGGCTGGAGGCGGAATGCGCGCAGGGCCGGGCGATGGGGTTTGACGGCAAGACGCTGATCCATCCCAGCCAGCTGGAGCCCTGTAATCGCATCTTTTCACCTGATGCGGCCGATGTGGCCCAGGCGCACGATGTGATCGCCGCTTTCGCCGCGCCAGAAAATGCCGGCAAGGGCGTTCTGAAAGTGAATGGCAAGATGACAGAGCTGTTGCATCTGGCAGAGGCCGAACGCCTGGTTGCCGTTCAGGCTGCGATCGACGACTTTGCAGCCTCGGTGTGAAAATCGATTGTTCGAGAAAGTATCAGGCGGCGGAGAAAACAAGCTCCCCGAGGGGCTGGGGGGGCTGATGGGTCCGGGGATCTTGTCAAGAACCCGCCGCCTGACGAGTATCAAGGTGTATTGCGCCGAAGGCGTTTGCAAGGCCAGAATGTGGTAAAATCAGGCCTTTCTGATTAAAGATGAGCAATGCATGAAGGCCACAGTCAAGCCTGAAACCGGGAGATGACCATTTCCAAGGCCACCGTGACACCCTTGAGTGAACCGCGCAGGATCAAGCCCAACGTTGCGTTCCATCGCATTGAGATGTCCCCGATTCTGGATGTGTATGGCCGGCTCGTGCAATCTGGACAAGCCCGGGATTATGCCATCGGCATGTATCCGGATCGCGCCATTTTTGCGATTTTTCGCCGTGCCGCCGAGCAACCGACTTACAGGATCGAGAAGGTTCCGGCTCTTGCCAATCGCCAGGGGGCCTTTGTCGTTTATGGGGCGGCCGGGCAGGTGCTCAAGCGCGGACATGAGTTGCGCGCCGTGCTGAAGGTCTTCGATAGCCGAAAATTTGATGTGATCTCATCCTGACTTCTAGACCCTTGGGCGCGGCCTGCGCACCTGAAGGGTAGTTAATCGCGGTGCTTTTCATGGTTAATGGGAGAGTCAGGCTCTTTTTTTGCGAAGTTTTTTCCTGATCGAGTGTGACGTCCAAAGGCGTAAATATTGCGATGCAGCATGAGCTTGCTCGGCAGTCACCGGGGCGCGTGAATGCGCACGCGATGCTGTTGCTGCAGCTTTTCTCGATCTGCACTTTTGTTCAGATTACGCACAATTTCGCGCGGAATCGCCTTGTGGCGAAAGGCCTCCCGCGTGCCACAGTTGCAATTGAGTGTTGAAAATTTGATCGCGGCAACCCGGTTGCGAGGCCATACTCAGGCTTACTTAATCGCGCGAGGCCCCAGATCAGGGCACGCACAAATTTGCTGCACTGCAAGGTGTTGCTCTTCTGCCGCGTAGCAGATTTTCCCGCATTTTAGGTCTTGATAGCGCAAACATTTGGTGTTGGATGTATTTTGCGTGCTTTTAAGGGGAGATTTACCCCAAAGCCGGAATTCATGACTGGGTCGGATCCCACGGCTCCAGCGCTTCTTAGGGAGGGAAGTAGACCATGACTGCAAGTAAGTTTGTTACCGCTACCAACGCTGCTGCCGATATGGGCGCAGGTCGTACGCGTCGTTGGGCGACGCTTCTGTGCGGTGCGTCCGCTGTTTCCATGCTCACGGCAATGCCTGTTTATGCGCAAGAAGACGGCGATGATGCCCTGCGCCAGGAGACGGTCGTTGTGCAAGGCATTCGCGGCTCGCTTGAGCGCGCCATGGACATCAAGCGCAACGCCAATGGCGTCGTCGATGCCATCTCTGCCGAGGATATCGGCAAATTCCCCGACACCAACCTCGCTGAATCGCTGCAGCGCATCACCGGTGTCTCGATCAACCGGGTGAACGGTGAAGGTGCCGAAGTGACGGTGCGCGGCTTCGGCCCGGGTTTCAACCTGATCACGCTGAATGGCCGCACCTTGCCGACCGCGGAAGTCTCCGCCATTGGTGAGCGTGGCAACTACGGCGCAGGCGGTGGCCGCAGCTTCGACTTCTCCAACCTCGCCTCGGAAGGTGTTTCGGGCCTGGAAGTTTACAAGACCGGTCAGGCCATCCTGCCGACCGGCGGCATCGGTGCCACGGTGAACATTGTTACCCGCAAGCCTCTGGAAAATCCTGGCTTCGAAGCCACGGTCCAGGGTAAAATCATCAATGACACCAGCAATGAGAACGGCGATGATTTCACGCCGGAACTCTCTGGCCTGATGAACTGGACCAATGAGAACGAGACCTTCGGCGTTGGCCTCTTCGGATCCTATTCCAAGCGCGATTCCGGCGCGCCGACCCAGCAGATCAATGACTGGATCGTGCGGCGCTCTGAAGACGGCACGATTGCTGACGACTATACGCGCGCGGCTGGGACGACGGTAATCCAGAACCCGCCCGCTCCCGGCCAGCTCTATGCCATCCCGCAGGACAGCCGATATGATTTCTCCGACCTGTCTCGCGAGCGTCTGAACGGCCAACTGGTGCTTCAGTTCGAGCCGATGGAAAATCTGCGCCTGACGGGCGATGTGACTTATGCGTCAAACGAATCTGAGGAACTGCGCTTCGAGCAGACCAACTGGTTTGCCACGCCGATGGACGAGATCATCTTCGACAATGATGGCCCGGTCGCAACGGCGGTCTACATGCAGGAGAACAATAACGGCTCCAAGGATATCGGTTTCGAGCAGACCAACCGTGCGACCAAGGACGAGATGACCTCGCTAGGTTTCAATGCCGTATGGGATTTCAACGATTCCATGTCGGTCATTCTCGATGCGCACACCTCAGAAGCGGAATCGGGCGGAAACAACCCGCTGGGCCATACGGCGACCTTTGTGACCTTCGGCGCGCCGGTCATCCTGCAGCATTCAGTTGACTATCGTTCGGGCTATCCGGTGCAGGACTACACCATTGACGACAGTGTCAGCGGCAATGGCAACGGGATGCTCGATGTTGGTGATCTGGGCACCCAAGTACAGCGCTCGAACTCCTCACGTATGAATCATCAGGTCGACGAGATTGATCTGCGCTTCCTTTGGGAACTGGATGGTGCCAGCTTCACGGCCGGTGTGAACCATCGCGATACCGTGATGGATCGCTGGACCTTTACAACGCAGCAGGATCTTGGGTCTTGGGGTATTTCCAATCCAGGCGATGTGGAGCAATTCGCTCCCGGACTTGTGAGCACCTATTGCCTGTCCTGTACCTTTGACGACCTGCCAGTCGGCAAGGCAGATGTGGCCTTCCGGTCTGATCCGACCCAGCTCTTCCCGCTGTTGCAAGCCGCTTATAGCGGTAATGACATCAATACCAGTGAGACCAACGACACCGTTGAGGAAACCATCACGGCTGTGTTCGCTCAGTTCGAATGGGAAATGGACCTGTTCAATTTCCCAACCCGAGTGAATGGCGGTATTCGGTATGAAGAGACCGATGTCAGCTCCGCAACCTTGCAGGATGTGCCCGCGAACATTCTTTGGACTGCGGACAATGACTTCCTCGTCCAGAATACGGATCAGAAGCAGACAGTGACCGGCAGTACCAGCTATGAGCATCTCCTGCCGAATTTCGACCTGCAGGTCGATGTCACCGACGATGTGCTGGTGCGTGCATCTTATTCCAAGACGATCGGTCGCGTGGGCTATTCCAGCCTGTTTGCGTCAACCACAGCGGATGCCCCGAACAGGCCGTCCGCACTTGGTGGCCAGCTGACAGGCAGCTCGGAAAACCCGGCTCTGCTGCCTCTGGAATCGGATAACTTTGATTTCTCGGTGGAATGGTATTTCGACGATGCGAGCTATATCTCCATCGGGTACTTCCTGAAGGATGTGGAGAACTTCACCGGGACAGGCGTGGACAATCGCAACCTGTTTGGTCTGCGTGATCCAGCCTCCGGCGCCCCCGGCACCCGCTCGGGCGACGCGCTCGATATCATCGGAACACTTGGGGTCGATCAATCGGAAGCCAACCTGTTCACCCTGGTGGCCCTGATTGATGCCAATGGTGGCGATCTGGCAGCCGCGCAGGCGGAATTCCAATCCAATCTGGGCACGGATGGCGCGCCTGCGAATGAATTGCCGCAGAGCTATGTCAACACCATTCTCGGCCTTTACGATGTGACGGCCAATGAAGATGATCCGCTCATGATCTTCGGGGTCGAGCAGCCGATCAATGACAATTCCGGTCAGATCGACGGCTTTGAATTCGCGGTTCAGCACTTCTTCGGCGACACCGGTTTCGGCTTCCAGGCCAACTACACCGTGGTGGATGGCGATATCGTTGCCGATCCGGCGAATGATCCGAATGCCAACCAGTTCGCGCTGGTCGGTCTCGCGGACTCAGCCAACTTCACGGCGATCTATGAGAAGTACGGCTTCTCGGGCCGGCTTGCCTATAACTGGCGTGACACCTTCCTTTCGGAAACCAACGCCACCGGTGACCGCAGCCCGATCTATGTCGAGGATTATGGTCAGCTTGACCTCAACCTCTCCTATGATGTGAACGACCAATTGGCTGTGTCTTTCGAGGCGATCAACCTGACCGGTGAGGATCAGCGGACCTATCACCGCGTGTCCGAGCAGGTCTATTACGCCTACGAACTCTCGCCGCGTTACGTGCTGGGTGCACGCTACCGGTTCTAGGTCAGGCGCAGGCCAATCCCTGCGACCGGATGGATTTGGAAAAGGCCGCTCTTCGCAGCGGCCTTTTTTGACCCGGTTGAGTGGATGCCGGGATTGCTCCATCATTCCAGAAGGGGCCGGAATGTGCCGGCTCTCAGTCGAAAGGCACAGGCCATGGCCAATACGGCGCTGTTGAACAATATTGCCCACAAGGATCTGAAGGTGAACGCGCGCCATGGCGCCGCCTTTGGGGATGCGGTGAACCAGACGGTGGTGTTTCCCACCGAGTTCGCCGAGGTTCAGCGCGAATATCCCATCCTGTTCCGCAAGGATGAAGCCGGCAAATACCAGGCGGTTGCCCTTCTGGGGTTTGATCGCGAGGAGAATCTTTTCCTGGACGAGGCCGGCTGGCAGGCGCGCCATGTGCCGGTCATCCACCAGCGCGGACCCTTTATCATCGGTTTCCAGAACCAGCAGATTGAAGGCGAGACGCGCCGCGAGCCTGTGATCCACATCGATCTCGACAATCCCCGCGTGAATGAGACTGAGGGGCAGCCACTCTTCCTGCCCCATGGCGGCCATGCGCCCTATCTCCAGCATGTCAGCCATATTCTGCGCGTCATTCATGCTGGGGCAGAGATTGCCGGGCCGATGTTCGCTGCCTTCGATGAGGCTGGCCTGATCGAACCGGCCGCTATGGACATCAAACTGGACGAACACACCACTTACAAGGTGCCGGACATCTACACGATCAGTGAGGAAAAGCTGGCGGCTCTGGAAGGCGCGGCACTGGAGCGATTGCACAAGGCCGGATATTTGCGCGCGGCCTATCTGGTGCTGGCCTCGCTGGCCAATGTGAACCGGCTGATCGGCCTGAAAAACGCCCGGCGCGCGGCTGAGGCATAGGCGATGGTCGAGATTTCGCGCCGGGTCAGGGAACTGGAGGGCATCGCGCCAGATGCCATCCCCTATGGCGACCTGCTGCGCGAAGACAGCCCGACCCTGCTGAAAGGGGTGGTGCGCGACTGGCCGCTGGTCCAGCACGGGCTGGAGGGGCCTGAGGCGGCCATGGCCTATCTCGCCGGCTTCCATCAGGGCCGGCCTGTGGTTGGCTATACCTGCCCGCCGGAGACACGCGGCCGGTATTTCTACAATGACGAAATGACCGGTCTGAATTTCCAGCGCGGGCGGGTTCAGCTAACGGAGTATTTCGACCAGATCCGCCGTCATCTGGGCGATCCGGATGCGCCGAGTTTCTATATTGGCTCCACTGATCTGGATCTCTATTTCCCCGGCTTTCGCGGCGAGAATGATCTGGCGTTGAACCATCCCATGTTTGCGGCGAACCCGCCGCTGGCCAGCATCTGGCTGGGCAACCGCACCACTGCGACCTGTCATTATGACATGTCGAACAATATGGCCTGCACCCTAGTCGGCCATCGCCGTTTCACGCTGTTTCCGCCAGATCAGATCGCCAATCTGTATCCCGGCCCGCTGGAGCCGACGCCGGGCGGGCAGGTTGTCTCCATGGTGGATTTCCAGGAGCCGGACTTTGCCGCCCATCCTGGCTTTGCCGAGGCGCTGGACGCTGCGCTGGTGGCGGAAATGGAGCCCGGCGACCTGCTCTTCTATCCGGCCATGTGGTGGCATCATGTCGAAGCGCTCGATGATTTCAACGCCATGGTGAACTATTGGTGGAACACCACGCCGGCCTTTATCGACACGCCGCAGAACACACTGCTGCATGGCCTTATGAGCCTGCGCGACCGGCCTGAACCGGAAAAGCGCGCCTGGAAGGCCCTGTTTGAGTACTATGTCTTTGGCGCGGCCGATCAGGCCGGCGCGCATCTGCCGGAGCATGCGCGCGGAGATCTTGCCCCCATGGACGAAATTCGGGCCCGGCGCCTGCGCGCGAAACTGCTACAGCGACTGAATCGCTAGGGAGGGCGATGTGAACGGTCAGACCGTGAACAAGGTTGTCATTGCCGGGGGTGGGACCGCCGGTTGGCTCGCGGCCGCTGCGCTGACCCGTCTGCTCGGTCCGCTGGTGGATGTGACACTGGTGGAGTCAGACCAGATCGGCACGGTGGGGGTCGGCGAGGCGACCGTGCCGACCATGCGTACCTTCCATCATATTCTGGGGATCGACGAGCGTGCCTTCATGCGCGCCACACAGGCGACCTTCAAGCTGGGCATTGCCTTCGAGAATTGGGCGCGGATCGGCGATCGCTATATCCACTCCTTCGGCCAGATCGGCAAGTCCAACTGGATGGGTGATTTCCACCAGATCTGGCTGCAGGCGCGCGAGGAGGGGCTGGCTGGCGACCTGAATGAGTATTGTTTCGAGCATCAGGCCGCCGAGGCGGGGAAATTCGCAACGAGTGAGAAGATCCCGATCAATTTCGCGTATCACCTGGATGCCGGATTCTATGCCACGTTTCTGCGTGCTTTTGCCGAACAGTACGGTATTGCGCGCATTGAGGGACGAATCACAGAAGTGCGCCAGCATGCTGAAACCGGCTTTATCAGTGCGCTGGTGCTCGACAATGGCACTGTGGTCGAAGGTGATCTCTTTATCGATTGCACCGGTTTTCGCGGCCTCCTGATCGAGCAAACCCTGAAGACCGGATATGAGGACTGGACCCATTGGTTGGGCACGGACAGTGCGCTGGCGGTCCAGACCCGCTCCACCGGGCCGGCCATTCCCTATACCCGCGCGATCGCCCATGATGCCGGCTGGCAATGGCGCATTCCCTTGCAGCATCGCGTCGGCAATGGACTGGTCTATGCCAGTGCGCATCTCTCTGACGATGAGGCGCATGCGCGCCTGCTCGGCAATATTGATGGTGAGACGCTCACCGAACCGAAGCTGATCCGCTATCAAACGGGGCGGCGGCGCAAGGCCTGGAACAAGAATTGTGTTACGCTCGGCCTCTCAAGCGGCTTTGTCGAGCCATTGGAATCCACCAGCATTCACCTGATCCAGACGGCGATCACGCGTCTAGTACAGAATTTCCCGTTCAGTGGTGTCACCGAGGCGCTGGCGGAGAAATTCAACGCCGAGGCCCAATTCGAGCTTGAGCATGTGCGCGACTTTATCATCCTGCACTACAAACTGACCGAGCGAGGCGACAGCGCCTTCTGGCGCGGCTGCCGCGATTTGGAGATCCCCGCCTCGCTGGCCGAGCGTATCACCCTGTTCCGCGAACACGCCAAGGCCTGGAAACTGCAGGCCGAGATGTTCCAGGTCGACAGCTGGCTGCAGGTGATGCTGGGCCAGCGCCTGGAGCCCCAGGGACGCCACCATATGGGCCGGCTGATGAGCCGGGACCAGCTTGCCGGTATCATGACCCAGATGAGCGCCAATATCGCCCGCGGCGTGGCGCAATTGCCGACGCATCAGGATTTTCTGGACAGCTATTGCGCGGCGCCCGCACCGGTCTGATCGACATGAAAAACCCCGGCAGCGGGGCTGCCGGGGTCTGATTTCAGTCCAATTCTAAAGTGCGCGCTAATCGCTGGCGAGCAGCTGCAGGAAGAACTGGAAGATGTTCACGAAGGACACGAAGAAGTTCAGCGCGCCCCAGTTGGTCATCACGGCTGCGCCGCGGGTATCGCCACCAAGCGCGTAATAACCTTCCTTCAGGCTTTGGGTCTGCCAGGCGATGATCACCGCCGAAATCAGGGCAAAACCACCGGAAATGATCAATGAGAGCGGCTCACCGAAGCCGATCAGGCCAGCAGTGCTGGGAAAGATCATCGGCATGATGAAAGCCAGCATGGCGACCACGAAAAGGCCCCAGATCGCCATGAAGGCAAACGAGCCGATCGGGCCGAGATCGCGCTTGGTCGTGTAGCCAAACAGGGACAGTCCGCCAAAAGTGATTGCCGTGGCCAGGAAGGCCTGGGTGATCACGAGATGGGACATGCCATTCAGGCCGATCTTGGCCATCAGGAAGTAGATGCCCATGGAGAGGCCAATTGAGCTGACCACGCCCCAATAGAGAATGGCCGAGCCGGTGGGGCTTGGGTTGCGCATGCCGAAATTGGCAAACAGCAGGAAGCCGATTGGCGCCAGCATCACCACCCAGCGTAGCGGCGTGCCATACAGTACCTCGCTGACAGGCGCGACGGAGCCGGCCACGAAAGCAAGAATACCGGCCAGGGCAATGCCCAGCGCCAGCTTGTTGTAGACGCCAAGCATGAAGCTGCGCAGGCCGGCATCCTTGGACATGTCCAGGGTGCCGGGTGTGGCAGCATAGGACCTGTTGAAATCGTTCATGGAAAAAACCTTTCGGTTTCTGAGGTTCAGGTTGCACAAGGCCCGCGCGAAATCACTCGCGCGGATTGATGCGAATATGGTCATCCGTGCGGTCTTTCGCAAGGAAAACCGGTTGGGTTGACGCCTCGGGAGCGTTAACTCTAGGGGCAGAAACAATTTTAAGGAGATATGCCATGGAAATGCGGAAACTTGGCCGGACCGATCTGATGGTCAGTGCGTGCTGCCTTGGTACAATGACCTGGGGCCAGCAGAACACAGAGGCTGAGGGCCATGCGCAGATGGATTATGCGCTCGAGCGTGGGGTGAACTTCTTTGACACTGCCGAGCTTTATGCCATTCCGCCAAAGCCCGATACTCAGGGCTCGACCGAGACGATTATCGGCTCCTGGTTCAAGGCACGCGGCAATCGCGACAAGGTGATCCTGGCCACCAAGGTGGTCGGCCGCTCGCAGATGACCTGGCATCGCAGCATGGAGGTGGAGCTGTGCCGGCTGACCAAAGAGCATATTGATGATGCCGTTCATGGCAGCCTGAAACGGCTGCAGACCGATTATATCGATCTCTATCAGATGCACTGGCCCGATCGCCCGGCGCCAATCTTTGGTGCACGCGTCAGCGCAGAAGACTATGCAAAACCCTATGAGCCCTTCGAGGATATTCTCGACCATCTCAATTCACATGTTCAGGCCGGAAGGATCCGCCATATCGGGGTTTCAAATGAGACCTCCTATGGTGTGATGCGCTTTCTGGCCGAAAGCGACAAGCATGGCCTGCCGCGCCTGCAATCGATCCAAAATGTCTACAATCTGGTGAGCCGGAAGTTCGAGGAAGGGCTGGATGAGATCGCTATGCGCGAGCAAGTCGGGTTGCTTGCCTATTCGCCGTTGGCCCAGGGTTATCTGACCGGGAAGTACCGTAATGGCGCTTTGCCGGAGGGCTCGCGCAAGGCCCTGTTTGATCGGCTGCAGCGCTATGAGCATCCGGAAGGCACGCGCGCGATCGAGAGTTATCTCGTGCTGGCAGAGCGGCTCGGTATCGACCCCGCCAAGATTGCCCTGAAATTTTGCGACACACGAGCGTTCATGACATCGACCATCATTGGCGCAACCACGATGGAGCAGTTGAAGACGTGTATCGACGCCTTCGACATGACATGGACGGATGAGCTGGAAAGCGAGGTTGAGAAGCTCAACCGCGCTCAACCCTCACCTTGTCCGTAGGCCTCCCTTCCGTGGAGTTGGCCGTTGACTTTGCGGAAGCTGGGAGGCACCGTCCCTTTTAGGTGCAACCACTACAGAATGCACCACATATAAAGAGGGAGAGCCATATGGCCGATGCATCAAAATACGAAGATAATGTCAAAAAACACGCCAGCGGTTACAACCAGAAGGCGGCTGAGAAGATTGTCGGCCATCTGGGGATTGCCTTGCGCAATCGCGACAGTTCGCTGGTCTCATGCTCCGATCAGGGCGAACTTGATCGGGTGCGGGAGAAGTGGCTGCGCGGCAAGCTGGGTCTTGCGCAGACCACACCGGAGCTTGACGCGGCGATTGCCACGATCTGCGAGAAAATGAAGTCCGAAGGCGGCAACAAAAGTCGAGTGACCTTCTATTACCTGCTTGCCGAGCATTTCGGGAAGCTCGACGCCCTGGCCAGCTAGGGCTGGGCAGGACAATTTGATAATTTCAAACACCCCGGAGCCTGGCCCCGGGGTGTTTTTTTCCAGATCTATTCTGCAATTGCCACAAGGCCGCTGGCATGACCCATGACATGAAAGATCTCGTTTTGCTCCATCACGCCCGAGACGAGCTGTGAGCCCGGCCCGCTGGCGAAGATCGCGACATCTTCTCCGGCATGGGTTTCTGAATACATCGGGATCAAGGCGGGCTGGCGAAAGTCTGGTGCAGTCGTATCCACATCTGAAAGGTCCTGGCGCACGCAAGCGCCATCGGCTTCATCGCGTCCGGCGCATGCGCCGGGGCCGTTCATGTAGCCCAGCGTTGTGTAGGGCTGACCATCAGCACCTTTCAGCTCTTCTCCCGTCTCCAGTGTGGCCTTGCCGAGGATGGGATTGTTGCGCCGAGGATAGCCGGCCAGAGTGAGTGTATGAGAATGGTCGGCAGTGACGATGATCAGCGTGTCTTCCGCGCTGGTCATTTCCAGGGCCATGGCCACGGCCTGGTCGAGTGCATCGGTATCGCTGACCGCGCGCGCGGCATTGGTGCCATGATGGGCATGGTCGATCCGGCCGCCTTCCACCATCAGGACGAAACCATCTGGATCACGCGAGAGGCGGGTGATCGCTGCTGCCGTCATCTCCGCGAGCGAAGGCTCGCCCAGCGTGTCATTGGCGCGGTCGAGTTCGTATTGCATGTGGGAAGGTTCAAACAGGCCGAGCACGCGGGTCTCGCTGTCGAAATTGGTCGCGTCAAAGCCGGCGCGGCCATAGATCACGCGATGCTCAGGGGATTTTTCCGTCCAGGCGGCGGTCAGGTCTCGGCCATCGCCGCGCCGGCCGGTTGAGCCTTCGCTTTCGGGGTCTTCCACGTCTGTGGTCAGGAAGTGGCGGCGGCCACCGCCCATGGCGATTTCGAAGCCATCGCCCTCGCGCCAGTCGATGAACTGGCTGGCGATATCGGCGCAGCCACCGCTCTCCTGGCCGCGAAAGGCGGTGTCGTCTTCCCAGTCGCGATTGGGGATCTCGGCATAGGTCGAGGCCGGTGTGGCATGGGTCAGACGCGCCGTGGAGAGGATGCCCGTGGCGAGGCCGGCGCGCTCGGCAAGTTCAAAGATCGTATCAGTGCCGTGGCCGGCCATGGAGGCGCAATTATTGTAGGCAGCATCCGAGGTGATACCGAGCGTACGCAAATTCACCTTGGCGCCAGACACAATCGCGGTTGCCGTGGATGCGCTGTCGGAGACCTGGCCATCATGGGCATAGGTTTTCGACAGGGCGAGATGCGGCAGGGTCTCCATGGCGAGGCGGTAGCTTTCCCCGTCCAGGCCGCGCGTCTGGCCGGCATAGATGCGGCCCGCGGTGATGGTGGAAATGCCCATGCCATCGCCGATGAACAGGATGATGTTTTTTGCCTGCCCGCGTGCGGTGCCGTTTGCCCTTGCGGCGACGCTGGCCGCTGCGGTTTCGTAGTAGGCGTCCTCCACCTGAATGGGGACCACGCCGGTGCGGCCAAGATCTTTGGCAGGACTTGTGGAGGTAATCTGCGTATTTGACGGGGCAGGTGGCGTGGTACAGGCGGCAAGCCCAATCAGGCCTGCGGACAGGCAAAGAGCCGAAATGCGCATGGAAACTCCCCTCAAGATCTCGTCTGGACGTGATGGATACCTAGTTCAGGTATGTGTCACATTTTCGTCGGTGGGCTGTGGTGGCGTGCTTCCGCTCTGGGCGATCAGGACGCCGGCGAGGATCAACAGCGCGCCGAAGCCCTGAAAGGTGTTGAGCGGTTCATCGAAGAGTTGCCAGGAAATCGCTGCGGCGGTGACTGGCTGGACCAAAATCATAATGCCGGCGATTGCCGCTGGCGTGCGCCCCAGACCGAAGATGATCAAGCCCTGCCCTCCGACCTGGACCACGAGCGCGAGGAAGAGCGGCGCGGTAAGCTCCGACAATCCAGTCGGCCAAAGCCGCTCGCCCGAGATTAGTGTGACCAGGATTGCGACACAAATCTCAGTGGCGGTAAGCCAGAAAATGGCGTCCATCGCGCCGAGCTGGCCGCGCGCCAATTTCGAACACAGCATATAAAACGCCACCAGCACTGCAGCGCCGAGCGCTATTACATCACCGGAAAAGCTGGCTTTTCCGCCGGGCGCACCAGCCAGGGATAAAAGGCCTGCGCCCGTGACTGCGATGGCAACCGCGACAAGCCATTGCCAGGTTGGACGTTCTCTCAGGAAGATCCATGCGACCAGGCCGACGCCGATATTTCCGAGATTCACCATGAAGGTGGCATTGGCCACGGTTGTGCGCTCCAACGCCCAATGCAAGAGCGCGATGTCGAGCGCGAAGCAGATACCGGCCAGGACAATCATCGGGTTTGGCCGAACCGGCACGCGCCGCTCAACTGCAAGGCAAAGTGCGAATAACACGGGCAATGCCAGCATATATCGCCACAGGGCGATGGCCTGGGGCCCCAAATCGCTCATCTGCAGGCCAATGCGCAGCCCGATGGGGGCAAAGCCGATACACACCCCGCCAGCCAGCACCGACACAGGTCCGAGCCAAGCCGGAGCTGTGCGCGCCTTTGGGGCGAGCTTGGCAAAGGTATCGGTCATGAAAGTCCTGCCAGAGAGAAAACCTCGTCAGGCGATAGGCCCTCGGACCGCAAAGCCGCAAGCGATTTCGCTCCTGTGCGCTTGGAAAGCTTCTGTCCGTCTTCGCCCAAAAGCAGCCGGTGATGGCGATATATGGGACGCGGCCAGTCCATCAGCGCCTGTAGCAGGGTATGGATATGCGGTGCGTCAACCAGGTCTTCGCCGCGGATGACATGGCTGATCTCCTGCAGGGCATCATCGTGACAGGCGGCCAGATGATAGGCCGCCGGCGCATCCTTGCGGGTCAGCGCGATATCACCGTGGCGTTCCGGCTCGGCGGTGTGATTGATTGACCGGCCGGCTTCCTCTGTTTGAAATGACAGGCCGTGAAAGAGCAGGCTGCCGATTTCCCTGCGCGCAGCATCAAGGGAGAGCCGCCATGCAAAGGGGGCGCCTTCACCGAGGCGTGCAGCCTCTTCGGACTTGGATAGGGCCTTGCTACGTACCACACCATCGGGAAAGCGTTCCTGCATTTCCTGGCGGGTGAGAAAACAGCGATAGACAAGCCCACGTTCGCCCAAGGCAGCCACCACGGAGAGATAGTCATCGAAATGCTCCGACTGGCGGCGCAATACGCCATCCCAGGTAAGGCCCAACCAGGCCAGATCATCCAGGATCGCGGCTTCGTGCTCAGGGCGGCAGCGGGTGATGTCTGTATCCTCAATCCGAAGCAGCGCTTCACCTCCAGCCTCATTGGCGGCATGGCGTACCAGGGCGGCTGACAGGACATGGCCCAGATGCAAGGGGCCAGTGGGGGAAGGAGCAAAGCGTGTGCGTAGCGCATTCATCGTGACAGATTCCCGAGCACAGGCTGCAGGTCAACGCTGCACGGGAATTGCAAGTTTGTCATTTGCACCCCAAGTGGGACTTCCCGGTTGCGTGTGCACACTTGCCTCGTGTATCGCCAACAAAAATTCCGTTTCAGGTTCCCATGACAGACACGGCCTTCATTTCCGATATCGCCAGCTGGCTCGAACAGCATGTTCTGGTTTCTACAGGGCTCGCTGTTGTCGGCGCTGCAGCCGTGTTCGCCGTTGCCGGTTTGATCCTGATCTATCTTTTGCGCGGCCTCTCCGCGCTGATCGGGGCGTCCGACAAGTCGTCCAACCGGCGTGTGCGAAAGGCGGCGCTGGAGCCCGGCTACCGCGTCCTCATTGCCGATATGGAGGGCCCACAGGGGCGGGCGGCCCGCGCCGTGATTGAAGATGCCTTCAACGCGCATTGTGGACGTTTCAGCTTTGGTGCGCGGTTCATGCTTTTCCGCGTAGCCAGTCCTGGTGGTCGGCCGGAGGGTGAAGTCCTGGCCAGGGCGCGCAAGCGTCTGGAGCGTACCGGCGCGGATATGCTGATCTGGGGCGCGCGCATTAGCGAAGATTGCGATGGGTTGCGCTTGTTCGGCGTTTCGCGAGGCGGAAATCTCACGCCACAACAGGCCAAACCGTTCGCATTGGCCCTGCCGGGTCGCTATCGCCAATATGGTGATGTCCATGCCCGCGCCGTAGCCTATTTACTGGCAAAGCGGTTGCAGCCGGCCCTGTCGCGTCCGGAAGCTTTCCGGGAAGAGAAAATCGCTGAACTTGGCACCACTCTGGATGATATTCTCGATGATCTGGCCGAAGAGGACGCCCTGCCAGTTTCCGACATTGTCCACCGCGAGATCGAGACCGATTTTTCGGCCATCACCCTGCACCTGTCCGACAGTGAGCCGCGTATGGACTGGCTGGACAAGCTCATCACGCGTCGCCGCGAGACCCTGGAGGGGCTGAAGGGAAAGGCCGAGATTGACGCGCAGATTGATGCGCGGCTGGATCTTGGGCGCGCCCTGATCAAGCGGGCGGAAGTTTCATTTGATCCTGTCGCCCTGCGTGAGGCGTCAGTGAATCTCAACGCTGCGATCGACGCGCTGCGACAGCACGATGTCATCCGCAAGGCGCAAAATGCCAGTGACGCGCTCGCGCGTGCCCAGTCTCTGGTGGAGACGCGCCGGCGCTTTGCTGTGAATTTCTCAGCCTAGCGAGCTCGCTCTGATGGTTATCCCTGGCTGACGCCCAGTCCGATGGGGCAGCTGACCCCCGTCCCTGCCAGTCCGCAATATCCGTTCGGATTTTTCGCGAGATATTGCTGGTGATAGTCCTCGGCATAGTAAAATGCGTCCAGCGGCCGGATCTCTGTTGTGATCTCACCGAGGCCCTGCGCGCTCAGCGCCGTTTGATAGGAGGTCGCGCTGGCCTTGGCGACTTCAAGCTGCTGCGGTGTGGTGGTGTATAGCGCTGAGCGGTATTGCGTGCCGACATCATTCCCCTGGCGCATGCCCTGGGTGGGATCATGTTCTTCCCAAAAGACTTTCAGTAGCGCATCCAGGCTGATCTGGGCCGGATCATAAATGATTTTCACCACTTCCGTATGACCAGTGCGCCCGGTGCAGGTCTCCTCATAGGTTGGGTTCGGCGTTTCGCCACCGGCATAACCTGCGGCAGTCAACCAGACCCCCTCCAACTGCCAGAACAGGCGCTCCACGCCCCAGAAACAGCCCATCGCGACATAGAGGGTTTCATGACCTTCAGGCGCAGCTGCCTTCAGCTCATGATCAAATACGAAGTGTCGCTCGGCCGTGGGAATGGCAGTGTTGCGGCCAGGTAAAGCGGTGCCGGGAGCGGGGACGGCTTTAGGTTTGGAGGAGAACAGCATGAGGGGCAGCCTTCCGAATTGGTAACCTGATGGCCCCCTGATATGGGCATTGTGTCCGCCAACAGCAATCGGAGCTTGCGGGGCTCACAAGGGTTTGTATAAACACGCCCTTCTGGCGCCAAGGTGAGGTGGCCGAGTGGTCGAAGGCGCACGCCTGGAACGCGTGTAGGCTGGCAACAGTCTCCAGGGTTCGAATCCCTGTCTCACCGCCAGCCAGTCTGCTGGCTTTCAGGCAAATTCCTGATGGTGAAGTAAGCCTCGCAAATCGGTGAGGGCGGCGTCTCTGAGAGATTTGTGTCTCGATCTGCGTTCGATGTTGCTTCGATGATTAAACGGAGCCGGTCCGTCACGATCTGGTGTGGGGCGCCATGGTTTTCAGGGCTGCTAGCTCGTTGCGTTTCCGGGTGACATAGATCTTCAGAACCTCACGCATCGTTTGTGATCGCCGTTTCTTGATCTCACGGGCGGAGATTGGACCGAACCGATCCCCCCAAGAAGCGCCTGCTTTCATCGCCGATGTCGATGTCGGGTTCGTGTAGCAGACCCTCTGCATTTGGAACTGAAAGCGGGGATTAAAGATACATCAGGACCGCCAGGCGGACGATCTCGGGTGACCTTTTGAAGTAGCGGAGCGGTGACTTGCTTGAGGCGATCATGGCACAGCGTGCTTTAAGAGCCAGTTTCTCTGACAATTCCCTGGAGAGGCTCCCAAACAACGCTCAAACAGTA
>JALEGE010000160.1 GCA_022760335.1 Hyphomonadaceae bacterium
ACCTGCGCGGGGGTTGCTGTAATATCTGGAGGGCCATCCTCGACAGGCACACTGGCGCATCCGCCAAAGGCGACAAGGGTTATCCCTGCCAGAAACAGTCCGGATACTGTCAGGGATATTCGCCTGTTCAAGAGCCGGGGCCACCCAGCAATTCATCCTCCGGATCGGGCGTGTCTTCGTCATCTTCACGATCGGCTTCGCGCAGATCGGACATGCCGTCCGTCACCGTGCGGTCAGGGCGTTCGGCTTCGGGAACTTCATCCGGGTTTCCGAACAGCGGGTCAGGCCGGGTCAGATCGCCCTGCAGGCCACAGGCGGAAAGGCCAATCAGGCTAATGCCGCCAAGAAACAGTTTGGTCAGTCGGGTCATTTTTGCGCGTCCAATCCTAAGCGTTCAAACCAGTTTGCCACCTCTTCGGCCACGCGAACAGGGGCGGTGCCACCATAGGAGGTCCGGCTGGCGACCGACTTCTCCACAGTGAGCACATCATAGATGCCATCTGTAATTCCTGCAGCCTCGCCCTGCATCTCTTCCAGTGACAAGTCAGACAGATCGCAGTTCTTCGCTTCGGCCAAAGCCACCAGGGCGCCCGTGACATGATGTGCCTCGCGGAAAGGCAGGCCAAGCTCGCGCACCAGCCAGTCGGCAAGATCGGTGGCGGTGGAAAAGCCCTTTGCCGCCGCCGCGCGCATGGCCTCATGATTGAAGCTGATCGTCTCCATCATGCCGGCCATGGCCCGCACGCAGAGGTCAAACGTGTCGAAGGCGGCGAAGGTGAGCACCTTGTCGTCCTGCAGATCCTTGGCATAGGCCAGCGGCAGCGCCTTCACCGCGCCCTGCAGGCTGGTGAACTGGCCGGTGATCAGCGCGGCCTTGGCGCGGATCAGCTCGGCGGCGTCCGGATTGCGCTTTTGCGGCATGATGGAGGAGCCGGTGGACCAGGCATCCGACAGCGTCGCAAAGCTGAACTGCGCGCTGGACCAGAGCACGATCTCCTCGGCCAGGCGCGAAAGATGCGTCGCCGCAATGGAGAGCGCCGACAGCGCCTCAAGCGCAAAGTCGCGCGCCGAGACCGCATCCAGCGAATTGGCCATGGGCCGGTCAAAGCCCAGCGCCTCCGCCGTCATCTCCCTGTCGATGGGAAAGCCCGTACCGGCCAGCGCGGCAGCCCCCAGCGGGCTCTCATTCAAGCGCAGCGCGCAATCAAAGAGACGCGCCCGGTCGCGTTGGAACATCTCGACATAGGCGAGCAGATGATGGCCGAGCGTGACCGGCTGGGCCGTCTGCAAATGCGTAAAGCCTGGCATCACCGTTTCGGTCTCATCGCCGGCGCGCACGGCGAGCACGCGCTGTAATTCGCGCAGCCGGTCCATCGCCTCGTTCAATGCGCCGCGCGTCCACAGGCGGAAATCCGTCACCACCTGATCATTGCGCGAGCGGGCCGTATGCAGGCGCCCGGCAGGCTCGCCGATCAGCGCCTTCAGCCGCGCCTCAATGTTCATGTGGATGTCTTCCAGCGCCCGGTCGAACGGGAAGGTGCCTGCGCGCAGCTCGGCCAGCACCTGGTCGAGCCCGGCCTGGATCGCTTCATTATCGGCCTCGGAGATGATGCCCATTTCCGCCAGCATGTCGGCATGGGCGCGCGAGCCGGCGACATCCTGCTCGGCCATGCGCTGGTCGACATCGATGGAGGCGTTGATCGCTTCCATGATATCGCTGGGGGCTGTGGCGAAGCGCCCGCCCCACATGGTGTGGCCTTTGCCCTTTTCCGTTGCCATATCCGCTGCTCTTATTCTGTTGTTTCCAGCCGCCGAGCCTTACACCCCATGTCGCGACCGGTCACCCGCTATGCCTATTATGCCCTGTTTCTGATCGGGGCAGGCGCAATTGTCTACGCCCTGGCTTCAGGTGCCGGCGGGCCGAAGCATGCCGATCCGCTGGAGCGCTTTATTGAGGGCGATCTGGCCAAGCTCGATCTTTCGCGGCGCGGCGAGCCTTTGGCGACGGGCAGTTTCACCGGCCCGGAGGGCGAAACGCTGACGCTTGAGGACTTCTCCGGCGAGACCTTATTGGTGAATTTCTGGGCCACATGGTGCGCCCCCTGCGAGCGCGAAATGCCGCATCTCGGCACGCTGCAAACCGCGCGCGGCGGGCCGGATTTCCGCGTCATCGCGATCAGCGTCGATCAGCCCACCGACGAAGCCTATGCCCGCCAGCGCCTGATAGAACTCACCGGCGGCACGCTGGATTTCTACCACGCTCCGCCGGACAATTGGGACATTGTCTACGCCGCCGGCGCGCGGGGGTTTCCAACCACGGTGATCTACGGCCCGGACGGGGAAGAGGTGGCGCGCCTCGCCGGCGAGGCGGACTGGAGCGAGGGCGTGGCGCTGGCTTTTGTCGATGAGGTGCTAGGGCGCTAGGTTCGCTTCGGTGCGGGTCCGTACTTCCGCTCATGATAGACCACCAGCTCGACGATCACCACGGTGACAGCATGGCCGGCAAGGCCCACTGTCCACCAAATCGCGGGCCAGAGCATCACGAACCCCTGACGCGAACCGATACTGATGCCGGCAAAGATGATCATGCCGAGGACCCAGCTTGCCAGATGGATCCAGAAGGACAGACGCAGTGCGGCAGTCTTGCGTGCCTGTTCGCGATGATAGGCCTCTGCCGCCTCCACGCGCGGGTCCACCGACAGCGCCATGACATCGACAGCAAACGCCGCCGCCAGCGCCTTGAGTGAATCCTGCGAGGCGGTCTCGCCATTTTCGATCCGCTGCACAGTGCGCAGGCCAAGCCCGGCGAGATCGGCAAGATGCTCCTGCGACCAGTGGCGCTCCTCGCGCCAGCGTTTGATCTTGGCGGCATCGGCAATGAAGGACATGGGGCATTCCCCTTTCGTGGGTTGCGTTAGAGATACCACGAAAAGGCGGGAAAACACCAAATCCCGCCACGCCAGAAGGCCGCCACCTGCACGTCAGAGGCCCGCCAGCAAGGCGTCAGAGAGCAAGCGGTGGCAGCCTCAAGCCTTCAGCTTGTACCCGGACCGGAACATCCACCACACGCCCGCGCTCGACAGCACGGCCAGCACGCCGGAGACCGCCACACCAGTCATCACCGAGGAATTGGCCACGCCGAGGAAGCCGTAGCGGAAGCCGTCGATGAGGTAGAAGAAGGGGTCGAAATGGGCGATGGTGTAGAAGGGCTCCACCATCACCTTGATGTCGTAGAAAGTGCCCGACAGGAAGGTGAGCGGCACGATGACGAAATTGGTCACGGCGGCCAAATGGTCGAACTTGTCGGCCCAGATCCCGCCCATGGCGCCCAGCGCGCCGAGTATGATCGCCGCCGCCGCACCGAAATAGACCACAGCCCAGAAATGCGTGATGTTAAGACTGGCCAGGCTGTCCACATTCACCTGGCCGAGCGTGACGAGCCAGATCAGCGTGCCGGAAAAATGGATCGCCAGGCCTGAGATCAGGCCCACCATGATGCCCCGCGTCGCGGCGCCGGCGATGAAGCCCAGCGTGAGTTCCAGGGGCGAAAGCGGCGGCATCAGGAAGTCCACCTGGCTGCCCTGCACTTTCGAAATGGTCAGCGAGGAAGATGTGTTCTGAAAGGCGTTCTGGAGCAGGCCCATCACGACAAGGCCCGGCGCGAGGAAATTATTGTAGATCATTCCCTCGAAATCCCCGGTCAGCTGGCCGCGGTCGCCAAAGGCCAGCTTGAACACGGTCATGAACAGCAGCGTGGTGATCACCGGCGCGAAAAGGGTCTGCATCCAGACTTTCAGGAAACGCTGCACTTCGCGCTTGTAGAGTGTCCAGGTGCCCAGGCCATTCATCAGGCCATAGCGGCGCGGCGGGCGCACCAGCGCGGCTTGCGAAGCGGAAGGACTCATGGCCGTTTCGGAGGTGTCTTGCACGGAAATGTCGCTCATGACGCGCTAGATAGGCGACCCGGCCCGTTCTGACGAGGGGCCAGTGCGAATATCTCTTATTGCGCGATTCAATATCTAGTTCCCCACAGGAAACGGGACCCTGCATATTGCGTTTCGTTTCGCTGTCGATACCATATCTAGGTGTCGAGCGACGGCGGGGGGCCTGCCGTTACCATATATAGAGCCGCATTTTGCGGGGCAGCAAGGAAGGCGTACCATGGCTTGGACAGATGAGCGTGTGGAAACCCTGAAGAAACTCTGGGCCGAGGGGCACTCAGCCTCCCAGATTGCCAAGGAGCTGGGCGGTGTGACCCGCAATGCCGTGATCGGCAAGGTGCACCGGCTCGGTCTTTCCGGTCGCGCGACGCCCTCGCGGCCCGTAAAGCGCCCGCCGCGCCTGGCCCGTCCGAAGCCGCGTATCCTGCCCGATGGAACGGTCAAGACACCGCAGCCGCGCTCTGCCAGTCCGGCCGTGACCAAAGCGACCCGCGAGGATCGCGCCGAGATCGAGGCCCTGCCGCCGCTGGAGCTGAAAAATGGTGAGAAGGCCACGGTGCTGAACCTGTCCGGCTCGATGTGCAAATGGCCGATTGGCGATCCGGCCGACCCGAATTTCGCGTTCTGTGGCCGCAACGCCGAATGCGGCAGCCCCTATTGCGCCGAGCACGCCAAAATTGCCTTCCAGCCTGCCCGCAAACGCGAGCGCAAAAAGCAGGATGAGTATGACTATGTCCCGAAAATCGCCGCGCGCGGCTGATACTGAGCTGCTGTAGCAGACCCCATCTTGAGCCCCCATGGCCGAATGCCATGGGGGCTTTTTTTGTGGCGTCAGGCATTGAAGGCCAGCTTAAGCCCCGGCTCATCCCAGGTGCACTTTATCAATTTGCCCGACCCTGAAAGGGTGACCCAGGCGGTTCGCATATCCGGGCCACCAAAGGCGATATTGGTGACCAACGGATCGGGGAACGCGGTGTGCGCAGTGGTCCCATCCGGACGGAACGTGGTGATGCCGCCATTCAAGATGGTGGCCACGGTAACATTGCCCGCCGCGGTCACAGCCAGGCTATCCAGGTATTGCAGCCCCGGCAGGGTTGCTACCACACGCCCTTCCGGGCCAAGCGGGTTATGGTCACGCAGCTCACCGGGTGCTTTCAGGTCGAACGCCCAGAGCCGGCCCGTCAGCGTATCTGCCATATAGACTACGCTTTCATCCGGGCTGAGGCCGACGCCGTTTGGGGAGGTGTGATGGAAGGCCATTTCCTTCACACTGCCGTCCGCACCAGCAAAATAGAGCCCACCCATGTCGCGATGACGCGGATAGGTCTTGCCATGATCGGTGAAATAGAAATTGCCATGCTTGTCGAAGACGATGTCGTTCGGACCCTTGAGCGGAAGACCATCCACGGAATCGAACAGGCGCTCGACTTTTCCGGTGGTGACATTGATCCGCTCCATGCGGCCGCCAGAATAGTCCGGCGGACACCCTCCGGGCACCGTTAATCCGCCCAGCTCTTGCCACTCGAAACCGCCATTATTACAGCAATAAAGCGCGCCATCCGGCCCGATCGCCAGCCCATTCGGCCCGCCGCCCGGCTCGGCAATCACCTCGCGCTTGCCATCGCCCCAGATGCGCGAAATGACCCCAGCCTGGATCTCCACCAGTATGATGGAGCCATCCGCCATCACCACCGGGCCTTCCGGAAAGCCGAGACCCTCGGCAATAATTTCAAAGTCCATGTCTTCCTCCCATGGCGCTGTTGCGCCTCGTTTTCGGGAGAGACTATGCAGCCGAGCGCGCCTTCGCAAATGGCACGCTCCATGTCGTGTAGGTCAGCGCGCGCCAGAGCCATTCCAGTGGGCCATAGCGGAAATACCGGTACCAGACTTTCGCTCCGATGAGTTGCAGTGCGAAGGCAAGGATGCCCAGCATCAGGGCCTGCATCTGGCTGAGATCATCATGCAGGCCGAGGCCATAGCCATAGAAAATCGGCACAAACACCAGAGACTGACCGACATAGAGCGTCAGCGTCATGCGCCCGGCCGGGGCCAGAACGCCGAGAACGCTCTTGCCCACCCCGCGCCACAGCTCGACGAAGACCAGCACCTGGATGAACATGAAGGCATTATCGACAATATTGGTCACGGCCATATTGAACCAGGCGCGCGCCATGGGGCCATGGGTTTCCGGCACCATGCTCATGAGCCAAGGCAAGAGGCTGTCCAGGCTGACAGCGAGGGCAATCAACCCGCCCAGCGCCACACGCCGCGCGACAAGAAACGTCTCCGGCCTGCGAAAAAACTCGATCCGCCCGAGCACAAGCCCGACCAGAAAGAGTCCGATAATCTGCTCCATCCGGCCCGTGGCCCAGTAGAAGCCCACCTTCTGCAGGTTTCCGTCCACCAGATTGACGGCCAGCACATCGGCAAAGCTGCCGCTCACGAAAGTCTGGATCGTCGGATCGGACCAATAGGCCGGCGGCTGGTTGGCCCAACCTGCCCCCTCAATCGCACTTGCCGTAAGGAAGAAATGCTGCGGCTGAAGAAAGCAAACCGCCGCAATGGCGATCAGAACCCAATTGTTCCGGATCCGATTGAACACAATCAATGTCAGGCCGAACAGCGCCAGGATGGTGAGAATATCGCCGCGATAGATCAGGCCATGCAGGTATCCAAAGCCGAACAGGATGATCAGGCGCCAGGCAAAGCGGCCGGAAAAATCCACGCCGCGCGCCGCCGCCCGGTCCATGATGATATGGAAGGAAAGCCCAAAGCACAGCGCGAACAGCGCATAGGATTTTCCCGCGAACAAGCCAAAGACCACCTCATGCACCGGCCCGCCCACGGGATTGGCCCAATAAAGCTCGAAAAACTCGATCGCATGGATCAGGAACAGGCCCATCAGCGCAAAACCGCGCAGGGCATCGACCATGTCCATGCGCTGGGCCTGGGCCACGGGAAGCGGAAGGGGCTGTGTCTCGCTCATCGCCGGCGACGCTAAGCGCTTCCCTCTGCGCTGGAAAGGCTCTACATGCGCGCCATGTTCAAGGTCTTTGCCACCGGGCCGCGCGCGGCCATCGAAGCTGCATGGGATGCCCTCGCCTGGGCCGATCCCTCCCCTGCCGACGCCGTCGACGCCAAGGAGGAAAGCCGCACAGCCTGGCGGCTGGATGCCTATGCCGCCGATGCCGAGGCCACCGAAGCCTGCTGCGTCCTCATCCGCGAGACCGTGCCGGAGCTGTCGCCAAGCTTTGAGGCACTGGAAGACCGCGACTGGGTCAAACTCTCGCTGGAAGGCCTGCCGGCGGTAACCGCCGGCCGGTTCATCGTCGCCGGCAGTCATGTCCTGGCCGAGACCTCACCGGGCAAGACCGCTGTCCTTGTCGAGGCCGGCCCAGCCTTCGGCACGGGCCATCACGGCACCACGCTGGGCTGTCTTCTGGCGCTGAACACGCTGCTGCGTCAGCGCCCGCCGGGCCGTGTGCTCGATCTCGGAACCGGCACCGGCGTGCTCGCCATCGCCGCGCTGAAAGCCGGCGCAAAGTTCGCGCTCGCCACCGATATCGATGCCGACAGCGTGGACACAGCCTGGGAAAATGCCCGCACCAATCAGGCCACCGCGCGGTTCAAGGCCATCCGCGCCACCGGCACGCATCACCGCCAGATCCAGACGCGCGCGCCGTATGACACGGTGTTTGCGAACATCCTCGCCAAGCCGCTGGTGCGCCTAGCGCCGGGCATTGCAAGTGTTCTCGCCCCTAAGGGTCGGGTCATCCTGTCAGGCCTCTTGACCCATCAGGAACCCATGGTGCGTGGCGCCTTTGCCGGACGCGGCCTGGTGCTGGACCAGCGCATCCGCCGCGATGGCTGGTCGACGCTGGTCTATCGCAAACCGGGGAATGCCGATTAGAGCGTTTCCGGCTTTGGTGGAGACGCTCACCGGCGATAAGCATCGCCCGGCGCAACTGCGCCGCCCCCGCGGAGCCGTCGGCGACAGCCGACTGGCGTGAGCGCAAACACAGCGACGACCGATTCCGCCAAAGGCGGAAACGGGCTAGTGGGTCGCGCGGCGGGCGAAGCGGGCGTTCCGGCGCGCGAGCAGCCGCGGCTTGGCAACCGGGACGGAGGTTTTGCTCGGCTGGCTGTAGACCGCGCGGGCCTCAACGGCATTCACCGGCTGATCCGGGCTGACGAGCGCGCTTTTCGGCGCGGCGTCAAACTCTACATGCGTGCGTTTCATGACTTGTCCTTCTCATATTGCTGCATTTGCGAACAATATAGGCAAGACCCATGCAAAAACCAATAATGAAAATCAAATATACCATGTTATTTTGCATATCTGAATTGCCGCTTTCCGCGCCGGCCTGCGCGCGCTATCGCTATGGGATGAGACAAAACTTCGATGTTCGCGGCGGCCCCCAGGACGGGCGCGCCCATCTGCCCCTACTGCGCCAGGCCATGGCCGACCAGGGCCTTGATGGCCTCTACATCCCGCATGAGGACGAATACAATAATGAGTATCTGCCGGACGCGAATGAGCGCCTGGCCTGGGCCACCGGCTTTACTGGATCGGCCGGCAGCGCGCTGATCTTCGCTGAGCGCGCCGTGGTCTTCGTCGATGGCCGCTACACCGTGCAGGCGCGCGACCAGCTGGACCCCACC
Source organism: Hyphomonadaceae bacterium (assembly GCA_022760335.1). Taxonomy (GTDB): domain Bacteria; phylum Pseudomonadota; class Alphaproteobacteria; order Caulobacterales; family Hyphomonadaceae; genus UBA5336. Next base: position 8,604 of record JALEGE010000160.1, read on the forward strand.
CTGTTCGGCACTGCCGGCTTGCCCGATCCTGGCCCGGCGGGCTGGCTCGCGAAACAGTCCCTGCCCGGCCAGACCATCGGTTATGACCCCCGCCTGATGTCGCCCAATGCCCTCTCGGCCTTCCAGCGCGCGGCGAAAAAGGCGGGTGCGACCCTGAAATCGCTGGATCTCAACCCGGTCGATGCCGCCTGGGAAGATCGCCCGGCCCAGCCCATGGCGAAGATTGTACCCCATCCTCTGGAGCGCGCCGGCGCCCGCCACGAGGACAAGCGCGCTGAAATCGGGGCGGCCCTGCGCGAAGATGGCGCCGACGCTGCCGTGATCACCAGCCCGGCCTCCATCGCCTGGGCTTTCAATATTCGCGGCGGCGATGTCGCCTGCTCGCCTCTGCCGCTGGCCCGCGCCATTCTGCGCGCCGATGGTTCGGCCACGCTCTACACCGCGCCGGAAAAGGTCGACGATGCCCTGCGCGCGCATCTCGGCAATACGGTCACTGTGGCCCCGCTGGAAGAGATCGATGACGGCCTGGCCGGTCTGAAAGACCAGACCGTCAGCCTGGATCTCGACACGGCCTCGGCCTGGTTTTTTGGCGCACTCAGTGATGCCGGCGCGAAAATCCTGCGCCAGCGCGATCCGGTCATGCTGCCCAAGGCCTGCAAGAATAGCGCGGAAATCGCCGGCTCCACCGCGGCCCATGCCCGCGACGGCGTGGCCGTGACACGCTTCCTGCACTGGCTCGATACCGAGGCGCAGAGCGGCGAAGTGACCGAGATAGACGCCGCCATCCGGCTGGAAAATTTCCGCGATGATCTCGGCGGACTGGAAGATCTCAGCTTCGAGACCATTTCCGGCGCCGGCCCCAATGGCGCCCTGCCCCATTACCGCGTCTCCACCGCCACAAATCGCAAGCTGGAGCGCGGCACGCTCTTCCTGGTCGATAGTGGCGGACAATATCTCGACGGCACCACCGATATCACCCGCACTGTGCCCATCGGCGAGGCCAGCGCGGAGATGAAGCGCCACTACACCCTCGTCCTGAAAGGCCATATCGCACTGGCCGCTGTGCGCTTTCCCGAAGGCACCACCGGCACTCATCTCGACACGCTGGCGCGCCATGCCCTGTGGCAGGCGGGCCTGGATTATGACCATGGCACCGGCCATGGCGTCGGGGTTTATCTCGGCGTGCATGAGGGCCCGCAGCGCATCGCAAAAGGCTGGAACAGCGTGCCGCTGGCACCCGGCATGATCGTCTCAAACGAACCGGGCTATTATCGCGAAGGCGCCTACGGCATCCGCATCGAGAATCTGCAATATGTCACCGAGGCGGAGATGATCGAAGGCGGCGACCGGGCGATGCTCGGCTTTGCCAACCTCACCTGGGCGCCGCTGGCGCGGGGCTTGATTGATACCGGTCTGCTCTCGCCGGGCGAGATAAACTGGGTGAACACCTATCATCGCGGCGTGCTGCAGATCATCGGGCCAGAGCTACACGGCGAGGTAAAAACCTGGCTGGAAGCGGCCTGCGCGCCGCTTTAGCTGGTTTGAGTTCTGGCAGAAGCATAGAAACCCGCGAATCCCCGCGCGGGTGTGGGCGGCGAAAAATAGGATTCCACTGAACCTTAAGAGGCTCTAGGCATCTCCTATCAGCGCAAGCCACTCCTCCTCACTTAGCGTCTGGATGCCGAGTTCGGTTGCCTTTTTCAGCTTCGAGCCCGCGCCTGGCCCGGCGACCAGAATATCGGTCTTTGACGAGACAGAGCCGGAGACTTTCGCGCCCAGGGCGCTGGCCCGCGCCTTGGCTTCGTCGCGCGTCATCTGTTCCAGGGTGCCGGTGAACACCACCGTCTTGCCCGAAACCGGGCTGTCGCTGGCCGCGGCCTCTTCCGGCAAGACTTCCACTTCGGCCAGCAGGGCCGCCAGCATTTCACGATTGTGCGCCTCGCGTGCGAAATCCACCAGCGCGCCGGCCGCGGCCGCGCCGAGCCCGTCAATCCCGGTGAGCGCCTGCCAGGCCTCACTCTCCTCGCCCTGTTCCGCCGCCGCCTCCACCGTGGCCCAGAAAGGCGCCCAGTCGGTGAAGTTGCGGGCAAAGGCGCGCGAGCTGATCTCGCCGACATGGCGGATGCCCAGTGCATTCAAAAAGCGCGCGAACGGCACGCGCCGGCGCGCATCAATTGAAGCAAAGAGATTGGCCGCCGAGGTTTCGCCGAACCCGTCCCAGTCTTCCAGCGGCGGCTGGCCCGCCGCCTCCAGCGCCGCCTTGAGCCGGAAAATATCTTGCGGGCCGGAGATGACGCCCTCTTTCAGGAACAGCTCCACCTGTTTTGCGCCCAGCCCCTCGATATCCAGGCCCTTGCGCGAAACGAAATGTTTCAGCCGCTCCAGGCGTTGCGCCGCGCAGATCAGCCCGCCGGTACAGCGCCGGCGCACATCGGCCACGCCCTTGTCATCCACTTCGCGCACGGCATCGGAGCCGCAGACCGGGCAGGTTTTCGGAAATTCGAAAGGTGGCGGTCGATCGGCCCGGTCGGCATCGAGCACGCCGAGCACTTGCGGGATCACATCGCCGGCACGCTGGATCTCCACCCGGTCGCCGACGCGCACATCCAGCCTCGCGATCTCGTCTTCATTGTGCAGGGTTGCATTCGACACCACCACGCCGCCCACAGTCACTGGGGTAAGACGCGCAACCGGCGTGAGGCTGCCGGTGCGCCCGACCTGGATATCGATACTCTCCAACGTCGTGGAGGCCCGGTCGGCGGGGAATTTATGCGCGATTGCCCAGCGCGGCGCGCGGCTCTGCACGCCCAGGCGCGCCTGCCAGTCGAGCCGGTCGACCTTGTAGACCACCCCATCGATATCATAGCCAAGCCCGGCCCGCCCGGCCTCGATCGCGCGATAGGCCGCGATCAGACCATCCAGATTTTCATGCCGGGTAAAGCCGGGATTGATGACAAAGCCCCATTCGGCGAACTTTGCCACCGCCTCGAACTGGGTTTCGGCAAAGGGCTCTGATGCCGCCGCCCAGGCATAGGCGAAAAAGTTCAGCGCGCGGGTGCGTGTGATCTCGGCATCCTTCTGGCGCAGGCTGCCGGCGGCGGCATTGCGCGGATTGGCGTAGAGCTTGTTTCCCGCTTCAGCCTCGCGCGCGTTCAGGGCGGCGAATTCGGCCTTGGACATGAAAACCTCGCCGCGAATATCCACGCGGGCCGGCCAGCCAGCCCCTTTCAGCTCAACGGGAATGTCGGAAATGGTGCGGGCATTGGCGGTGACATCCTCACCTTCCTGACCATTGCCGCGCGTGGCTGCGCGCACCAGTTTGCCGGCCTCATAGGTCAGGCTGAGGGACAGCCCGTCAATCTTGGGTTCGGCGGTCAGGGCCACGACAGCCGCCTCGTCCAGCCCGAGAAAGCGGCGGATCCGCGCGATGAAATCGGCGACATCCTCATCGCTGAACGCATTGTCGAGCGACAGCATGGGCTCGGCATGGCGGGCCTTGGCGAAAGTGCCCGACGGCGCCGCGCCGACCTGTTCGGACGGGCTGTCGGTGCGCTTGAGATGCGGAAAGGCCGCTTCCAGCTCGGTATTGCGCAAGCGCAGGGCGTCATACTCAGCATCACTGAGATGGGGCGAATCTTCTTGATAATAGGCCGCATCGGCTGTCGCGATTGCCTTGGCCAATTCGGCCAGCTCTGCGCGGGCTGCGGACTCACTCATGGCCTCGGGCGGGGTTTGGCCGGGCATGTATCCTCCAGCAATCTACGAGCAGCCGCCCGGGCCTCGGGCGTGATGTCCGCGCCCGCCAGCATACGGGCAATTTCCTCTGTTCGCTGATCGCTGTCTAGTCCGCTTACACGGGTTCTTCCAAGCCCACTTTTTGGTGCGGTTTTTGAAATCGCCCACTGGGTATCGGCAGTGGCGGCCACCTGCGGGCTGTGGGTGACGGCAAAGACCTGGCGGGCGCCACCGAGGCGGGAGAATCGCTCGCCAATCGCCGCCGCCACAGCCCCGCCGACACCCTGATCGGCCTCGTCGAAAATCAGAACGCCGGTTTCCCCGGTGCCCGACAACGCGCATTTCAGCGCCAGGGAAATCCGCGCGAGTTCCCCACCAGAAGCAATCTTGTCGAGCCGGCCGAACCCCGTGCCGGCATTGGTTTCGACCTCGAAAGCGACACGATCGCACCCGTTTGCCCCGCCTCGCCCCTCTTCCAGCGGCGTTATGGCCACGCGGAAACGTGTGCGCTCAAGCTTGAGCGGTTTCAGCTCTGCCATCACGGCCTTCTCCAGCCGTCCGGCCGCAGCCTTGCGTGCGGCGCTGAGATTCTCAGCTGCGCCATGCCAGGCCGCCAGAGCCTCTCGCTCTGCCGCATGCGCCCGCGCCAGCTGTTCGCTTACCGAATCAAGGCTTTCCAGCTCACCCTGCAAGCGCGCAATCAAATCCGGCAGGAGATCGGCTTCGACGCCATGCTTGCGCGCCGCCGCACGCAGGGCGAAAAGGCGCGTTTCCATGGCATCGAGCGCCTCGGGATCTTCGCTGATCCCGGCGGAGAGCGCCGCGATGGCGCGCTCGCTCTCCTGAACTTCGATCAGCGCGCGCTCCAATGCGCCGGCCGCTGCACGCGCCTCCAGCCCGGCCTCACCTTCCTCGAATCCGGCCAAACGGGTAATCTGATCCATGGCACGCGCGGCCTTGCCCAAGACATCCGCCACCTCGCCATCGGCGAGTGCGGCGGCGGCCTCCGAAAGCTGCCCACTGACACGCTCAGCCTGCATCAGACGGGCGCGCTGGGCGCCGAGCCGGGTGGCCTCGCCAGGCTGGGGCGAAAGCTCATCGAGGCGGGAAAGATCGGCGTCCAGGGCTTCGCGCCGCTCGCTCTGATGAGCGTCTGTCTCGGCCAGGCTGATTACAGTTTCGCGCGCTGTGGAAAGCCGGCTCCAAGCCGCGCGACATGCTGCCAAGAGGCCCTCATTGCCGGCAAACTGGTCGAGCAGCACCTGGTGCATACCAGGCCGAAGGAGCGCAGAGGCAGAATGCTGGCCATGGATTTCCACCAGGTCTTCGCCAAAGCGCGCCAGCAGACTTGCACTGACGGGCTGGTCATTGACCCAGGCGCGCGCAGGCCCGCTGGCCTTCAGAACGCGCTTCAAAGTGAGCGCCTCATCCGGGGTGGCATCCAGACCAGCCTCTTCCAGCGCCACCCAAACCGGATGACCAGGCGGCACAGCGAAAGCCACGGCAATGCTCGCCTGATCTTCTCCGGCACGGATCAGACCACGATCGGCAGGCCCGCCCAATGCCAGGGCAAGCGCATCAAGAATGATCGACTTGCCGGCACCGGTCTCTCCCGTCAGTGCGGTGAAACCCTCGCCCGGCTCCAAGTCCAGCCGGTCGATCAGCAACAGATTTCGAATGGACAGCGCAATGATCATGCGCGTTGAATAACACTCGAACAAAAACAGAACAAGAGTGTTTTACGCGCCTTAGAACAGACGCGAGAGCCAACCCTCACGTTTCGGCGCGGCGCCCGGGTCGAGCCCCTCATTGGTCAGCAGCGCATAGCTGTCGGCATACCATTCCGATTCCGGGAAATTATAGCCAAGCACGGCCCCCACGGACTGGGCCTCACCCTTCAGGCCGATGGAAAGATAGGACTCCACCAGGCGGTGCAGTGCCTCGGGCACATGGCTGGTGCCGTCATAGACTTCCACCACGGTCTTGAACCGGTTGATCGCGGCCAGATGGTCGTTGCGGCGCAGATACCAACGGCCAACATCCATCTCCTTGCCCGACAATTGGTCACGGACCATGTCGAGCTTCAGCGTGGCATCCTTGGCGTACTCGGTTTCCGGGAAGCGGCGCACTACATCTGTGAGCGCATTCTGGGTCAGCTCGGTCATTCTCTGGTCGCGGCCGACATCCATGATCTGTTCGAAATAGGAAATTCCGACAAGGTAATAGGCATATGCAGCGCCATCGGTGCCGGGATGAAGCCCGATATAGCGCTGGGCCACACCGACGGAGTCATCATACTGGCGCGCGCGATAATGCGCGAAGGCGGTCATCAGCGTGGCGCGGCGGGCCCATTCGGAATAGGGGTGCTGGCGCTCGACCTCGTTGAAATAAAGGATCGCCTCGGCATAGTCGCGATTGTCGAGCTCTTCCGCGCCCTGATTGAAAAGCTGCTCGACCGGACGCTCTACATAAGCCAGTGACTCTCGCGCGTTTCCACTCTGACAAGCCGAAAGGCCAATGGCGCCAGAAAGCAGGATCAGGGGAAGCAGGGCGGAATTCGAACGCATGGACAACAACCTGTTCTAAGCCCCCGGACCGGCCGGAAGGAAGTTCTATTGCGACATTTGACTATCGCGCAAGCCGGGATTGTCCAAGGGTGAAACGCATGACACGGCGATGAGGTTGGGTTTTTCCGTGAATTGCCGGAGTGGTTCAGGCCTGAGCAGAAACGGCAGACGCGACAGACTGAGAGATGTCATCGCTTTCCCAACACCAGGCTGAGGGCGTCTCCAACAGTTTGCGCACCAGCGCATTGTTCAACGCATGGCCGGGCTGAACCGCTTCATAGAGACCTGCAATCTGACCACCAGCCAGGAAAAGATCACCGATCGCATCAAGCACCTTGTGGCGCACAAACTCGTCCTCGGCACGTAGACCTTCCGGGTTCACGATCTCGTCACCGTCAATCACCACGGCATTGTCGAGCGAACCGCCGCGCGCGAGCCCCATGGACTTCAGATAATCAACATCGCGCGCAAAACCGAAGGTGCGGGCAAAGGCGATGTCTCGCGCAAACTGACCTGGCTTCAGGCGCAAGGCAATTTCCTGCACGCCGATGGCACGGCTCTCAAAATCGATCTTGGCGCGCAGGGTAAGGCCATTGCCCTGGCTCGGCGACAGGCTGGCGCGCTTGGCGCCATCGATGATCTCGACACGCTCCAGAATGCGGATACGCCGGCGTGGCGCAGCCTGCTGGCGCAACCCAACCTGGCCAATCAGATTGCAGAACACAGCAGCAGACCCATCCATGATCGGCACTTCCGGACCGTCAATCTCGATCCGCGCATTGTCCAGCCCCATGCCGGAGCAGGCGGCAAGCAGATGCTCGACAACAGCCAGACTGACGCCGTCCTCATTCGCCAGCGTGGTGCCCAGCTTGACGTCGCTGACGCAATCCCCGCGTGCCACGATCACGCCATCGCCTTCGTCCAGATCCGTGCGGATAAAAACAATGCCTGTTCCGGGCTGTGCAGGGTGAATCACCATGCGGGCACGTGTGCCGCTGTGGACACCAACGCCTGCCACCATAATCGGCGCGCGCACAGTTTGCTGGAATTCAACGCTACTCACGAGGGAACCTCCGTTTCCCGTAATAAAGCGCAGGCGCGCCCCAGTCCCAACACACGCATTGTTACCCGATGTTGCAAAACGGGCCGATCCCCAAGGGAACCGGCCCATCCTGATCACATGAAAGCTTGGTAAGCTCGGTTAATGGTTGGCCGAGCGGCGCAGAAAGGCCGGAATCTCAAGGTCTTCGTCGTCAAACGGCGCGGGCTCGGGATGGTCATCCGTCGTCGAAACCAAGGCGCCATCCATCTGCGCGGCAGGGGCGTCATCATTGTCGCTCTTGTCAGCGCGCCAGCCAAACAGATTTGAAAAACCGGCCTGGCTGCCCTCTGACTTACCCGGCTGGGACGGCCCGTTCGGCTGCGATGGAGGCGGAGCCACAGGCCCGGTCGGCGCACGGCCAAGAACAGCATCGGCGCTAACCTCGTCTGCGCCTTCAGCGCCGGGAACATGCGCGGCGGGCAGCTCGCGGCCAGCGAAGTCTGGGCGCGGATCGGCCTGGTTCTCAAACAGCTCGTCTTCTTCGCTCACCGGTTCGGCCTGCTCGACAAGCATTGTGCCAGCAGACGTGACCACCACCGGGCGCTCATCCATGCTGACCGGGGTTTCCGGCTGGCTCGGCGCAGCGACCGGGCCATCTAACCGTGCCAGGCCCAGTGCGCTTTCCAGGCCAGCAGCAACCACCGACACGCGCACCTTGCCTTCCATTTCCGGGTCGAAGGTCGAGCCGAGAATGATGTTTGCGTCCGGGTCAACCTCGGCGCGGATCTCATTGGCCGCTTCGTCCAGTTCAAACAGCGTCATGTCATAGCCGCCGGTGATATTGATCAGCACGCCGCGCGCGCCTTTCATCGTGACATCATCGAGCAGCGGATTGTCGATGGCCTGACGGGCGGCATCCAGAGCGCGGTTTTCACCCTCGGCCTCGCCCATGCCCATCATCGCCGTGCCCATACCGTGCATGATCGAGCGGACATCGGCAAAATCGAGATTGATGAGACCGGGCATGACCATGAGATCGGTGATGCCGCGCACACCGGAATAGAGCACATCATCTGCCATGCGGAAGGCGTCGGCAAAGGTGGTGCGCTCATTGGCGATACGGAACAGGTTCTGGTTCGGCACAACGATCATGGTGTCGACGGCGCTTGCCATTTCCTTCAGGCCATCCTCGGCCATGCGCATGCGGCGATTGCCCTCGAAACCAAACGGCTTGGTCACCACGGCGACGGTGAGAATACCCTTGTCCTGAGCGACCTGGGCGATAACAGGCGCGGCCCCGGTGCCCGTGCCACCGCCCATGCCGGCCGCGACAAAAACCATATGGGCGCCTTCCAGCGCCTTGGCGATCTCTTCCCGGCTTTCCTCGGCTGCGGCCGCACCGATATCCGGGCGGGCGCCAGCGCCAAGACCGCCGGTGGTTTCTGGGCCAAGCTGGATGCGCTTATCAGTCTTCGAACGCAGCAGCGCCTGGCTGTCAGTATTGGCGACAACAAACTCAACACCCTGAAGATTGGCCTCGATCATGTTGTCGACAGCATTTCCGCCGGCGCCGCCGACGCCGAATACGACAATGCGGGGTTTGAGTTCTTCTGTCATCCTGGGGTCGCCTTCCAAAAAAATCTACGCCTGAGCGCGTGTGCCTGTTGGAAGTGAAACTGACCGTTCCGGCCCTAAAAACGGGTTAAGTGCCCGCGAAAAGAATCAGAAATTTTCCTTCAACCAGGCCCAAGTCCTGTTCACACGCCCACCGGGGCCTCCAACCCCGGGAAAACCCTGCGCCGCCCCGGCCCATGCGACGTCAGGAATACCCTTCAATCCATACCCTAGCAGACCTGCAACGGTCGAAAAACCCGGTGTTGCCAGGCTTTCGCCCAGAATTTCAGCATGAACAGGCCGTCCAAGCCGAGTTTGCATGCCCAGAACGCGTCCAGCCACGTCCCGAACGCCTGGCAGCTGGCTCGCGCCGCCTGTGAGTACGGCCCGTCTCGGCAAGACATTGCGCAAGCGTGAGGCGATGAGGCGCTTGTGAATCAGCTCAAACACCTCCTCCACGCGCGGCGCGATGATCTTGGTCAGTTCTGCACGCGGCATACGCACCGCATTCAGCCGACCATCATTGCCAAGTTTCGGGCATTCAATACGCTCGGCCAGCCCCGGCGCACCGAAATCGGCCTGGCCATAGACCGTCTTCATTCGCTCCGCGGCGGCGAAGGTCGTGCCCAACCCCTGGGCAAGGTCGGCCGTGACATGCCCGCCGCCAACAGAAACAAGATCCAGATGCGCCGGCGCGCCATGCACGAAAACGGAGACCGCTGTCACGGCAGAGCCCATATCGATACAGATCGCACCATTGTCGCGCTCATCCTCGATCAGGGTGCCGAATCCGCTGGCAATTGCAGACGGTACGATCCGATCCACTTTCAGATGGGCCCGTGTCAGACATTCGGTGAGGTTGCGCACCAGCGAGGTCGGAGCGGTGATCACGTTGAGCAGGACGCCCATCTTTTCGGCCACCATCCCGGCCGGTTCGCGTACACCGTCCTGATCATCAATCCGGTAGGCCACGGGGTAGACTGCCAGAATCTGGCCCTCGCGCAGGTCGAGCCCCGCCAGCGCCTTGGCCTGCACCCGGCGCATATCGCGCACGGTCACTTCCCGGCCAGACGGTGCGAGACTGGCCGAAACCAGACTGCTTTTCACCTTTGGCCCCGTAATGCCGAGGCGTACGGCCCCGATCCGCTGGCCGGCCTGGCGCTCTGCATCTTCCACAGCAAGACGAACTGAGCGTTCCAGGCTCTGCATGTCTGTAATCGCGCCGCCGGTAAACCCGCGCGATTGCTGGCGCCCGCCGCCGATGAGCGAAAACCCCTCGCTCTTGGCCGCATCAATCCGGCCGATCAGACAGGTCACCTTGGACGCGCCAATATCCAGCGCGGCGGTGAGTTCTCCCTGGGCGGGCAGGCCGCGGGCGGCCCGGCGTTGCGGCAAGCTCGACATATCAGGCTTGTCCTTCCTGGCGCGGATGCGCCGCTGGAGTGAGATAGACCGGTCCGTCCTGGCGCAGATCCACGCGCGCGAGACCGCGATCGGCAATGCCGGTCTGAAACTGAAGTGTGTCGAGGCGCACCAGCGCATCACCCAGCGCGCCATCGCGCGGCATCAGGGCAACGGTGCCACCTTGCATATGCAGGTTCCAGCGGCGCTCGGCCACGCGCTCGGCATAAAGCAGGCCATCTCGCAACTCCGGCACAAGATCGAGTTGCACGACCAGGTCCAGCGCGGCTGCATCAGCCCCTGTCCCGGTCAGGCGCGGCAAGCCCGCATAGTCCGCCGGAGCGATATCCATGGTACGGCCCAGCGTGTCGATCACCGCCCAGTCCTCACCATCATGATACAGCGCCATGGGCTCGGCAGGGTCGACCATAACCACGATCTGGTCGGGCCAAAGCCGGTGCACGCGTACATTCACCACTTTCCGTGTGGCCTCCACCCGTGCGCGGATTGCATGCGGATCGGCGCGGAACATGTTCTCGCCCGGCTCCACCATCGCCGCAGCACGCACATCGCTTTTCAGAACCGGATCATGGTCCAGGCCGATTACCGAGACACTGGTAACCGCCAGGCCCACAGAGCGGGCCATGGAATCGGTCGTGTTGGCGACCTTGCTTTCAAGCTGGTTCAGCGAACCGCCCATGAACGCGGCCGCAGCGACAACAAGCGCGGCAATCATCACCAAGCCGAACAGTACAGAAGAGACGCTGACATCCTCATCGGCAAAACTTGGTGCCGGCTCAGCATGGCGTTTGGTCTTGGCGGAGTCCTTGCTGCTTACCTTGGGCATGACGCATCCTCGATCATCCAGGCGACGAGATCCTCGAACGCAATGCCCAGATAGGCGGCCTGTTCCGGCACCAGGGAGGTGGGCGTCATGCCAGGCTGGGTGTTGGTCTCCAGGATCACAAGCCGGTCCTTTTCCTCGTCATAGCGAAAATCCGATCGCGTCACGCCGCGGCAGCCAAGCGCCTGGTGAGCCTTCAGACTGGCTTCCAGGGCCGCTTCCTCCACACGCTTGGGGAGGTCTGCAGGAACGGTATGGCGCGATCCACCAGAGGCATATTTTGCATCAAAGTCGTAAAACTCCCTTAAGGTCGTGATCTCCGTGACCGCGAGGGCACGGTCGCCCATCACGGCGATGGAAAGCTCTCGACCAGGGATGAATTTTTCCGCCATAAGATTGTCGCCATAGGCCCAGTCTTCGGCAAGAAGTTGCTGTGGCGGGCCATTGCTTCCCTCGCGCACAATCACCACGCCAAAGCTTGATCCCTCGGCAATGGGCTTGATCACATAAGGGGGCTCAAGCACGTGCGCGGCAGCCGCTTCGGCCCGCGTGACCGCCTTGTCCTCGGCGATGTCGATGCCATACTGAGCATAGACCGCCTTGGACTTGCGCTTGTCCATCGCCACTGCAGATGCAGCAACACCGGAATGGGTGTAGGGAATGCCCAGCACCTCAAACAGGCCCTGGACACAGCCATCCTCGCCCCAGGGGCCGTGCAGGCCATTGAGGATCACCTCCGGATCGGCCGCCTCAATCTGACGAGCCAGGGCGCGTGTGGCATCAATCTCGACCACATCATAGCCAGCCGCCATGGCAGCGCGCGCCATCTGTGTGCCTGAACTGACGGAAATCTCGCGCTCCGACGACCAGCCTCCATAGACCACAGCAACGCGTTTCATGGCAGATCCTTCCAATCCATGTGGAGAACTATTCCGACAAGGGCTTCATGAAGGGTAAAAACGGCGCGAGCGTGACGCATCAACCACGCGTGTAGTCAAAAATTCACATTCACGACTACATTTGTCGTTGCAATGCGCAGCACATTGGTTTCCAAAGGCAATGGGTAGGCGCTTATCGCCGGAGGATTACTTTTGATGGCACTGAGACTGGCCGGCCTGACCGCCGCTGCCGCCCTGACTGTTTTGTCCGCACATGGCCAAACCGCCGAGCCCACTACAGAGGGCACAATCTATACTCCGGCAGATTTCGCACGCTTTTCACCCCGTACTGCACTGGACTTGGTGCGCGAAGTACCAGGCTTCCAGATCGAAGGCACATCTGGCGGGCGGGGCCTTGGCCAAGCCAGTGGAAATGTATTGTTGAACGGACAGCGCATTTCCAGTAAGTCGCGTAGCACCAGCGACGCGCTGGGCCGTATTCCCGTTGATCGCGTTGAACGGCTCGAACTGGTGGAAGCTTCCACTCTGGGCATCCCGGGTCTGTCCGGCCAGGTCGTCAACGTCATTACCCAGGGTGGGGCGATTTCCGGCGTCTGGGAATATGAAGCCCGTTTCCGCGAACGGCTGGAACCGCGTCTGAATGATGGCAGTGTCTCAGTCAGCGGCGAAACCGGCGATATTTCCTGGACAGTCGGCCTGGAAGCAGATGCCAACAGATTCGGCCACAAGGGGCCGGAATATGTCACCGATGGTGATGGCACACTGCTTGAGGTTCGCAATGAGGACCTCGAAGGTCAGCATGATTTGCTGGAGGGCACTCTGGAACTGAACTGGACCCCACCTTCTGGTCATGAGGCCAATCTCAACGCCTCCTACGCCTACTATAACTTCAACAACCGCCTTCAGGGCACCCGCGCGCGGATCGGCGAGGATCCGATTTTCCGGACCTTCCGCAATGCCGAGGACGAGTGGAACGCCGAACTGGGTGGGGATTATGCCCTTCCCATTTTCGGCGGGCGCTTGAAACTCATCGGCGTGCACCGCCATGAAGACAGCCGCTATCGCCGCCGCGTAACCCTCCGCGAGGCGGATGACATGTCGTTCCGCGAAGGCATTCGGCTGGATGAGGACTATGTTGAGAACGAGGCGATCGCGCGGGCCGAGTTTGATTGGGCCTGGCGTGAGGGCCGCGACTGGCAGGTGGCCGCTGAGAGCGCCTATAACCGTCTGGATGCCGGCGGCGTCTTTTTCGAAGCGGCTGTCCCCGGCATGGAAGTTCCGGTTGATCAGTTCACGCCGACACTGGTGGAAGAAAATCGCTATGAAGTGAGTCTGACCCATAGCCGGCCACTCAGCGAAAAACTGGACATCCAGGTCTCTCTTTCGGGAGAGTATTCCGAAATTTCCTCCGAAGTTGGCACCGACACACAATCAGAAAGCTTCGTGCGCCCCAAAGGCTATGTCTCAGCGACATATGCACTGACAGATACCGCAGACATCACCCTGCGGCTGGAACGCGAGGTCGGCCAGCTCAACTTCTTCGACTTCGTCGCCAGCCAGGACATCAACAATGGCAACGACAATGCCGCCAACCGCAACATTGTCCCCGACCAGACTTGGCGCATCGAGGCGGAGATTGACCGTAATTATGGCGATCTTGGCGCGGCTGAGTTCCGGCTTTTTCACGAAGAGATCGAGGACCTGGTCGACCGCGTGCCCCTGCCCGGCGGCGGCCAGGGCCCGGGCAATCTGGAAAGCGCCACGCGCAGCGGCGCCAATGGCAATGTCACGCTACACCTGGACCAGTTCGGTCTGGCTGGGGTCAAACTGGAACTGGAAGGCGCGTGGGAAACTTCCTCGGTCGAGGATCCGGTCACCGGGCGCAACCGACCGATCAGCGAGAACCGGGTGAATTTTGTCTTCGGGGAACTCCGCTGGGATATTCCCTCGACTGATTTCGCCGTTCTGATTGCCGCAGAGCATGGCCGCCGCCAGCGCTTCTTTCGCCTGGACGAAACATTCCGCTACACCCAGACCAAGCCCTTCGCCTGGGCGGAGCTGGAGCATAAGGATATTTTCGGCACCACAGGCTTTGTCCGCATCGGCAACCTGCTGGATTCCACCGACAAGGAAGAGCGCGCCATCTATTCCCCGGACCGTTCAGGTCCGGTGGTCGAGAATTATGTCTTCGACCGTGATTTCGGCTACATTCTGACTGTTGGGCTGTCAGGGAGCTTCTAGGGGACGCCAAAAGAAACCCCCGCGCGCCGGCGCGGGGGATCATGCTGTTATCAAATTGCCTGCGATCAAATCGCCGCGCAGAGATCTTCCAGATAGGCGATATGCTCTTCCAGGCGGACATGGGCGCCATCATCACTGCTATGTGATTTCAGCTCCAGCTGGGTGGCTTCCAGCTCGGCCTGCAGGGCGGCCTTGTCAGCCTCGGCCAAATCGACGGCCTCCTCGGCCAGGATGGTGAGCCCGGCCGGGGTGACATCGGCAAAGCCGCCGCGCACGAAGATGCGCATCTCGTCCTTGCCGGCCCGCAGCACCTGCACCACACCGTTCTTCAGCGTCGTCATGAACGGCGCATGCTTGGGCAGCACGCCAAACTGGCCCTCGCTGCCCGGCGCGATGACATGGCTCACTTCGCCAGAGAACATCTCCTTGGCGGGTGAAACGAGTGAGAAGTGAAGCGTATCGGCCATGAGTGCCTCTTAGGCGTCCGCCAGCATTTTCTCGGCCTTCTTCTTGGCCTCTTCCATTGAGCCGACCATGTAGAAGGACTGTTCCGGCAGGTGGTCGAACTCACCCGCGATGAGGCCCTTGAAGCCGGCGATGGTTTCTTCCAGCGGCACCTGCACGCCCGGCGAGCCGGTGAACACTTCTGCCACGTCGAAGGGCTGGCTCAGGAAGCGCTCCACTTTCCGAGCACGCGCCACGACCAGCTTGTCTTCTTCCGACAGCTCGTCCATGCCGAGAATGGCGATGATGTCCTGGAGTTCCTTGTAGCGCTGCAGGATTTCCTGCACGCCGCGGGCAACCTGGTAATGCTCTTCGCCAACGATCTGCGGGTCCATGATCCGCGAGGTGGAATCGAGCGGGTCGATGGCCGGGTAGATGCCCTTCTCGGCGATGGCGCGGTTGAGCACCGTGGTCGCGTCCAGGTGGGCAAACGAGGTGGCCGGCGCCGGGTCGGTGAGGTCGTCGGCGGGCACGTAAATGGCTTGCACCGAGGTGATCGAGCCCTTGGTGGTGGAGGTGATGCGCTCCTGCAGCTGGCCCATATCGGTGGCGAGCGTCGGCTGATAGCCCACGGCCGAGGGGATACGGCCGAGCAGGGCCGACACTTCCGAACCGGCCTGGGTAAAGCGGAAGATATTGTCGACGAAGAACAGAACGTCCTTGCCTTCCTCATCGCGGAAATATTCGGCCTGCGCGAGACCAGCCAGAGCAACGCGGGCACGCGCGCCCGGAGGTTCATTCATCTGGCCATAGACCAGCGTGGCGCGGCTTTCCCCGCCGAGATTGATCACCTTGGCATCCTGCATCTCATGATAGAGATCGTTGCCCTCACGGGTGCGCTCACCCACGCCGGCAAACACCGAATAGCCGCCAAACAGCTTCGCGATATTGTTGATCAGCTCCTGGATCAGCACGGTTTTGCCAACCCCGGCGCCACCGAACAGGCCAATCTTGCCGCCCTTGGTGTAGGGGCAGAGCAGGTCGATGACCTTGATGCCGGTGACGAGGATTTCCGCCTCGGTCGACTGGTCGATAAAGTCCGGCGCGTCCTGGTGGATGGCGCGCTTCAGGTCGGTTTCCACCGGACCGCGCTCATCAATCGGCTCGCCAATCACGTTCATGATGCGGCCAAGCGTGGCCGGGCCGACCGGAACCTCGATCGGCGCGCCGGTGTCGACAACATCATGGCCGCGCACGAGGCCTTCGGTGGAGTCCATGGCAATGGTGCGCACCGTGTTTTCACCGAGGTGCTGGGCCACCTCGAGAACGAGGCGGTTGCCATTGTTCTCGGTTTCCAGGGCGTTCAGGATGGCGGGTAGATGGCCGTCAAACTCCACATCGACAACAGCGCCGATGACCTGAGAAATCTGGCCTTTGACATTGGCAGGCGTGCTCATGCGGGGCGTCTCCTTTGGAGCGGATTTTTGTTTCGGTGCGGGGGAAGCTTTGGCCGGAGCAGGCTTCGGCGCTTCCATGACAAGACTTTCAGGCTCGGCGGCTGGCGGGTCCACCTTTTCGTGCGGCTTGCACACGCCGCAGGGGCGGGTGTCTTTCTGGCCAAGACCCTCTGCGAGCGACTCCGCCTCAACAAATGTCGGGAATGGCCCATGCCACTTGTCATCATCATTGGTCTGGTCGCCGCCGACGCCCTGGCCATGATTGCAATAGCGGCAGGCGCCATCATGGATGCGCGCGCGCTTGTTGCCGAAATTCTCATATACCCAGAAAGCCATCTAGAGCGCCTCCGCCCCGGAGATGATCTCGATCAGCTCCTTGGTGATCTGCGCCTGCCGGGCGCGGTTGTATTGCAGCGAGAGGCTGTCGATCAGGTCGCCGGCATTGCGCGTGGCATTGTCCATGGCGGTCATCGAGGCGGCCTGTTCGCCGGCGGCGCTTTCCAGCATCGCGGACAGCAGCTGGGTGTTGATGTAGCGCGGCAGGAGCGTTTCGAGGATCTCTTCCTCGGACGGCTCATAAGAATAGATCGCGCCCTGAAGATCGATCACCTCTGCGTCTTCCGGCGGCGTGGCCGGGATGACCTGCTGCACACTCGGCACCTGGCTCAGCACAGACTTGAAGCGCGAATAAACCAGCGAGGCGACATCGAAAGCGCCTTCTTCATAAAGGCGCGTCAACTCATGGCCGAGGCCGAGTGCGGCTTCGGTGAAATCGTTCTGTTTCACATCCGACAGGTCGACATGGTCGATGAAAAGGTCGCCATATTCACGGCCGAGCTGCTCGCGGCCCTTCTTGCCGATGGTGATGACTTTCACCGTCTTGCCTTCGGCACGCAGCTCATCAATGTGCTGGCGCGCGCGCTTGACCGTGTTGGCATTGAAGCCACCGCAGAGGCCACGCTCGGCGGTCATGACAAGCACGAGATGGGTATCGCTGGCACCAGTGCCCGAGAGGAGTTTCGGGCCAGAACCGTCCGCGCCGGTCGCCGCCGACAGATTGGCGATCACCGCCGCCAGACGCTCGGCATAGGGGCGCGCGGCCTCGGCAGCTTCCTGCGCGCGGCGCAGTTTCGCCGCAGCCACCATCTGCTTGGCCTTGGTGATCTTCTGCGTGGATTTCACGCTGGCGATCCGGCCCTTGAGTTCCTTGAGGCTAGCCATTCAGCACTACCTGTCTCGTCTTGCGGTCTCTCAAGACCTAGGCGAAAGCCTTTGTGAAGTCGTCCAGCGTTTCCTTGATGCCGGTTTCGATCTCTTCGGTCAGCGCCTTTTCCTTGGCGATTTTCGCCAGGAGGTCGGCTTTCTGGCTGCGGATATGGGTCAGCAACTCGGCTTCATAGCGCGTGACATCCGCCAGCGGCACGCTGTCGAGATAGCCGCGCGTACCGGCATAGATGACCACAACCTGCTCTTCCATCAGCAGCGGGGAGTATTGCGGCTGTTTCAAAAGCTCGGTCAGGCGAGCGCCGCGATTGAGCAGTTTCTGCGTCGCGGCATCCAGGTCAGACCCGAATTTCGCAAAGGCAGCCATTTCGCGATACTGGGCAAGCTCGCCCTTCATCGAGCCGGCGACCTTCTTCATCGCTTTCGTCTGGGCAGCAGAGCCCACGCGCGACACGGAAAGACCCACATTCACGGCCGGGCGGATGCCCTGGTAGAAGAGGTCGGTTTCCAGGAAGATCTGGCCGTCGGTGATCGAGATCACGTTTGTCGGGATATAGGCCGACACGTCATTGGCCTGGGTCTCAATGATTGGCAGCGCCGTCAGTGAGCCCTTGCCTTCATCATCATTCATCTTCGCCGCGCGCTCAAGCAAGCGGGAGTGGAGATAGAACACATCGCCCGGATAGGCTTCGCGGCCCGGCGGACGGCGCAGCAGCAGCGACATCTGGCGATACGCGACGGCCTGTTTGGACAGGTCATCATAGATGATCAGCGCGTGCATGCCATTGTCGCGGAAATATTCCGCCATGGTGCAGGCCGTGTAGGGCGCAATGTATTGTAGCGGGGCCGGCTCGGAGGCCGTGGCGGCAACCACGATGGTATAGTCCATAGCGCCACGGTCGCGCAGGGTTTTCACCACCTGGGCCACGGTCGAGCGCTTCTGGCCGACAGCAACATAGACGCAGAAAAGCTTTTCGCTGTCGTCTTTCGCAGCTTCATTGGTTTTTTTCTGGTTGAGGATCGTGTCGACGCAGATCGCGGTCTTGCCGGTCTGGCGGTCACCAATGACCAGTTCGCGCTGGCCGCGGCCGACAGGGATCATGCCGTCAATCGCCTTGATGCCGGTCATCATCGGCTCGTGCACCGATTTGCGCGGGATGATGCCCGGGGCTTTCACGTCCACACGGTTGCGGCTTTCGGCTTCGATCGCCGGGCCGCCATCGATCGGGTTGCCGAGCGCGTCGACCACGCGACCGAGCAGGCCCTTGCCCACCGGGGCGGCCACGATCTCGCCGAGGCGCTTGACGGTGTCGCCTTCTTTAATGCCG
>JALEGE010000161.1 GCA_022760335.1 Hyphomonadaceae bacterium
AGGATCGGGTGCAGCCACACAATGATGGCAACGGCCAGGCCAAGCCCGATCACCACAGCGCCAAGATCGGCCAACGGGCTGGCCACGGTTTCTGCGCGGGGGCCGATATCACCGCGGCGCTTCACGGCGATGCGGTCAATCACGGCATAGGCGAGAAAGCTTCCAAACAAGAGAACGCTTGCGACATCGCCATTGGCAAGCAGGTGACCGAAAGCCCAGAGCTTCACGGCGACCAACATGGGATGCTTCAGGATCTTCTTGATATGACCGGTGGGCAGATAAGCAGTGACGAGCGCAATCAGTGCCAGTGGGATGAGAATGTAATTAAGGTGGCGACCCCAGACCGGTGGCGTGTACAGCACCTGCGCTGGCCGCATGGCATCATATCCCATGATAAGCAGAACAAAGCCGGCAATCGAGATCAGGCTGTAGAGCCCCATATACGGGCCATAGCCGAGTTTCTGGCGCAGATCCTGGCCTGGCGCGCGCGAGCGGAACGCGGAAAACAGGTGAGCTCCAAAGAACAGGACGAGGCCTGCAAGCAGCATGGTCATGACACCCTCCCCGGTGTGATGCTTTTGCCGATATATGCCGGGGCGCGGGGCTGTTGACTAGTCGATTGGTCCACCCAGGGCCTGGTAAAGTTGAATCTGAGCCTGCAACTGCGCGCTCTGATTGGCGATCACGGCGCGCTCGGCGGCAAAGACGCGTTGGCGCAGGGTCAGCACATCGATGAGGTCGGTATCGCCAGCACGATAGCGCAGCTCGGTAAGCTCCAGAGCCACTTCGGAATTGTCCAGGCCATCCTGCAGGACGGCCTGGCGCGCATTCAGTGTCGCGACCTGATCGCGCGCGGATTCGACTTCCGACAGGGCTGAAAGCGCAGCGCTGCCATAATTGGCGAGCGCTTCACGCGCGGTTGCATCGGCGCCGTCGATCTGAGCCTGGCGCAGGCCGCCATCAAACAGGGTCTGTGCCAAGCTTGCGCCCAGGCTTATCGCCATGGAGGTGGGCTCTAGAACATCCTCTGGCTCGAAGCCGCTGCTGGTAAAGCCGCCGGAAAGCGTGAAGGCAGGCCAGCGCGCTGCGCGGGCGCGGTCACTGTCGGCATAGCTGGCAATCACCTGATACTCAGCTGCCACAAGATCCGGCCGGCGGCGCAGCACTTCCAGCGGTGTGTCAGCGGCCAGAAGCGCCGGGCGAGATGGCAATTGGCTCGCCGTATCGATCTCGGCGGCGGGATAGCGCCCGACCAGAACTTCAAGTGCCCTTTGGGCCGCACGTACCCCCTGCTCTGCGGCGATGACAGTATCCTGCGCGCCGGCCAGATCCGCGCGCGATAGCGCCAGATCACGCCGGGCGACAGCGCCATACTCGTATAATTGTTCGACCAGGGCGTAGGTCTCTTCCAGTGCTTCCTCAGTGCGATGAGCGAGGTGCAATTGCCGGCGGGCATTGATGACATCGAAATAGGTCAGTGCGGTAAGCGCGGCGACATTGCGCCGGCTGGCCTCAAGAATGGCGTGCGCCGCGTCCAGCCGCGCCTGACTGGCCCGTTTGCCAGCGCGATTGAGACCGCGCAGGTCCGGATCCCAGTTCACCGCAACCCCTGCATTATATTGGTCATTGGCGCTTAGATTGCCGATATTGAACCCGCCAAGCGTGCCCGAGGATTGCTCCAGCGGCTCGGCCACGGTGGCGCTGAGGCTGGCCTGCGCCAACGGACGCAGGGCGGCGCGCGATTGCGCCAGCAGCGCTTCGGCCTGTTCGACGCGCGCTGCGCTGGCCTGCAGGTCGGGATTGTTGGCGAGGGCTTCCTCGATCAAGGCGGCAAGACCTTCGCCATAGAGGCTCGCCCAGCCATCGGCCAGGGCGCGATCGCCCATGGTCAGATCTGTCGTCCAATCTGCCGGGATCTGGAAAGACATCTCGCCAAGCGCGCTCGTCGGCTCGTCGTCGCCGCCAAAATTCAGGCCGGCACATCCACCCAGCCCAAGGCAAAGCGCAAGGAATGCATGCTTCATGGATTTTCCCTGCGTTGCATCACACCTGTCACACGCTCTACACTGAGACGTGCGAGAAAGACCATGGATCTCGCTTCAGTGTTGAATTTCCGTGAAGAGGAACCCCTGCCTTATGAAACACCACATCATGATCGCCCTTGGCCTGTTGATGCTGGTTGTCTTCACCATCCAGGCTGTCGAAGCCTTCCAGGCGCCCGGACTGGGCCTGCGAGAGGTGTATGTCCTGGGCGGATTTGTCCTGTCGGCCTGGCTGATTCGCTCCGGCTTTAATGAGTGGAAGCAGTCGCGCAAATAGCGCTTCGTCCATCCTGATGGTTGGCCAATCGGTCATAGACCAAAGTCGCTCTTAAAATTTCCCCCCAAAAAGCCGAGCCTGCACACGCGGAAAAATCCCGCGTTGCGATAACGGTAAGGGGAGAAAACATGTCTCAGTCGCTCAATGAAGTCGACGGAAAGGGTTACTGGGCCGCTGTGCTGCGGTTGACGATTTCCCTTCTCGTCATCTGGTTCGCCGTCTCATACGGCGCCGGAATTCTGCTCCGGGATGTCCTGGACAATGTCTCGATCGGCGGTGCGCCACTTGGTTTCTGGTTCGCCCAGCAAGGCGCCATATACGTCTTCGTCGGTCTCATTTTCTATTACTGCCATGCCATGAACAAGCTTGAGCAGAAGTTCGGCGTGAAGGGATAATCTCATGGATTTCTGGACCCTCTTTTTCGTCATCACGACCTTCGCGCTCTATATCGGCATTGCCCTGTGGGCGCGTGCCGGGTCGACCGATGATTTCTATGTCGCCGGTCATGATGTCCACCCGATGGTGAATGGCATGGCCACGGCGGCCGACTGGATGTCGGCGGCCTCCTTCCTTTCCATGGCCGGCCTGATCGCCTTCATGGGCTATGGCGGCTCGGTCTATCTGATGGGCTGGACGGGTGGTTATGTGCTGCTCGCCCTGCTGCTTGCGCCCTTCCTGCGTGAGTTCGGCAAGTTCACCGTGCCGGACTTTGTCGGCGACCGGTATTATTCCACCGCCGCCCGCCTGATCGCTGTGATCTGTGCGCTGTTTGTGTCCTTCACCTACATCGCGGGACAGATGAAGGGCGTCGGCGTGGCCTTCTCCGGCTTCCTCGGCATTCCGTTCGAGTGGGGCATCATTATCGGCATGGCCATCGTTTTCGTGTATGCCACGCTCGGCGGCATGAAAGGCGTGACTTATACCCAGGTGGCGCAATATTGCGTGCTGATCTTCGCCTACACGGTGCCGGCCATCTTCATGTCGATGATCATCACCGGCAATCCGATCCCGCAGCTTGGTTTCATCTCCAATGCTGCCGGCACGGACGTCTCCATGTTGGAGAAACTCAATGGTGTGGTCACCGATCTGGGCTTCCTGGAATATACCCAGACCAACAAGTCCATGTTCGACGTGTTCGCCATTACGGGCGCGCTGATGTTCGGTACCGCTGGGCTCCCGCACGTGATCATTCGCTTTTTCACCGTGTCTTCGGCGAAGAATGCGCGGGTCTCGGCGGGTTGGGCGCTGGTCTTCATCGCCCTGCTCTACACGACCGCCCCGGCTGTGGCTTCGTTTGCCCGCCTCAACTTCATCGATACGGTGAATGAAGCGACGTACATCACCGATGATGAAGACTATGCCGCGCGCGCGGCAGAGATCGAAGCTGCTGGCGGCAAGCCGGTTCCGGCCTGGTACAAGGAATGGGAAACCACCGGTCTGCTCGATTATGAAGACAAGAATGGCGACGGCATCATGCAGTATCGCGGCCCCAACAGCCCCGATGGCATTGAGAACGAAGTAAACCCCAACCGTGACATCTTCGTGCTCGCCAACCCACAGATCGCGCAACTTCCCAACTGGGTGATCGGCCTGGTGGTGGCCGGTGGTCTTGCCGCCGCCCTCTCCACGGCAGCGGGCCTGCTCATGGTGATCAGTTCAGCTGTCAGCCATGATATCTGCCGTCGGACACTCTATCCGGAGATGTCTGATCAGACAGAGTTGCTGGTTGCACGTGGCGCTGCAGCTGGTGCGGTCGTGGCTGCGGGCCTTCTTGGCCTGTTCGCCAGCCAGCTAGGCTTTGTGGCACAGGTTGTGGCCTTTGCCTTCGGCCTGGCGGCAGCTTCGCTCTTCCCCATTATCTTCCTGGGTATCTTCTGGAAGCGGATGAACAAGGAAGGCGCGATCGCGGCCATGAGCTTCGGCCTGATTTCGACCTTCGCCTATATCTACTTCTTCAAGTTTGGCGGAGGAACACCCGACCAGTATTTCATGGGCGTTTCCCCGGAAGGTATTGGCTTTGTGTTCATGTGGCTTTCGGCGCTGATCGGCATCGTGGTGTCGCTGGTCACCGATGCTCCACCGCAGGATATTCAGGACCTGGTCGAAGACATCCGGGTGCCTGGCACAAGGACTGCACATGGCATTGCAGACCAGGGCATGGCGCCGATGCCTGCGGAATAGCAATAAGTAGCCAAATCTGGCATCTTACCTGCACGGGGCGGCGCTAAAGTCGCCCCGTTTCTTTTCGGGGCAGCAGGTCACTGCAATTCCCCTGAGACGAGGAAAAGCTCGCCATCAGATGGTTTGTAAGCTGATCTCAACAAGGCTATACGGAGCAGGCGCGCACTATGACGAACACATCCGGTAGTGACATGCCCGAGGCTCGCTACGATGCGATCATCATTGGCAGTGGCATGGGTGGCAGCGCTGTGGCCCTCCGCCTGGCACAAGCCGGCCGCAAGGTGGCGATCCTGGAACGGGGCAAATGGTTTCAGCCTGATCCGGACGCAAGCGACAATCCATTCGTCTTTGACCTGCAAGATCCTGAAGATGATTTCCTGATCGTTTCGGGCCGGTCGAAATTCTATGGCTCTGCGCTCTATCGGTTTCGCGAAATAGACTTTGAGGCGCGCGAGTTCGAGACTGGTACATCCCCGGCCTGGCCCATCAGCTATGGCGATCTTGAGCCCTATTACGCAGAAGCCGAGCGGCTCTACCGTGTGCATGGTTCCCCGGAAGGCGACCCCAGCGAGCCGCCGCGTGCATCGCCCTATCCCTATCCGCCCCTGCCGCATGATCCGATGCTGGAAAAGGTCAAAACCCGCCTTGGCAAGAAAGGCGTGGAGACAGCGCCAATGCCGCGCGGTGTGGACTATGGCGAAGGCGGCGCCTGCATCCTGTGTGCGGATTGTTCGGGCTTTTACTGCCGGCTGGATGCCAAGATGGATGCCGAGACCGCGACCCTGCGCCCTGCCCTGCAGACCGGCAATGTCGAGCTTCTAACCGAAACCGATTGCGCCCGCATCCTCACCGATATCTCCGGCAAACGGGTGGAAGGCGTGCTGGCCCTGCGGGGCAATGAGACTCTGCGCCTGAAATCTGACCGCGTCATCCTCGCAGCTGGCTATCAGCACACCGTGACCCTTCTACGCCGCTCGCGCAATGACACCCATCCAGAGGGCCTCGGCAATCAGGGTGGCTGGCTTGGGCGCGGTGTGTCCGGACACTCCGCCGGCACACTGTTTCCACTGGTCAGCCTGTTGGATATGGGGCCACGCCACACCAACACACTCGCCATACAAAGCTGGATTGATGGTGACCCTGACAGTGACTGGCCTTATCCGCTCGGGGTCGCCCAGATGGGCGGACAAACTCCGTTCTGGCGCCTGACCAGCGCGCTGAAGCAGCCCGCCATCCGCGCGGTGGCCAAGCGCGCGCTTTCCATGTTCCTGATGACCGAAGCCCTGCCAGACAAGGAGACCGGCTGGCGCTTTGATGGCGACACGCTGATTGATTTCAAGGAGCCGTATTTCCAGGCCGAGAGTTACAAGCGGCTGGTCCGGAAGACCCGTGATGCCTTCCAGTCTGCCGGCTATCCCGTCATTGTGCCCAATCGCGAGGTGCAGCTCTGGCACCCCACGGGCGGGGCGATCATGGGCAGCGATCCGGCCAATTCGGTGGTGGATGGCGATGGTCAGGTCCATGGCGTGGCCGGTCTCTATGTCGCCGACGCCTCTGTCCTGCCCTCAGCGAGCGCTGTGAATACAGGGCTCACCATTGTCGCCCTTGCCCTGCGTGCCGCCGATAAGACCTTGGCATAACTTGCCTCTCACGCCGTGTTTCGTTCAATCTGGCCAGGGAACACGGAGACCGGATTGCCTGTCTGGATCATTCTGATTGTCACGGCGCTGTACCTGGCAGGCCTGTTCTGGCTGGCCTGGAAACGCGATAAGAAGGCTGCCAAGCCAGGCTTCCGGCAGAGCCCTATCATCTATGCGCTGGCCATTGGGGTCTATTGCACTTCGTGGACCTATTTCGGCGCGGTCGGCACCGCTGCATCGAGTGGATGGGACTATCTGCCGATCTATATCGGGCCCATTCTTGTCTTCGCGCTGATGCCGGGCCTGATCCGGCGCATTGCCAATATTGCCCGGCGCGAAGGGGTGACTTCGCTCTCAGACTTCCTGTCCGCGCGTTATGGCAAGAGCCAGAGCGTTGCCACGCTGGCCACGATTGCCGCGGTAACCGGCAGCCTGCCCTATATCGCCCTGCAACTGAAATCCGTGGGGATGAGTTTTGTTGCCCTGTCGCAATCGGTACCGCTCGATCATGCCAGCCGCCCAGCAGATGAAACCGTCCTGCTGATGGCACTCATCCTGGCCGTATTCGCAATCCTGTTCGGCGCGCGTCAAAGCGACAAGACGCGCCAGAATGCTGGCCTGATGCAGGTTCTCGCGCTGGAAGCACTTCTGAAATTGGGCGGGCTGATTGCCGTTTGCCTGCTCTCGCTCAGCCTTCTAGGGCAAGAATCAGTCTCGGTCTCAGCGGAAGCACGCGCCGTGTTTGAGCCTGGAACGCCATCTGGCCGCTTCATCACCATGACGTTGCTCTCCATGGGCGCGATCATCTGTCTGCCCCGCCAGTTCCATGTCACCATGATTGAGCGGCGCGGGTCGGGAGAGTTGCGCACTGCGCAGTGGCTCTTCCCGCTCTATCTGATCGCGACCAGTCTTGTCGTGGTGCCGATTGCGATGGTCGGGATGAGTGCCCTGCCTGCCAATAGTCCGGCTGATCTCTATGTCCTGAATCTGCCTATGTCCCAGGGCGATGGAATTCTCGCGCTGATCGTCTTTCTGGGTGGATTTTCCGCCGCCATGGGCATGGTGATTGTGTCCTCCGTGGCGCTCTCGACCATGGTGACCAATGACCTGATCGTCCCGGCCCTGCTCAAATCCGGCCGGTTTGCCAGCCTTGCCGGGGATTCCGGGGCGCGCCTTCTAACCATCCGGCGTGGCGTGATTCTGATCTTGATGTTGCTCGCCTATGGCTATTACCGCGCCGCTGGCGGCAGTGAGGCACTGGCGCAGATCGGGCTCTTGTCCTTTGCCGCTGCCATCCAGTTCGCCCCGGCCCTGATCGGCGGCATCTACTGGAAGGAGGGCCGGCGCGCGGGCGCGGTGGCGGGCCTGGTACTCGGCATGGGCGCCTGGGCCTATACGCTGTTCCTGCCGGCGCTCATCGGCCATGCGGTGATGGCTTCTGCCCTGCCCGTCTGGTTGAACCCGCACGCCCTGTTCGGCGCAAGTTTCGGGGATAGCCTGACCCATGGCGTGGTCTGGAGCCTTGCCCTCAATCTGATCGGCTATGTCACCGGCTCACTGCGCGCCAGGGAACGGCTTCGCGACCGCGTTCAGGCTGCGGCCTTCACAAATCGCGGCGACACGCAGCCGGGCCTTGGCCGCACCGCCGCGATCCCCGCCAGCCAGGTGACCCCGGATGGGTTGCGCACCCTGGCCGAGCGCTTCCTGGACGCCAATGCCGTGCAGGCCGCCTTCGAGCAGTTCGAGAAGGAGACAGGCGCAAGGGTCGACCTTTCCGCTCCGGCCGATTGGCGCCTTGTACAACTTACCGAGCGTATGCTGGCACGTGCGCTGGGCGCGTCATCGGCGCGCGTGGTTATGGCCTCGGCGGTGGGCGGGTTGGATGTCGCCCTGCCGGATGTGCTCTCGATCCTAGACACGCGCACGCGGGCAGAGCGGTTCGACCGGCAC
>JALEGE010000162.1 GCA_022760335.1 Hyphomonadaceae bacterium
CGGGTAAGGCGTGCAGATAATCGAGGAACCTCTGAAGGCCGGCGCCGCCTGCGGTGATATAGTCGCGCAGAGCCTGCTTCAGGACAGCCTGACCCTGGGCCAGCTTGGCGCCGGTTTTCGGCAATCCGGCGCGCGGCAGGAGGGTTGCAACGGTGTTGTCCAACGCGATCTCGAACTCGTCCCGGTCACCGGCCACAGCCCCAAGATCAGCCAGCGGCGCGAAAGCAAGCGGACGTCCTGCCGATAGTTTTGGCGTCCAGATCGCGACATCCACATTGGCATGATACTCGACGGCTTTTTCAACGTCGCCGTCTATCCAGCCACCCGGCGTCTCCGGCCAGGGTGTGCCGAGACGTGCGAGATCATTGTTCGGATCGAGGACGATGGAAGACACGCCTTTCAGCGCACATTCCTCGACCAATCGGCGAATAAGCACGGTCTTGCCAGAGCCTGAACCGGCAAAAATGGCGGTGTGTCGGCGCAGGTCTTCGAGACGGATTGTGACGGGTTGGCCAGTCTCATCCGACTGACCAATCGAGATTTCATCCTCTGGGATGACATGGATGGGGCCATCGGCCGGCACATCCTCTGGTTTCTGCCCGCCCTGCTCCGGCGGCGAGGATGATCCGCCATGGCCGGCCGGACGAATTTGGCGGAGTAAGCTGGTTTGGCTGGCGGGGCGCGCATCCCGGAGCCAACCGGAAAGCCCGTCTGGCTGTTCCTTTAGCAAGGCCTCCAGCGCGCTAAATGTGCGCAGGTCATCTTCGCTGAGCGCGCAGGTTTGACCACCTGCTCTTTCAAATTCACCGACCACTTCGCTGGTCGTCTTCCCCTTAGACCAGGCAGCATTCCTGAGAATGAAAAGACCTCGCCGTTCACCCAGTCCGCTTGCAGTCACAGCCGCACGCAGACGGGTCAGGGCTGAGACGGCATGCGAGTGCGGCACAGCACGAAAAGACCAGTGAATCTCGTCTTCGAGATCGGCATCCACAATCTGACGCAAGCGTGCGTGCAGGGCCGGTTTGCGCCCAGGAGGCGCATCAAGACTGAACCCCGTGGGGTGTTCTTGTTCCTGAATCCAGGCCTCCAGCCCAGCGCGCAAGAGCTGGGGCATCCGATGATCGACCTGATCCTTGTCGAACACGCCATCGAATTTCGCGCTCCGGCGAAGATCTTCGAACCGGGCTGAAAGCGTGTCGGACCTTAAAGGTTCGACCTTGTCTTTCGGGGCATCGCCAGCGGCGGTGGCGAATTCGGCAAGTTCCTCGACTACACCCCGTTCCCTACAGGCGCGAATATGCTGCTCTGTAAGCTGCATCAGCGCGCGCGGAGAATAGAAAGGCGCTTCGTCGAAGGCTTGCGGCCTGATCGGCCAGGTCGGGTAAGGCGGAGTGAAGCCTGCCCTTGCATAGGCCTCCCCAAGGAAGGCGGCGATTAAATTTGCACCGACTTCAACGCTCGGAATCAGGCGTAATTGTTGGCGGTTGCTATATCTCTGCCAGGCAGACTGCACGCCTTGTTCTCGGATCAGGGTCCAGGTCTGAGGCAGACAGGACACGATGACGAGAGAATGCGCCGGATTGTCCTCCGCAAAATCCATAAGTCCCGTGGCGACTTCATCCAGGACACCTTGGACTTCCGCCTGACTGCCGCTTTTCGACAGAGCGATCAGGCCGTCGAGTTGATCAATGGCAACCAGTGTAAACTTCCCGGCTAGGCCGAAAACGCGGTCAAACCCTTTCACCACATCGCGCGGGGCAAGCTCCGTCAGATGAAGCTCGCGCGCCTGATCGAAATCCTCCGGAACCTCAAGCCCCTGGATGATCGCATTCGCCACATCCTGATGTTGAGGGCTTTGGCTGTTCAGCAGCGTCAGGACCAATCCAGCCTCAATAAAAGGCCGCACCGCAGGGCTGCGCCCAAACGCCTTCGCCAGGCCATTTCGAACCGTCTTGAGAAGTGCCAGCGAAATGTTGCCTGAGAGCAATGACTGCTTTTGGTCGCCACCTACAGACAGAGTATCGGCCAGTGCATCCAGAACGAATTCGAGCTGTGTCCGCCCTGTCGGCCCATCGCGGAACATGGCGTCTGAATAGGCGATGGCGACCGAGCGCCAGAAATCGCGCGCGCTGGAAAGCTGCAACAGGACAAAGACATTCTCACCGCGCGTCACGCCGCGACGGACACGCCCTAGAAAGTGCGACTTCCCGATCCCCGGACGGCCTTCGATGACCATGTTGGAATAGGAAACGCCCTGATTCATCAGGCCGAAGATGCGGTGGACTTCCTCAAAGGGCTCCTTGTGGATTCCATCGACATGGATGACATCGTCGCGCCAGATATCAGCCGCAGTGTAGTAGGGCTTGAAACTGACAGCCCCCAGCGCTTCGAGTTGTGTTGCCATCCCCTATCCCATGCTGAGCATGTGCATATCGTCCACACCGATGCGGATGGCGGCGTCGCGATCCGCCTGTGTGAGCGCGCCCTGATCCTCGTTTAGCGTCAGGTTGATCTCCTTGTCGAGGAGCATTCGCTTGAGGGTAGAATCGACATCCGTTTTTGCAGCCCCTGCGAGTCTCGGGCGCAGATCCCGAAGCTGCACCCAGTCCTGCGGGCGCTTGGCAAGCGCGCGGTAGGCGTCGCGGACTTGCTGGCGCAGATCGCCTGAGAGTTGTGGCGCATGTGCCGATTTCGGTGCCGTTCCGGCCAAAAGCGCCCTGAGACCTCCAGCGGCCTGTGCCGGCCCCTTCAGTGCACCGAGCAAGGCATAGAGCGCGCCGCCTGCAGAGCCCGCTCTGTCAGGAAGCTGCGCCTCCATCTCATATTCCACCCAATGCCAACCGTTTTCGGTGAGTGCAAAAGTGATTGGGCCTCCCTTGCGAGCCTGTTGCACCTCGACAAGTCCAGCCTTTTTCAAAGCCTTGTTTTTCTGACCGGACAAATCGAGCTTGAACGTGTTTTTCAACACTGCATTCGGTGCGCTGCCGCCCAGAGCCGCCAGGGCAATCATCACGGCGCGTTCGCGGATCTTGTAAGCCATCGGCCCCTCCATGAAGTCCATCAATCTCTCGCCGATGTCAGGAATCGCTCGATTTCGGAAGCGACACGGGAAAGATCGGCGGACACTTCCTCATTGGTGTATCGCAGGACGCGGAACCCCGCCAATTGCAGCGACCGGTCGCGCATCCTGTCTCGTGCATATTTGTCCGGATCAAGATGATCCCGGCCATCAAGCTCGACGACCAGTCGCTCCGTTTCCCAAAGGAGGTCCACACGGATCGGATTTTCCAACGGCCCTGCAGACCAGCTCACATTCCAGGCACGCCCGGCGGCCCAGACGCAACGGCACAGGAATTGTTCCATCCGCTGCTCTGTCGAGCTGATCGGGTTGGGAAGTCCCGAAAGCGGCGTGACATGCGTTTCCGGTGTCATGCCAGCAATAGATGCGGGGGTGAATGGCATGCTCCTTTCAACCCGAGCCGTTGAGATCCGCTCCATCAGCTCAACGCCTTGTCCCGCGATCCAGACACGAAACGCGTTTTGTGAGGCCATCCAGATCGCGGCATCCTGCAATTGCAAAATCGTCTCGTCACTGAGACCATCCGGCATGGACAAGATCAGCACGGCGCTATCTGTTTCATAGGCACGGCAAAACAGTCTGTGACATTCGCGGAACGCGGTCTCCGGCGCGAACTGGTCCAGACAAGCTCGTGGAGCCTGCTCGCTTGCCGAAAGTGTGATCGCCTCAAGATAGGGACCGAACAGATCGCCCTGTTTCGCCGTTTTTCGCGCGAGCGCCAGCAAGGCCTCGCGCGCCGCCACATTCTGTCCCCGGATACCCTCCGCCCCTGCCAGCCAGGATGGGAACAAGGCTGTCAGCACGTGTTCAATTTCGCGGATAAGCCGGGCCAGCAATTGAGCCGGTTGCTGTGCCGCCGAGATTGGCACGCTGATCACGGGCAATGAAATATCCTCACACGCCTCGAGTAAGGCTACCGGGCTGCACGACGGCCACTTGCATAGCCTTGCCCCAGAAGAGCGAACGAAGGAGGGGTCAATCATTCGCTCGGAAATACGCGCTTTTGTCACCCGCAGGAAGCCTAAAGGAAGCACGATTATTCATCGACAAATCAATGCAACGCCGCGTATGCGGTATAAATGGCCAAGGGCATTTTCACGCATCGACCGAATTCGGTCTACGACGACTTTCCCGAAGCCCAATACCAGTTCCCGAAACGCTATCTGAACCGTGCGCGGGCATTCGAGGGCGACTGGATCGCCTATTATGAACCGCGCCGTGGCGGCGGTCGACTTGGCTACAATGCCATTGCCAAGGTGCAGGAAATCATCCCCGATCCCTCTGCCGAAGACATGTTTCTGGCAATCATCGAAGCCGGCTCCTTCCTGCCGCTGGAAGTGTTCGTGCCCTTCCAGGATGAGGTCGGTTTCGTCGAGAGCGATCTGCGCAAACCAGATGGATCTCTGAACAGCGGCCTGATGCAATGGGCTGTGCGCCCGATTTCAGAGCAAGACTTCTTCCGGCATTGTCAAAGGAACTGGCCCCTAACACGCACCGTGCCATGATATTGGGATGAGCAAATCGCCCTTCCGCTATTTCAAAACCTCGCCTGAGATCATCCGCCTGTCCGTGATGATGTATGTCCGATCCCCTCTCTCACTGCGAAACGTCGAGGACCTGATGCATGAGCGTGGCATCGATATCTGCCACGAAAGCATCCGATTTTGGGTTGATCGGTTCGGTCCCATCTTCGCCCGCGAGATCAAGAAACGCCGGTCTCAAGCGATGC
>JALEGE010000163.1 GCA_022760335.1 Hyphomonadaceae bacterium
CCAGGTGGTAATGCCGGCCTTGCGCAGCGCCTCGTGCAGCCGCAACAGGGGGTCGAGATCGACTGCACTGTGAGAGACATAGAGATGAGCCATACGGGTTTCCCTAGCGAGAGTCGGTGAGCAGATGCAGCATGAACTTCCCCATCACACACGCCAATCGCACAAATGTGACAACCGCGTTGATGCATCTGCCGTGTTATGGTTCATAGGCCGGTCAATGGAGCAAAAAGATGACGTGGACACCGTCCGACTGGCGCAAATTGCCAGCCAAACACATTCCCGAAGACTATCCCGACGCGGCTGCGCTGGAAGCAGCTGAAGCGCGTTTGAAGGGCTTTCCGCCGCTAGTGTTTGCTGGCGAGGCACGGCGCCTGAAAAAGCGTCTGGGCGAAGTGGCGGCCGGGAATGCATTTCTGCTGCAGGGCGGCGATTGCGCCGAGAGCTTCAAGGAATTCCACCCGGACAATATCCGCGACACGTTCCGTGTGATTCTTCAGATGGCCGTTGTGCTGACCTTTGGCGCGGCCAAGCCGGTTGTTAAAGTTGGCCGGATTGCGGGCCAGTTCGGCAAGCCGCGTTCCTCGCCGGTCGAGACGATTGATGGCGTCGAGCTGCCCTCCTATCGCGGCGACAATATCAACGGCATGGGCTTTACCCCGGAAGAGCGCCTGCCCGATCCGGAGCGTCTCGTGCAGGCCTACAGCCAGTCGGCCTCGACGTTGAACCTGTTGCGTGCGTTCAGCCAGGGCGGTTATGCGAACCTCGCAAATGTCCATCAATGGATGCTCGGTTTTGTCGAGCGCAGCCCGCAGGGCGCGCGCTATGAGAAGCTGGCAGAGCAAATCACCAAGTCGATGGACTTCATGGAGGCCTGCGGCGTCAGCCCGGCCACCGTGCCGCAACTCTCGCAGACCGAGTTCTATACCAGCCATGAAGCCCTGCTGCTGGGCTATGAAGAGGCCATGACGCGCGTGGATTCCACCACGGGCGACTGGTACGACACCTCGGCCCACATGCTGTGGATCGGCCATCGCACACGCCAGCTCGACCATGCACATGTCAACTTTCTCAGCGGGGTGAAAAACCCGATTGGTGTGAAGTGCGGGCCGGGCCTGGAGCCGGACGAGCTTGTGCGTCTGATTGAGCGTCTCAATCCGACGGATGAAGCTGGACGCCTGACCCTGATTGCACGCTTTGGTGCTGAGGGTGTGGCTGATGGCCTGCCGCCTCTAGTGCGCGCGGTGCAGAAATCCGGCCGGACGGTGGTCTGGTCGTGCGACCCGATGCACGGCAACACGCTGAAGACCGGCACCGGCTACAAGACCCGGCCGATGGACCGCATTCTGTCCGAGGTGAAGCAGTTCATCGACATCGTCTCGGCCGAAGGTGCCTATCCCGGCGGCGTTCATGTCGAGATGACGGGTCAGGATGTGACCGAGTGTCTTGGCGGCGCCCAGGCGATTTCCGAGGAAGACCTGTCATCGCGATACCACACTCATTGCGATCCGCGTCTGAACGGCGAACAAGCGCTTGAACTCGCCTTCCTGCTGGCAGAGAAGATCGAAGCCGCCGCCGCGGCGGGCGGGACTGTCACGCGGCAAGCAAGCTAATTCCAAAGGGATCCTGAGCCATGAGCAGGCGGGGATGGCCCGCCTGGGTGCGGGCCAGTGAAATTGTCGACCTTGTAAAGCTGTCGATCCCCATCGCCATCTCGCGCTTCGCGATGATGGTGATGAGTCTGACGGATGCGATTGTGCTCGGCCAGAATGCGCCCGATGAGCTTCCCTATGTCCTGAATTCCTGGCTCCCCATTGGTGTGATGCTGGGATTTTCCATGGGTATCCTGCTTGGCGTGCAGGTGTTGACGGCCGAGCTCTCCGGACAGGGCAGGGCGCAGGAAACCTCGCGCGTCTTCTGGCGCGGGATCTGGGTGGCGCTCGTCATGGGCCTCGTCATGATCTTGCTGGTCGTGCCCTTGGCTGGTCCGCTGTTTGAGTGGGTATTTGTCGGTATCGCGCCACAGGGCGAGGGATCGAGTGTTTCGCCAGATGTTATTGCTGCAGAGACTGCGAGCGTGACGCGCATTCTGGCGCTGGGCTTGCCTGGGTTTACGCTCACCACCGTCACCGCCATGTACCTTGAGGCACTGCGCAGGCCCCTGCTTGCCACCGGCACCATGTATGCTGGCGCACTGGTGAATCTCGTCTTTGATCTTGCCTTTGTCGCCGGCTGGTGGGGGCTGCCACAATTGGGGGCGGAGGGCGTGGCGATTGCCACCACGGGCACGCGCTATTTTCTGCTTGTTGTCTTTGCCGTGATGATCTTGTGGCTAACCCCGGCACGCCGTTACACAATTCAGGGTCCCGTCGGCGAGTTTGCCCGTCAGATGAAGGTCGGGACCGGCACCGCGATTTCCAATGTTGCCGAGTGGGGTGGCTTCAACGCCACTTTCGTTATCGCGACCTGGATCTCGCTGGCGGCGAATGTCGTCTATGGCTATGCGGTTCAGGTCATGGGGCTCGCCTTCATGGTCTATCTCGGTATTGCCACCGCGACCAGCGTGCGTGTCGCCGAGCATTTCGGGCGACGTGAATTGGATGGCATGCGTGATGCCAGCCGGTTGGGAGTGGTTGCGACCTTGCTGACCGGGCTCGTACTGGGCCTGATCGTTTGGCTCCTGCGGGATGTCATCACACTCGCCATGGTGCGCGAGGATGCGGTTGTCGATGGCGTGATTATCACCGCCGCGCTGGCCACTGTGATGTGGCTGGTGGCATTGGCGACCTGTTTTGACGGGTTGCAGGCGACGGCCTCCATGGCGCTCAGATCTCAGGACGTTGTCTGGTCGCCGACCGTCCTGCATCTGGGCTCATTCTTTGTGCTGATGCTGCCGCTGGGCTATCATTTGGGGCTCACGCTTGGGCGGGGTGCACAGGGCATGCTTGAAGCAGCAGCTATTGCTCTGTTCGTGGCAGGCATTGCCCAGGTTGCACTGCTGGAATGGAAAACGGCGCGACCCAATGGCCGCGCCGCTGAACCGTCAAGCGTGTTCTAGCGCTTAGATATCTTTCAGCGCTGTGGCTGGCTTGAAGGCCGCCGAGGTTTTTTCCGGAATCTGGATGGTGTCACCAGTGGCCGGGTTGCGGCCTTCGCGTGCATTACGCGTCTTGGCCTCGAAGGTACCAAAGCCGGCAATGGCGACTTTGTTACGGCCCTTCACGGCTCCGGCAATGGCTTCAAAAACCGCGTTCACTGCCTTGCCAGCCTGATCATGGCTGATGCCGGCAGCTTCAGAAACGGTTTTGGTCAGATCGCCCTTGTTCATGGGATTCTCCTCTCAAGTGATCGACGTGATGCGTCGATTGCGGCGACAGAGACACGATTCGCGTGGCCCGGATACGCCGAAACCCCAATAAACACGGGCTATGTGCCCAAAATCCACCCTTCTTCAGCGGTAATCTGTGACATTTCCGCCTCAGATTGGTCTTTTGGGCCAGAAAAATGCATTCCAAGCGCGCCCTTGGCGTCGAGATCCCAATAGTGACGGGCGATTGCCTCCACCTGAGCCGCGTCCAGAACCTGCCCCTCGGCAGGCTTGGCCTTGATCATGGAGGGATAGATTTCGGCGATCACGACAGAAATGTCCTCAAGGCGCTCTTCGGTGAGATCTTCCAGCCCCAGTTCAAACGGCCAGATCCGCGCCGCATCCAGATGCTCTCTCAGCCAGGCGACATGCGGAATGCCCAAGAGGGTCTGGCTGCCCACACTCCCGGCATAGGCGAGTTGCCAGCACGATTTGGGCTGTCCAAGCCTGGCCTCTCGCAGATGCCGTTCGGTCAGCCTGAATTCAGGCAGGTGTGCGCCGGGGCCATAGTCTGGGCGCGTCCCCTGAAGCGTGCTGACCTGGTCGCGCGCTGGTGCGCCCCAGAACGGGAACGGCCCCTTGGAGATGGCGTAGTTCATCCCCGCAGCGATAGCGAAACGCGCATTGGAATTGTCCGGCTTTTCTCGCACTTTGCTGGTGAGGAATTCAAACTGTGCCTTCCAGGGCGGTTGGGTGTCTGTCTTCAGGCCCATGGCACCGGCCGTGCCTGCGGGGTAGCCAAGGCTGAAATCGAAACCGAGCAAGACCTTGTCGCCTCGCCGGGTGAGCTTGCCCACCATGTCGGCGATAAAGTCGCGCGCCTTCAGCCGGGTTTCGGGATTGACCGCGCGGAACTGGAATTTCAGGCGGGCATCCTTGGCCAGGATGCCCACCCAGATTGAGTTTGCACCGGTTACCGGCTTGGCCGCCGCACTCCAGTCGACCATCACATAGGCATCGAAGAGCTGTGCCATTGGGGCCTCCCTGCGCGGCGGCGCGACCGCGGTGTTTTAAGTCAGTTTTACAAGCATCTTGCCAGTGTTGGCGCCCTTGAAGAGCCCCATAAAGGCGGCAGGCGCCTGCTCAATACCTTCCATCACGGTTTCTTGGAACTTCATTTTTCCTGCCGGGATCCACTCGGCCATGTCTTTCAGGAATTCGCCCTGCAAATCGGCATGCGAAGAGACGATGAAGCCCCGCAGCTTCAGCTGTTTGCCAACAATCATCATCACATTGTGCGGGCCAGGGGTAAGCTCGGTGTCGTTGTATTTTGAGATCATTCCGCAAAGGGCCATGCGTGCGAAGGGGCGGGCGCATTCGATTGCCGCGGTGAGATGGTCTCCGCCGACATTGTCAAAATAGACATCGATACCACTTGGCGCGGCAGCCTTGAGGGCGGCGACAAGGCCTTCCCAGCCGCTTGCCTCGCGATAGTCGATGACGTGATCAGCGCCGAGGGATTTCACGAAAGCGCACTTGTCAGGCCCGCCCGCCGAGCCGATCACGGTGCAATTCTTGATCTTGGCAATTTGTACCACCGTTGAGCCCACCGCGCCGGCTGCGCCGGAGACGAACACGGTGTCGCCTTCCTTCAACTCGGCGATGCGCAGGATGCCGGCATAGGCGGTCAGGCCCGGCATGCCGGCAACTCCGAGAAACGCGCTTTCCGGCAGGCCGGTTTCTGGCAGCTTTTGCGCCATTGATGCCTCGGGCTTTGCGGTCCATGCCTCGCGCCAGCCATTCATCGAGGAAACGAGGTCGCCTTCCTTGAAGTCTGGATGGCCCGATGCGGTCACGCGGCCAACGGCTCCACCCTGCATCAGCTTGCCGATTTCGAAGGGGGGAACATAGCTTTCCCTGTCGATCATGCGGCCCCGCATATAGGGGTCCACACTCATCCAGGAATTGCGTACCTGGATTTCACCTTCTGCGGGCGCGCTGGCGACAGTGTCCACGAAGCCGAAATCGCTCTCTTTTGGCATGCCGACAGGCCGCGTGGCCAAGGCCCAGCCTTTTGCCTGAATATCGCTCATGGGGTGATCCTCCTTATGCTCTTTGAGTTTCATAAGGCCCCTTGTGGGGCTGTTGTGAAGGGGCGCCGCCGGGGAAGCGGCAAGTTTTCATTTCTTGCCACTGGTCTGGCGGCTGTGCTTGCGGTGTGCTGCGCGTGTGTCTATGCGGGAGCCTGACAGTCAGGGAGTTGGATGTGGCAGGTCTGAAGGTCGGCGTCGCGGGGGCAGGGGTCTTCGGCAATTATCACGCCCAGAAGGCGGCGGCCTCGGCCCGGACCGATCTGGTTGGCATCTTTGATCTTGATCTCGAACGCGCTGCTCGGGTCGCCAGTCCGTTTGGGGCAGGGGCTTTCGATGATTATGCTGAGTTGCTGGCCGAGGTCGACGCCATGGTGATCGCCGTGCCCGCGACATTCCACGCTCCGCTGACAGGCCAGGCGCTGGCCGCCGACAAGCATGTGCTGGTGGAAAAGCCGCTGGCGCTGGATGTGATCACCGCGCGCAAACTGGCCGGAGAGGCGGTCACGCGCGGCAAGGTGCTGCAGGTCGGCCACCAGGAGCGCTTCGTGGCCAAGGCGATGGGTATTTTCGCCATTGATGAAGTACCGGAACGACTGGAATCGGTGCGCGCCGGGCCGCCGCCTCAGGCCGGGCGGGCCGGCGATGTCTCGGTCATCTGGGACCTGATGATCCACGATCTCGATCTTGCCGCCTGCATGATCGGCCGCGAGTTCACCGGTGTGAAGGCTGAAGGGCGCAAGGTGACGACCGATCATCTGGATGAGGCTGTGGCCGAATTTGAATTTGTTTCGGGCGGGTCGGCCTGGCTGCGCGCCAGCCGCGCTCAGGAGGCGCGCGAGCGAACCATGCGCGTGGTCTACCCCTCCGGCGAAATCTCGGTCGACTTCCTGACCCGAAAGGTAACCAACACCACGCCCTATGAAGTGCGTGTGGATATTGCTGCAGATCTGCCTGATCCGCTGGGCCGCGCTGATGAGAGCTTCTTCGCCGCCTGCCTGGGAGAAATGCAGAGCCAGGTGCCGGGCCATGGCGCGGTGGCGGCGGTCGGCATGGCCGAAGCGGCCGAGGCTGAGGCGCTGTCGAGCTAGCTGCAGGCTAGGCAGGACCGCATAGCCGGCTTAAATGCAGATCATGTCTCGCACACTGAACATCATGGTCGCCCAGCTCAATCCCGTCGTGGGCGATATCGACGGAAACCTGGAGTTGGCGCGCGATGCGCTCGGCAAGGCCCGGGCGGCTGGCGCGGATCTTCTGGTACTCAGCGAGTTTTTCATTCTCGGCTATCCGCCGGAAGATCTGGTGCTGAAACCCAGCGCGGTGGAGGATTCCATGGCGGCGCTGAAGGCGCTTGCCGCCGACACGGCAGAGGGCGAGACGGCGGTCCTGATCGGCGGGCCGTGGGCCGAAAACGGCAAGCGCTATAACAGTGCGTTGCTGATGGACAACGGCAAGATCACCGCCCGTTATGACAAGCGCGAGCTGCCCAATTACGGCGTGTTCGATGAAAAGCGCGTCTTCGATGAAGGCCAGGGCGCGTGCAAGCCGGTCGACTTTCGCGGCGTGAAGATCGGCATCGCCATTTGCGAGGATATCTGGTTCGAGCGCGTGCCGCGCGAGCTGAAGGAAAATGGCGCCGAGGTTTTGCTTGTCCCCAATGCCTCGCCCTGGCGGCGCACGGTGCAGACCGAGCGCCACACCACCTTCTCCTCCTGGCGCAAGAACGGGTTGCCCTATCTGTTCGTGAACCAGATGGGCGGGCAGGATGAGCTGGTTTTCGATGGCGCGTCCTATGCCGTGGATGTGGATGGCACTGAGCATCAGTTGCTCGGCGATTTCGAGACGG
Organism: Hyphomonadaceae bacterium; assembly: GCA_022760335.1. Lineage (GTDB taxonomy): Bacteria > Pseudomonadota > Alphaproteobacteria > Caulobacterales > Hyphomonadaceae > UBA5336. The sequence goes on from JALEGE010000163.1 coordinate 7,241, forward strand.
GGCTGGCCATGGTCAGTTTCGATGCCGAGACGGCCCGGTTCACCAGCGGGGACAATGTCACACTAAGTGCGGGTTGGGAGGCGGAATATCGCGCCGCGACCCAGGCGCTGCGCGATTATGTGGACAAGAACCGCTTTCCCGGCGTGGTGCTCGGCCTCTCGGGAGGGATCGACAGCGCGCTGACCGCCGCGATTGCCGTGGATGCGCTTGGCGCTGACCGGGTCTGGTGTGTGATGATGCCGTCCCGCTACACCTCGTCTGACAGCCTGGAAGACGCCAAGGCCTGCGCCGAAGCGCTGGGTGTGCGCTATGACATCGTCACCATCGCGCCGGGCATCGAGGCGATGGATGAGATGGTCGGCCCGCTCTTTGCCGGTCGCAAACCCGACACTACGGAAGAAAACATCCAGTCGCGCCTGCGCGGGGTGACGCTGATGGCGCTGTCGAACAAGTTCGGCCACATGGTGGTGACGACCGGCAACAAATCGGAAATGGCGGTCGGCTATGCCACGCTCTATGGCGATATGTGCGGCGGCTACAATGCCTTGAAAGACTTCTACAAGACCGAGGTTTTCGCGCTTTCCAGATGGCGCAATACGCAGGTGCCACGCGGTGCGCTTGGGCCAGGCGGAGAAGTGATCCCCGAGCGGATCATCACCAAGCCGCCCAGCGCCGAGCTGCGCGAGGACCAGAAGGATGAGGACTCCCTGCCGCCCTATGAGGTGCTCGACGATATCCTCCGCGGCCTGGTCGATGAGGAGGAAGACGCCGCTGACATTATCGCGCGCGGCCATGACCCGGCCACGGTACGCCGGATCGAGCATCTGCTGTACATCGCCGAGTATAAACGCCGTCAGGCCCCGCCGGGCGTGAAAGTGGGCGGCAAGAATTTTGGTCGCGACCGACGCTATCCGATTACGAACCGGTTTCGCGATGATTAAACTTTAAGTGGTAAATAAACTACCCAAGATTGAAAACGTGTGGTTAACGGGTTGGCCCTATGGCTTAACCCATGAAGACATATTTCATCACCGCTGCGATTTTCGGATTCATCTCCAGCCTGTCGGCGCCGCTTGGCTCACTGGTCGCCGATCAGGGTGTGCTCATCGGTAAGGTGTACGTTACCGACGGTGACAGCATGCGCATGGGAGACCATCGCATCCGCTTGTTCGGAATTGACGCGGTCGAGGCGCGCCAGACCTGCGAATTTGAAAGCGGACCATGGGATTGCGGGCGAGCCGCGCGGCGGGCGCTGGAGCGGTTGACGGATGGCAAAACATTGACGTGCAGCGTGCGCGACATGGATCGTGGACGCCATGTGGCGGTATGCACAGCCGACGGTGTGGAGATCAACGCCCAGATGGTGCGGCGTGGCTGGGCGGTCGCTTATACCGATTTCAGTGAAGACTATGTCGACGAGGAAGCGGTCGCGCGCGCAGAGGGGCTCGCCCTGTGGCGCAGCAATTTTGAGCGCCCGCATGACTATCGCGCCCGCTTGCGGGCCGAGCAGGCAAGTGCTGCCGAGGCCCAGGAGCCGCCCTCTAGCGATTGTTCCATTAAAGGCAACATCTCGCGCAGTGGTACAAAGATTTTCCACGAACCCGGCCAGCGTGATTACTCGCGAACGCGCATCAATGAAGCGGGTGGCGAGCGTTGGTTTTGTTCCCCGGAGGAAGCACGCTCTGAAGGCTGGCGCCGCGCGGCGCGGTAGAAATCATTCAAATACAGCCCTCATCCAGAGCGAAGTCGAGGGACGAGGCGGTCAGCACAGAATGGCTCTTCCATCTCCCGCCTCGTGGTTCGACTTCGCTCACCATGAGGCTGTCTTGGCGCTCGATTCACACCTTGAAACGCAACACCCCCTTGGCGAGTGATAGGATGAGTCCTATTCAGCCGCCTTTGGCAGGTTAGGTTCACCTGACTCGCCGACACTGTTGGAAAGCAACCCGCCCATGTCCGTCAAAGTCCGTTTCGCTCCGTCTCCCACTGGCCGTCTGCATGTCGGCAATGTGCGCACCGCGCTGATCAACTGGCTGTTTGCGCACAAGCAGGGCGGGGAATTCATCCTGCGCATCGATGACACAGACACCGAGCGGTCCACGCGGGAGAATGAGGATGCGATCAAGGCGGACCTCACCTGGCTGGGGCTGATCTGGGGTTCGACATTCAAACAGTCCGACCGGTTCGACATGTATGCCGCCGCAGCCGAAAGCCTGAAAGAAAAGGGCCTTCTCTATCCTTGTTACGAGACAGCTGACGAGCTCGACCGCAAGCGTAAGATCGCGCTCTCTCGGGGGCGTCCGCCGGTTTATGATCGCGCCGCGCTGGAACTCAGCGACGCGGAAGTTACCGCGCTGGAAGCGGAAGGGCGCACGCCGCACTGGCGCTTCAAACTGTCCGGCAACCGCGTGGAGTGGGATGACCTGGTGCGCGGTACGCAAGGCATTGAAACCACATCGGTTTCAGACCCCATCCTGATCCGCGGCGATGGCTCCTATCTCTACACGCTGCCCAGCGTGGTCGACGATATCGAGGCCGGCATCACCCATGTCGTGCGCGGGGAAGACCATGTCACCAATTCCGGCGCGCAGATCGAGATTTTCCACGCCCTTGGCGGGGCCGCGCCGGCCATGGCGCACACCCCGCTGCTGGTCGGGGCGGACGGGCAGGGCCTGTCGAAACGCCTCGGCTCGCTGTCCATCGGCGAACTGGCAGGGCAGGGGACCGAGCCCATGGCGATCTGCTCATTGCTCGCCAAGATCGGCACCAGCGACGCGGTGGAAGTGCGCGCCAATCTGGATGAACTTGCCGCTGAGTTCGATTTCGAAAAGATCGCGCGCGGCTCAGCCCGTTTCGATGAGCGCGAGCTGGACCAGCTGAACGCTGCCATCGTGCATGACATGTCCTTCGAGGCCGCCAAGGATCGTCTCGCCGCGCTGGACTCGCGTGCCGCTGATCCGGACTTCTGGGCAATTGTGCGGGAGAACTGCACGCGGCTGGTGGATGCGAAGGACTGGGTCGATGTCGTGTTTGGTGATGTCGCCACTGAAGTGGACGAAGCCGATCTCGACTTCGTACGCGGCGCGGCGGCCATGCTGCCGGAAGGCGAGTTTGATGGCGAGACCTGGGGCGCCTGGGCCAATGCGCTGAAGGCCGAGACCGGGCGCAAAGGCAAGGCTCTGTTCATGCCTCTGCGCAAAGCCGTCACAGGGCGTCCGTTCGGGCCGAATATGGCGGATCTTCTGCCTCTGATCGGGCGTGAGCGTGTGTTGGAGCGATTGGGGAAGCTGTAGATTTCCCTTAGCTTTCAGCGAAAGCATAGAAATTCGCGAATCCCCGCGAAGGCAGGCATCCATGGACGAAAGACGCAGCCAAGAGCTCCCGGCTGAAACTGTGGTCCATGGACACCTGCTTTCGCAGGTGTCTGCGGAGAAAATGGGATTTTGCGAGGATCTGAAGGGCTAACCCCGCTTCTGCGAAGACCGGCGCACTTCGCGCTCTTCCTGATAACGCAGGGCACGGCCTGTCAGCACCGCACCATCACCGAATTTTGCCCGCGCCGCATCGGTGGCGCGTTCGGCAGCCGCGCGTTTTTCCACGCCAGGATCGACGAGGTCCACACGGTCGCCGCGCGCATCGGCAAGTTCCGAGAGCCCGACACCGATCAGGCGGAATTTCTTTCCTGATGCGGTTTCGCGCGCCAGCATGGGGCGGGTGATCTCAAACAGGCTGCGCGCCAGCTGTGTCGGGTCGGGCAGGGTGGTGCGCCGCGTGATGGTCTTGAAGTCCGAGGTTTTCAGCTTCAGGACAACCACGGCGCCCTCGACCTCCACGGCCTTGGCGCGCCGGGCGGTTTTTTCGCACACCTGCCAGAGCCGGTCTGTCAGCGCGGAGAGATCGGCAATGTCCGTATCGAATGTGGTCTCTGAGGAGACAGACTTCCGCTCGCCATGAGCCTCGACGCGGCGATGATCGATGCCATTGGCGCGGTGATGCAGATACTGCCCGGTCTCGCCATAGGCGCGGATCAGCGTTTTCAGCCCGGCCGCCTGCAGATCAGCCACGGTTTCGTAGCCGTCGCGTTTCAGTTTTGCGGCCAGCTTTGGGCCCACTCCGTGGAGATAGGCCGGCGAATGCGGCGCGAGAAAAGCCGGCGCTTCCTCAGGCGAGAGCACGGCAAAGCCGCGCGGCTTGTCCATTTCGCTGGCCGTCTTGGCGAGGAACTTGTTAGATGAGAGACCAATGGAAACGGTGATCCCGACATCGCGCTCAATCTCCAGCGCGAGACGCGCCAGCAGGCTTGCGGCCGACGCGCCATGAAGCGAGGTGGTGCCCGACAGGTCCATATAGGCTTCATCGATGGAAACGGCCTGAACCAGTGGAGTTAGCGCGTCCATCTTGGCGCGGATCTGCCTGGCCGCTTCGGAGTATTTCGCGCCGTTCGGCTTTACCACCACCGCGTCGGGACAGGCCTTCAATGCCTTGAACATCGGCATGGCTGACCGCACACCATGCAGGCGCGCAATATAACAGCATGTAGCGACCACGCCGCGCTTTCCGCCGCCGACGATCACCGGCTTTGACTTGAGTTCCGGCGCATCGCGTTTTTCAATGGCGGCGAAGAAGGCATCGCAATCGAGATGGGCGATTGACAGATTGGCCAGGTCGGGATGGCTTACCAGCCGGGCGCTACCACAGTCGCGGCAGTGTTGCAGAGGCTCAACAGACAGGGCAGCACAGCTGCGGCAGAGGTTGGCCATGTCGTTTCGGTCACTATTTGTTCACAGGCGCTATGTACCATCAGCAGGGTAACGCGTAAACAAGAGTTAAGACTCTCGGGGCTAAATCAGGGTTGTGGATCGATTCCCGGAGGCGGATCGATTCGAGGTTAGGGAAGATGTTCAGATGACCATTTCGCCAGCGAAATCGGTGCTTGTCGTTGAGGACAATGAGCTGAACATGCGTTTGTTCTGCGATCTGCTGGATTCCTTTGGCTACAAGACATTTCAGTGCCGCGACGGCGCGCGCGCCGTTGAAATCGCGCGCAAGGAAATGCCGGACCTTATCATCATGGATATCCAGCTGCCTGAGGTCTCCGGTCTCGATATCACGCGCTGGATCAAGGATGACGAATCCCTGCGCCATATCCCGGTGCTGGCGGTGACTGCGTTTGCCATGCGCGATGATGAGCAGCGCGTGCGCAAGGCCGGCTGCGAAGGCTATCTGTCGAAACCGATCCAGATCGTGTCCTTCATGCGCGCGGTGGAAGATCTGATGCCACAAGGACAGGCCGCATGAGCGCCCGCATCCTGGTGGCCGACGATATCGAGGCCAATCGGCGCGTTCTCCAGGGCAAGCTGGAATCGCACTTTCATGTCGTGCTGGAGGCTGCAAACGGCCTGGACGCCATCAAGGTGGCCGAGAATGAACGCCCTGAAATCATCCTCCTGGATGTGATGATGCCGGGCATTGATGGCTATGAGACCTGCAAGCGTCTGAAGTCCAATCCCGACACGTCTCACATTCCCGTTGTCATGGTGACAGCACTGTCGGACTCTGAAGATCGGGTGCGCGGTCTTGAAGCGGGCGCGGAAGACTTCATCACCAAGCCGGTAGATGATTTCCAGCTCAATTCCCGAATCGAGGCCCTGCGCCGCTATAATTCTGTTGCGCATGAGTTGCGCCTGCGTCAGGGGCGCGGCGCCTCAGCCCTGGAATTTGAAGATCAGGAACAGGAAGACCTCAAGCGTTCTGTGCGTATCCTGGTGATGGATACCCATCCGCGCCGGTCCAAACGCCTGGTCGATATGCTGCGCAAAGCCGGGCATGAGGTTTCTTCCTATCTCGATGCTGCAGGCGAGAGTGCACTTTCAAACGCAGGTGTGGATCTCATTCTCCTGCCTCTCTCCGATCAGGGATTCGACCCGCTGAAGATCTGCACGCATTTCCGCATGTCGGAGATGACGCGGCCGATCTCGATCATTGTGGCCTGCGAGCCGCATGAAACGCATATCGCGGCCCGGGCCCTGGCTTATGGCGCCAGCGATGTGATCCAGATGCCGATCGAGCCGCAGGAGCTCTTGGCCCGCGTGCGCACGCAGACACGCCGGACCCGCTATATCGAAATCATGCGCAAGCGCGTGGACCGCGGCCTGGAACTCTCAGTGATCGACCAACTGACCGGGCTCTATAATCGCCGATATATGATGAACCAGCTTCACCAGCTGATGAAGCGGGCGCTGATCGGTGGCAAACCGCTTTCAGTCATCGCGCTCGATATCGACCATTTCAAGCATGTGAATGACACATATGGTCATGCGGCCGGCGACGCCGTGCTGCAGGAAATTGCTGAGCGCCTGCAGGCTAATGTTCGTCCTGTCGACATGGTCTGCCGTCCCGGCGGGGAAGAGTTTGTTGCAATCCTGCCCGATACCGAAGGCGATCGAGCAGCAGCGGCGGCTGAGCGCGTGCGCCGTGCTGTTGCGGGCGCGGTCTTCACTTTGCCAAATGGCGAGGCCATCGATGTGACCCTGTCGGCCGGCGTTGCCATATTGGCCGGCATGGACGATACGCCTTCAGCGCTGTTGTCGCGGGGCGACAAGGCGCTCTATCTGGCAAAGAATCAGGGGCGCAACCGGGTTTGCTCTGTGGCTGCCTGATAAACAGGGCGAAATCTGTTGCGCGCTGCGCTATATGAGCGCCATGAGTTTTCCAGACAAGAAGACGGTGATGGCCTTTCTGGAGGCCAATCCGCATATCACGACACGGCGCGACATTGCCAAGGGACTGAACGTCAAGGGCGATCAGCGCGCACAACTGCGCGCGGTGCTGAAGGATCTTGAGCGCGATGGCGAGGTCGAACGGCGTGGCAAGCGCCGCCATGGCAAGAAAGACCAGTTGCCACCCACTACGCTGGTGTCCTTCCTGCGCATTGACGAGCATGGCGACCTGATCGGCAAGGCCAAGAGCGGCGATGGCCTGTTCGGCCCGGACCTGATTTATTCCGGGCCGGCCCACCGGGCCAAGGGCGGGCGCGACAAGGCCCGCCAGCGCGATCCCGGCATCGGCGATGTGGCCCTGTGCAAGATCACTGAGGGCCCGGAAGGCTTCCAGGCGCGGGTCATCAAAGTGCTCGACAAGCGCGAGAATGAGCCGGTTATCGGCCTCTTCACCTCGACCCGGCATGGCGGGCGCGTGGAAAGCGTCAATCGCCGCGACAAGTATGATCTGCTGATCGAACGCCAGGATATGGGTGAGGCTGCAGATGGCGATCTTGTGCGCGTCATGCCCAAACCCTCACGCGGGCACGGGCCGAAACTCGCCATCGTGCAGGAGGTCATCGGCAAGGTCGGCGATCCGCGCGCGGCCAGCCTGATCGCGCTGCACGCTCATGGCATCCCGACCGAGTTCCCTGAGGCGGCATTGGAACAGGCGCGCAAGGCCAAGCCCGCGCCGGCCGAGCGCGAGGATCTCACCCAGATCCCGCTCATCACCATCGACCCGGCAGATGCGCGCGACCATGATGATGCGGTCTATGCTGAACAGCTTGAAGATGGCTGGCGGGTGATTGTCGCCATTGCCGATGTCTCGGCCTATGTCACCGAGGGCTCCGCGCTCGACCGCGAGGCTTATAAGCGCGGCAACTCGACCTATTTCCCCGACCGCGTCGTGCCGATGCTGCCCTTCGAGCTCTCCGCAGACGAGTGCTCGCTGAAAGAGGGTGAGTTGCGCCGGTGCCTGGCCGTGGAAATGGAATTCGACAAGGCCGGCACCAAGCGCTCCCACCGTTTTGTGCGCGGCATGATGAAATCGGCTGCGGGCCTTTCCTATGAAGAGGCGCAGACGGCGATTGACGGCCATCCCAATGACCATGCCGGCCCGCTTCTCGAACCGGTGCTGAAACCCCTCTGGGGCGCCTATGCCGCCGTCAACAAGGCTAGGGAGCAACGCGCGCCGCTTGATCTCGACCTGCCGGAACGGCGCATCGAATTTGCCGAGGACGGCACGATCCACCAGATCGCGGTGAAGGACCGCTTCGATGCCCACAAGCTGATCGAGGAGTTCATGATCCAGGCCAATGTCGCCGCCGCCGAGAGCCTGGAGAAAGCCCGCCACCCGCTGATCTACCGCGTCCACGACCAGCCGACAGATGCAAAGCTTGCCGCGCTGGCCGAGTATCTGAAGACGCTGGACATTAAATGGGCACTGGGCGAGCGCCCGCAGACGCATCGCTTCAACCGCCTCCTGGCGGATTCGCGCGATGGCGAGACTGCCGACATGATCACCGAGATTGTGCTGCGTTCCCAGGCTCAGGCGGTCTATGCGCCGGAAAATCTCGGCCATTTTGGGCTCAATCTTAATCGCTATGCCCATTTCACCTCGCCGATCCGGCGCTATGCCGACCTTATCGTGCACCGCGCGCTCATTTCGGCGCTGGGCCTCGGTCCGGACGGGATGAGCAAGGAGAGCCTCTCGCGGCTGGAAGAGACAGCCACGCACATCACGACCACTGAGCGCCGCTCCATGGCGGCCGAGCGCGATGCCACCGATCGCTATCTCGCGCTGTTCCTGCAAGACCGGGTGGGTGCGGAATTCGAAGGCCGGATTACCGGCGTCACGAAGGCCGGCCTTTTCGTGAGGCTCGCCGAAACCGCTGCCGATGGCTTCATTCCGATCTCCAGCCTGTCGTCTGACTTCTGGGATTTCGACGATGTGGCAATGCGCCTCGTCGCGCGTGGGTCGGGCAAGCATTTCGATCTCGGCCAGACCGTTTCGGTGCGCCTGAAGGAAGTCTCGCCATTGCAGGGCGGTCTGCTCCTGGAAATGCTCTCTCCGCCACGCGCGGGCGAGCGCGGCGCGCGGCCCGGTCGCTCACGTCCGGCGCAGGGCAGGGGCCGCGGCGGCGCCAAGAGCGCGCGCCACAAGGGCGGAAAAGGCAAGCGCCGGGGGAGGTAGTCGATGGCACAGACCGATCTGAAATCGGCCTATGACCGCGAGGGTGACGGCGATGTCCTCCTGAAAGGCAAGGCCAGCCCGCGTCCGAAAGATGCTGCCACGCTGATGCTGGTGCGCCGCGACGGCCCGCAGCCCACCGTGCTGATGGGCAAGCGCTCTGGCCGCCACGCCTTTATGCCAGACAAATATGTCTTTCCTGGCGGGCGCGTGGACCGGTTGGATGGCCGTGCAAAGACACTGACGGAACTCGATTCGGCCTGCGAGGCCAAACTGCGTAAATCCGCCCGCCGCCTGCCGCGCGCCCTGGCCCTGACCGCCATACGTGAGACCTTCGAGGAGACCGGCCTCATCGTCGGCAAAGCGGCTGAGATCGAAGGCCCGTATCCGCCCGGCTGGGAGAGTTTCTACAAACAGGGCGCCGCGCCATGCCTCACGGGGCTGACCTTTTTCGGTCGCGCCGTGACGCCGCCCTATCGCCCGCGCCGGTTTGATGCGCGCTTTTTCTATGGTTTCGCCGAAGATTTGCTGATTGACGAGCGGCCGCCCATGGATGGTGCGGAGCTTACGGATTTGCAGTGGGTCACGCTGGAGGATGCCATGGCGCTCGACCTGCCATCGGTGACGCGCTTCATGCTGGGCGAGATGGCCGAACGGCTCGATCCTGCGCGCGCTAATCGCGACCCTGCATTTTTGCGCTGGACCCGCTCAGGTCATTCGCTGGAACGGCTATAAGTGTGTTGACAACATGCGGGGTGGGCGTCATTAAGCGCCCTTTCGAGAACACAACACCTGACGAGTGAGCCCGCCCCATGGCAAAACCCGCCACGATCAAGATTCGCCTGAACTCGACCGCCGGGACGGGCTATTTCTATGTCACCAAGAAGAACCCGCGCAATCTCACCGAGAAACTGGTGATGAAGAAGTACGACCCGATTGCGCGCAAGCATGTCGAGTTCAAGGAAGGCAAGATCAAGTAGGATCTGCCAGCGGGCGCCTCAGCGCCCCTTGAACTCCGGCGCGCGTTTTTCGAGAATCGCGTCGACCCCCTCGATATGGTCCTCGGTATGGTGCATCAGCGCCTGCGAGGCCGCGCTCATTTCCATGATCGTGTCATAGGAAGACAGCGTGCCATGGCGCAGCAGCGTCTTGGCCAGGCGCAGCGATTGCGGCGGCTGGGCCGCGATGCTTGTCGCCAGCGCCATGGCTTCGTCCATCAGACTGTCAGCCGGGACGGCGCGGCTCACAAGGCCCCACTCGGCGGCCTGCTCTGCATTTATGACATTTCCGGTAAACAGCAATTCCGCCGCCCGGCTCGCGCCGATGATGCGCGGCAACAGCCAGGCCCCACCATCGCCGGGAATGAGGCCAAGTTTCAGGAACGTCACGCCGAATTTCGCCTTGTCGGAAGCAATGCGGATATCGGCCATGCAGGCCACATCACAGCCCAATCCGATAGCCGCGCCATTTACCGCCGCGATCAGCGGGACTTCCAGATTGTAGAGCGATTTCACGATCAGGTGGATATTGCGGCGATAGCCTTCGCGCACATCATAGGGGCTACCCCCGAACGCCCCTGAACGTTCGCGCATGGCCTTGACATCGCCGCCGGCGGAAAAGGCCCGGCCTGCACCGGTCAGCACGGCGCAGCGGATGGAGGCGTCGGCCTCGATTTCCTGGCAGACCGCGCGCACCGCCTCGCCATCGCCCTGCTGGCCCAAAGGGTTCAGGATTTCCGGACGGTTGAGGGTCAGCACCGCAATGGGGCCGTGTTTTTCCAGCAAGATGACGTCGCTCATGGTATGCTCCTATGCCTGCACCGCCGGGCCGGTGACCGTGCCCGCGGCAAGTGCCGTGTCTATCGCTGCTTCGCTGTAGCCGAGCATCGCCAGAATGTCGCGTGTATGCTCACCCATGGCCGGCGAGGGACCTTTCGGGCCATCATCGGCACCGGGAAAGCGCACAGGCGACGCCGGGGCCCTATAAGTCGAGCCATCGCCTTTTGCGCTGGGCGTATCGACAAAGGCGCCGGCGGCAATGGCCTGCGGGTCTTCCACCACTTCGGCCAGGGTCTGTACGGGCGCCCAGGCGAGCACATTTTCATCAAGGCGCGCGGACATCTCCGCCTTGGTATATTTCGCGAAAGCCGCGTCGAGAATGTCGACCAACTCGCGATTATTGGCCCGCCGCCCCTTGGCTTTCATGAATCGCTCATCCTGAATCAGATCTTCCCTGCCGATAGCGCGGCAGACCGGCTCCCAGTCGACATCGCCCTGGCGCGAAACGATGCAGAGCCAATGGTCATCCTTGGTTCGGAAGAAATTCATCAGTGGCTGGATCTGTTCGTGCCGGCCTTTGGTCGAGCCGATACGGCCGAAGAAGAGCTGGATGGCGACATCCGAACCCATGGCGTAGAGCCCGGCGCGCAGCAGGGAGGCCTCCACCAGACGTCCTTTGCCCGTGCGTCCGGCCTCGACCAGAGCCGCGCAAATGCCAGCTGCCGCTGCCATGGAGGTCGTGTGGTCGCCAAAGGCGGTGCGCAGCGCGAAGGGCTCCTGGCCCTTGGGCACGGTCAGCGCGGCAACGCCCGTGCGGCTCCAGAAACTTGCAATATCGAAACCCGGTCGGTCGGCATCCGGGCCAGTCAAGCCATATCCAGTGAGCGAGCAATAGACGAGTTTCGGATTGGTGGCCGACAGACTCTGATGGTCAAGGCCAGAGCGGCTGAGCCCGCCGGGACGCACATTGGTCAGAAACACGTCCGCTGTTGCCGCCAGTTTGCGGACAATCTCCTGGCCTTCGGGCGTGGCGGTGTCGACGATGATGGACTTCTTGCCGCGATTGTCGAAATCGAAGACCGGATTGTCCTGGATATCAGTGCCGATGGATTTGAAGAATTTGCGGATCGGATCGCCGCCGGGGGGTTCGATCTTGATCACCTCCGCGCCCCAATCGGCCATGATGCTGCCGGCGCCCGGCGCGGCCATATAGGTTGCATATTCAATCACCCGGATGCCTTCCAGCATGCTGCGCGTCTCCCGATCTGTCCGTTTGCGGGAAGCTTAGGTCAGGGCGGTGGGATGCGGAACCTTGACGCCGGGGAAGTGAGATGGCGCCTCAGAACTGGCGGTCGAGCCAGGCAAGATACGTCGCGATTTCTTCTGCCGTGCGCCGGTCCTCGATTTCCACGGCGGGCATATATGTGCCAGGCGCGAAATCGTCTGGGGCCATCAGGAAAGCGGTCAGCTGGTCATGGGTCCAGCGGCCGGAAGCGTCCTTCAGGGCCTCGGAGTAGCCAACATACCCGGTACTTGCGATGTCATTGTCATAGATCCGGGCGAGGCTCGGTGCGGCGGTGTGGTTGCCATCATTCAGCGAGTGGCACTCGATGCAACGCTCCATGACCGTCTCGAACTCTGCCTTGACGCGCGCCGGGGCATCGAGGCTTGCCAGATAGGCCGGGATCTGTTCGGCCGGGGAGGCGAGATCCTCGGCGGAAAGGAAGATGAGTTCCTGATTGTCGGTCCACAGGACGATCCGGCCATCACTGTGCTGGTGGACCTGACGGATGCGGGTGTCGAAGGGGATGCGCTCGATATACAGCGCGCGGTCGCCCTGCAGGCGCACACGGTGCAGCGCGCGGTCGTTCAGCGAGCCGATCAGCAGGTCGCCCTCCCAGGCCTCATGGAAGCCCTGCACCAGCGTCATGCCCGACAGGGCCACCGATGGCATCCACGCCACCACGGGCGGTTCATAGCCGTCATGCCGACCGAGAGTTTCTGCGGTCGGCAGCGGCGTAGCCGAATAGGCCGTGCCGAGCGAGGCAACCGGCCAGCCATAATTCAGATATGGGCCATTAGGCGAGATACGGTTCAGTTCATCGCCGCCGCGCGGGCCATGTTCGGAGACATAGAGTGCCCCATCCGCGCCAATCGCCATGCCCTGCATGTTGCGGTGGCCATAGGAGAGGAGGCGAGAGACACCCGTATCAAGATCAATGGCGATCACCTTGCCATAATCGGCGTTCGGATCCTGGGCGATGGGCGTGTCCTCGGTGCGCATGCCGTCGAAATGATAGTCGCCACTGGAGAGATAGAGCGTGGATGTGCCATCATATTCCAGTTGGCCTGACGCCATCTGGCCTTCCATCGCGAAATGTTTTGTCTTCAAGGGCAGGCAAGGCTCGGCGCGGAAGATGACCTGCCAATCCTCCGGCTGGATCGAAAGCTCCATGGCATTGGTGACGCCCTCGGGCAGGCTGACCACGGCAACAGTGTTGGTGGCGCACTGGTCGGCCTCATGGAACTCGCTATAGGAAGCAACCAATTGGTGCGTGCCATCGGACCGCGTGATGTGCTTGAAATCATTGTAGCGCAGATAGCCGAGATGGAAGTTCATGCCGCTGTCGGGCGCGTTGGCGGCTTCAAGATAGGCCGCCTCGCCCCGGTCGGGCCCGAAAATTTGCGTTGCTCGGATATCGTCTGCCGACCTCGCCGCGAGCACCTGTCCGGAATAGGGCAGGAGCAGCACGTCCTCTCCTAGAGAAGTCAGCCCGCCGCCCTGCTGATAAATCCGCCCGCGCCGGTCCGGCTCCAGCCCGGTATCCACCTTTGCCACATTCGAGCTGAGCGTCAGCAAAATTGTCGGATAGGTTTGGTCTTCCAGCGCCGGGATGGCCTGGCTGGCAAAGCGCGAAGTGATCTTGCGGTCAATCTTGTCGAGCAGACTGTAAGGGCCGACTTCACGATAGGCGGTCTGGAATCCGGCCAGGAAAATCAGCAGGGCGAAGCCACCAATGATTGCCAGTGACAGTATGAGTTGCAGCCACTGGGGCAGGGCGCGCCAGCGGGAAATCAAGGGACTAAGCCAGGACAAGAACGCGTTCATGGTGTCTCCTCCGCAATCTCTGTGCCGCCGTGGCGTCGGTCTGCAAGCCGATAAAGTCCAAGTGGGCCGGGATAGAGCATTTCGCGCATCTCCGGTCCCGCACCTTGCATGCTCAGGCCTTCCACGAGTTCGCTATAACGCTCATCATCAGGATTGCGCAGCACAAGCCAGGAAGGCGCGCCCGTGGCCAGTTGTTCAAGCGCGGCGTTTACAAGCTCGGGGCTGACCGGGTCTGTATAGGCTGAGCCGCCGGCCTCAAACGCCTTACGCTGCCTTGGCAGGCGGATATCGCCATTCAAGGAGACCAGCTGTAGATCTGTCCGGCCCCTACGCTGGAAGTAATAGTCCAGCAGAAGCTTGCCGGCGGCGTGTGTGTAGACGGTTTCGCCCAGCGCGGCCTCATCTGAAATCCGCACCGCAATGTCGCGCCATGGCTCTTTCATCGAGACCGACTTCTGGTTCGTCAGATAGCTGAGCGTGCCCATGGCAAAAGCGAGGATCAGAAGGCCAGCTGCCAGCCTCTGTAAGCGCAGATCCTTGAAGGCAAGGAGGGAGAAGGCGCAGAGGGTGAGCCAGCCGATCTGCGTCGGCATAACGATGCGCTGTAAAAAGACAGGCTGGCCGAGATGGCTCAGCATCAGATGAACGAGATAGAGACCGACACTGGCGATCAGCAGGAACACCACGGCGCGCCGCGTGTGCGCCGTTCCCTCACGCAGGGCTGCATAGACGCCAAGAATAGGCCAGACGCCAAAGAGGAAAATGCGGACCAGGACATCCAGGCTCCAGCGGGAAATCGCGAAGTCTGCGCCAAATACGATAGAGGTGGCGTCCACGGCATCCAGAATGGCTGGCGCAGCAACCCAGAACTCCTCTGTGCCATGCATGGCATAAGCGATGAGCAGCCAGAGCGCGCGTCCGCCAAGCAGAAAGAACACCCCCGCAGCGACGAGATATCCGGTCAGGCTGGCCCTGGAGCACTTCGCCAAGGTCAGCCAGACCAGGATATGATAGGCCCCGAAAATTCCCAGGGCGATCACCATGGTGAAGTGAGACCACATGGCGAGTGCCGCCCCGCCGCCGAGCAGGATATGCGGCCAATAGTATGGTGCTTGCCGGCCGATATCGAGGTCTGCCAGGATGCGCACAGAGGCTGCTGTCACAATGGAGATGCCCAGGACGCAGAGCGTATAGGTGCGCGCTTCGTGGGAGTATTGCAGCTCGGAAAAGGCCAGCATGAAGAGTATGGCGGCCAGAAGGCCGATGCCATGCGCTTTCTCGCCATTCAGGCTCCAGCGCGCGGTGAAGTAGACAAAGGGCAGGGCAGCGCAATTGATCAGGGCCGATAGGCTGCGCAGTGCCACGGGGCTTTCACCAAACAGCCCGGTCCAGATATGTAGCAGCATATAGTAGAGTGGGGGATTGATCTCCACACGCGCGACACTGCCCCAAAGCGCGTTGAGATCATGGCGCGCGAACCAGAGGCTGTAGCCCTCATCAAGCCACAGCGACTGGGTATCCATGCCGATCAGGCGCAACAGCATGGCTGCTATCAGCAGTGCGCAAAGCGTCATGCCCTGCCAGGCCAGCTTCGGCCAGCTGCCCGGCGTCAAAAGGGTCGGTTTCGTGGTGCCTGTCCCAGCCAAGTACGTGCCCCCGCAGTGGATAGCCGAGGAAGAGCCGTATCATGCGGCTTTCGTCAATGCTTCTCTTCTTGCGGGGGAAGTTTACACCTGAGACTTCTGAGTATTCGCGTCACCTACATGAAGATGTGATCGAACATGTCCTGGAAGTGCATGTCGTCAAAAGGATCCAGGTCCATATCCCTGAAATCTTTTTCCGGAACGTCCCGCACAACCGCCTCACGAACAATGGCGCGGTATTCCATCGCAATCTCGACCAGGACCGTTGATTGAGCATCCTGTATTGCCCGGCCTTCGATCCAGCCTTGATTCAGATTGGCGAAGTCGAAATGCTCGAGGCTGTCTTGTGCTGCAGGTGGTGAGGCGGCCGGGTGTGGCGACGCACCAACCTGAACCGCGGCCAGCACCTCGGCAAGATTGGCAGATGTGAAGGTGATGCTTACGCCGCCATTGGAAAAGACCACATTGCCCCCTGCTTGCTGGAAGTCAGCCGCGGCTGCGCCGGCGTTTGCATAGCCGAACCCGGTCAGCTCAATGAAGTCATTGGCGCTGAAGTCCGTAACCGTGTCTGCGCCGGCATGGCTGGCATCAAAAGCAAACGTGTCACGCCCACCAGAGCCTGTCAGCGTATCGTCGCCGGTATTGCCGACGAGACGGTCATCGCCGCCGCTGCCTTCAAGATCATCATTCCCGGCGCCGCCATCGAGATCATAATCAACCGCATTGCGGTTGCCGCGCACCCGGTCATCCTGGTCGGCGCCGACAAAGGCTTCGAAGCCATAGGCTGACAGCACGCTGGTGGCAAAGCGTGAGCCAGCCTCCATGACCAGGGTATCGTATCCGGCGCCGCCCATGTTCAGTGCGCGTCCGCTGCTGTTCAGGCGCACATCATCGGCATCGAGAACAATGCGGTCGTCGCCATCCGCACCGGTCAGCGTATCGCTGCCCAGCCCGCCGATCAGCGTATCGTTTCCGCCGCGGCCGGAAAGTTCATCGTCGCCCGCGCCGCCATTGAGGACATAGTCGACCGTGTTGAGATTGCCGCGCACGCGGTCATTGGCGCTGCCGCCTTCGAAGCCCTCAAGCCCATAGGCGGCAAGGCCATTGGTGACAAAGCGGCTATCGTCAGCAATCACCAGCGTGTCGAAGCCAGCCCCGCCGATATCAATCGCGCCATTGCTGTCGCGCAGGATATCGTCCGTGTCGATCACTAGCCGGTCATCGCCGCCATTGCCCAGCAGGAGGTCGCTTCCAGCCCCGCCGATCAAGACATCATCGCCATTATTGCCGGTCAGTTCATCGTCTCCGGCGCCACCTTCCAGGCGATAATTGACATCGGAGAGATCCCCCCGGACACGGTCATTCAATTCCGCGCCAATGAAGCCTTCAAAACCGTATAGCGACAGGCGATTGGTCACAAAGCGTGTACCCGCCGCCAGTTCCAGCGTGTCGAAGCCCGCGCCCCCCATATCAAGCGCGATCCCGTTGCCGTCGACGCGGATATCGTCAGTGTCGAGCACGATCGTGTCATTGCCGGCCTCGCCAAACATGGAGTCGGCGCCAAGCCCACCCTCCAGGCGATCATTGCCATAGCCGCCGAAAAGCTGGTCATCATCCTCCCCGCCCTGGAGAAGGTCATCATCCATTTCACCATACAGACTGTCGGCACCAGCCCCGCCGATCAGGGTGTCGTTGCCCCAGTCGCCATAAAGGCTGTCCAGGCCGCCCGCGCCATCAATGATGTCGTTGCCGACACGGCCCCAGACTGTGTTGTTGCGGCTGTTGCCGGTGATTGTGTCATCTCCGCCCGCGCCAGTGATATTGGTGACATTGGAGGGCGCGACATAGACGCTGTTGCTGCCAAAGCCGATCAGCGTGTCGCTGCCCCAAGTGCGCACCTGTATCGGATTGGTCTGGATTGTAGTGCCGTTGATGCTGATCGTGGCATCTGTGATGCCGTCAAGATCGCCATCGATCAGAAGAAGGCTGCTGCTGCTCCCATTCGCGACGACAGAGAAGCTTGCCGCCGTCAACTGCTGGCCGAGCACCACCAGACCGTCATCATAGAAATCAAAATCGCTGATCTCGTCGCCGTTCAGATCGGCGAGCGTGCCAACGAAGAGGTCAGAGGCCCCACCGCCGCTGAGATAGTCATTGGCGGCGCCGCCCTCGAGCCAGTCATCTCTATCGCCACCATAAAGGAAGTCGCGAGAGGTGCCGCCGAAGAGGCGGTCGAAACCGTCTTCGCCATAGATCCGATCCGACCCATCCTCACCGAACAGTTGGTCGTCACCCGCATAGCCATAGATCGTGTCATCACCTGACCGCGCGTGGATAATGTCGTCTATGAACAGCCCTGTATCGCGGCCGTAGAGCGTCTCGTCGCCATCGGTGCCAAGTGTATCGAGCGTCAACTCGGCCAGGAGCAGTTCGGTACCATCCTCAAAGGCGATCATCTCAATCGCATCATAGGTGCCGAACGGGGAGTTGATGACCAGGGAACCGGCATCCCATTCAAAGAACACATCGCCATTGCCAAGCCGTGTGATGGACAGATCGGCCAGTGTCAGGCCGTAGCCGAAAAGCACTGTATCGACATCCGCAGCGACGCCATCATCATAGATCACATCGTCGCCCAGGCCGACAACATAGGTGTCCGAGCCGGTATCACCGGAGAGATAGTCATTGCCTTCGCCGCCGATCAGGCGGTCATCGCCC
>JALEGE010000164.1 GCA_022760335.1 Hyphomonadaceae bacterium
AGCCGTGACCGCTTCAATAACAAGCTTTCCACCAGCATCTTCGAGATCGTTCAGCCAACGGTGAATTCTCAGCCGTTGGTCAATCGCACCGCCGAGGCCGCCAAAGCTTCCCGCGACCCGCATGTGAATTTCGCCATTGATCTCGGGCTTGAAGTCGAGAAGAACGCCGCTGCCGCCAAACATGTCCTCGGACCAGAAGTCCATCCCGAGCTCACGCTCAATATCGATCACGGACTCATACAGAAAAGCTGTACCGGTGGGCGTGGATTCATTCAGCCACTGTTCTGCGGTTTTGTCCGAATAAACGGTGACGTCATATCCTTTATTACTGCGAAGCAACGCATAAGCGCAGATCAGACCCGCGGGCCCAGCGCCAATTATCGAGACCTTTTTCATCCGTTCACTCCCTTGATTGGAAAACAAAGCTTGTTGGTCTTGCAGGGTTTTGCTCGCAAACATTCACATCGTGGACGCAGGGCCTCTATTCGAAAGGCGCTTTGATTGTCCTCATTCTGCGATTTACGCCGCCAGTGCATCCCCGGCCTGAAAGCCTGAAGCCGTGCGGAACTGAACGAAACTCAGCCGCATAAAGTGAACAATTGACGCAGTTGCGGAATAGCTGGCGCACGCGATTGGCAAGACCTTGCCTTGAGTATTTTCCGACGTTCGATCCGCAATCAGATGTCTGAAGCGTCCGAATTCGGTCGCCGTCTAACATGCATCTTCACGATCACCTGAAAGGACACCGCAATGAACCTCAAGCTTTCCGGACTTGCCCTTGCTGTATTTGGGCTGTGCGCGGCACCCGCACTTGCTGATGACAAGCAGCAAGCCTTCTATGAGATGTGCGAGGGTGTATCGATAAATGACGGATTGAGCCCGGACGTCGCGGGCCAGTTCTGCACCTGTCTGACTGAAAAGGTTTCAGCCGATGACGCGCTGTATACCGAGCTGTTTGAGGCTGGCACGAACGAGCCTGATCTGGATACGCGCCTGGCATCCTTATCCGAAGGCGCCCTCGAAGCAGCAGGGTCCTGCCAGGCTTCAGAATAGTCTTTTGCCCTGCGGCATGTTCAGGCGCGATCCGCTCTCAGCCTGAACATGCCTTTTGCGCAAGACGCCGCATTGGCACTCCGCGCAGTCCTATTGCAGCTGATGGCCACTGATATAGCGCTTCAGCTGCCGTGCTTCCTGCAAGGTTTCAGAAGGCGTCTTGCCAAACATGGCCTTGTAGCCGCCAGAGAAGCGCCCGAGTTGGCTAAATCCCCATTTCATCGCGAGTTCGGTCACAGTGACATTGGGCCCGGCACTCATCAGGTCCTCATGAACCTTTGCCAATCGAATATCGCGCAGGAACTTCATGGGTGAGGTCGAGCGAAACCGCTTGAACCCTTCAAACAAGGTTCTCGCGCTTACGCCGGATATGTCGGCGAGATCATCGATCGTGATATTCTGGTGCGCATTGGCGCGAATATAGTCTTCAGCCCGCTTCACATGTACTGGCGCCGCTGGAGACAAGCCATGGGTCAAGGCCTGCGTATAATTGTGCTGTTGGGAATATAACAGTGCCAGAATAAGCCCTTCCTCAAAGTTCTCTCCAGCAAGCTTGGAGGCCATGAAATCGTCGGCCACCTCCAGCTCATATTGCAGGAAACTCAGCTGGCGGGCCCAGCGGCTTCCCTTTTCGCTTTTGAGATCCATCACGGGTTTGAAGACAACCGGATCGGCGAGATAGCCGCCGAGTATGGCCTGCAGTTTCTCTTCGACCGCTTCACGGGTGACGCTGTAGATCAGCATCGCACTGTCGGCGCTCCAATCCATTGAGACATGGCAGGTTGGCGACAGAACACCCGCCATACCCATGCCGATATCTGCCTGCGAATCCGCACAGACTGTTCGCGTCGTCCCACCGAGCTGGAGCTGAACATTGAAGACGTCCCGCATCTCACCAGGCACAACGGAGACCGGCGCTCCATACTTCAAATAGTTCAGCGAAGACGAACGCCCAAAACGGGCATGCTTCATCTCAAAGCTTTTGATGCCAGTTGCTTCAGCCGGGCGAAGTTGGTGAGGACAGAATATATTCGAAACGAACGAACACGCCTCTTCCGCAGAGTCGGTGTAGAACCGCTTACTTCTGTACAAAGGTCCAGCGGCAAAAGTCGCCTCGTGATTAGAGCTAACAGGAGCCATCTTGATCCTCCAAACGTTTCGCGAACCTCGCATTTGAAAATTATATTACATTAGAACTAAAATAATGCCGTTTTTGACTGTTTTGTAAAGCAAGACGCGCTTGAGGCGATCAAGCGCAATGGATTCAGACGGTCGGCGCATCCAAAGACGCCGGGCTGCCTAAAATTTGGTCTCTTGAAACTGACAGCTTTTACAAAGCTGACCGGGATGGAGCAGAGAGTCCAGACACGAGGCCTAGATTATCTCGTCATTCTTCCATTGCGGCGCGGTCGTACGCCGCTTTCCGTCTGGCGTGCGTTTCGCATCAGACGCATCAAGATCAGTTCGGTCCCACAACTGGCACGTGACCATCTTGTGCTTCTGATCAAGGCCTTCGCAATAGTTTGTGTATTTACAGAGATTGACCTTTTCGCCTCTTCCAAGGCGCACCTTCGAGAACCAGTCCGGATCTGCAAGCGCCTGCCGTGCAAACCCGATCAGATCGGCCTGCCCTTCAACGAGCAGGCGCTCTGCCTGAGAAAACGCGTGCATGCCGCCCGCGACAACAACTGGCGTAGCGAGGTCATGATCGCTTAGATGCTGTTTTATCTGGCTGGTCGCGGGAACGTTCCGCCCGAACGGTCCTTTTTGATCTGAGATGATTTGCGGCATGCACTCATATCCGCTTTGCCCAGTATACGGATAAATGGCATCACCAACCTTGGGCTCGGCGGCATCTTCGAATTTCCCGCCACGAGACAAGGAAATGAAGTCTATCCCAGCCTCCGCGAGCTGCCGGCTGAAGAACTCGGTATCTTCTACCGTTGAACCGCCCTCGATGCACTCTTCGGCAAGTATCCTGCACCCGACCACAAATTCCGGCCGGACATGCCGTCTGACCTCTGAGAAAACTTCCTTTGGCAACCGGATGCGGTTCTCCAGGCGCCCGCCATATCCATCCGAGCGCGTATTCCGCCGCGAGAGGAATGACGCCATTGTATAGGCGTGCGCATAGTGCAGCTCGACCCCATCGAACCCAGCTGATTGCGCTCTCACTGCCGCGTCGCGAAACAGTCCGGGGAGCACTTCCGGCAGCGAACGGATGTCGGGGATCTCGGTATCCGTAACGCGCTCGCGATGTCCTCGGCTTAAGCTCTCCCATTCACGCTCACTGAGAACGCGCTTTAGTGGTTCGTCACCCATGCGCGAGAGCAGGGTTCGGATTTCCGCATCATCTGCATCTGGCAATTGAAGGGCCTGGCGATGGGAATCTGTGATTTGGAGAAAGCGTTCAAAGTATTTCTGCCGGTCCGGCCGGCGCCGGATCGACAGAAAATCAATCAGCTGGATGAACACTCGCGTCTGTCCATTGCTGGCCTCACGGACAGCTTCGACGACACGCTTGAGACCGGGAATGTAACGGTCGTGACCAATGCGCAGGAGGGGGCCGGAGGGAACGTCGCGAATGCCGGTCGCCTCGATAACGATCGCGCCCGGCGCGGCCTGCGCAAACCGGCTGTACCAGTCGACAACATCGGACGTAACCTCGCCATCGGGCGTGGCCCGCCAGGGCACCATGGCGGGGATCCAGGTTCTGGAGCTTAGCTCCAGACGCCCCGACTTAAACGGTGAGAACAGGGTGGATCTGGCCGCCTCAGTCGCACTCGGCCAGTTCTCGATGAGCGTCGTGTGTCGAATTCGTTCAGCGGGTTTCCACATGCGCTCCCTCTCCTGATCATGAAGGTCGCCA
This sequence comes from Hyphomonadaceae bacterium, assembly GCA_022760335.1. Classification (GTDB taxonomy): domain Bacteria; phylum Pseudomonadota; class Alphaproteobacteria; order Caulobacterales; family Hyphomonadaceae; genus UBA5336. Next base: position 3,923 of record JALEGE010000164.1, read on the forward strand.
GGCCAAGCTGAGTGAGCGCCCGACCGACAGCCTGATTAAGCCTCCACCGCGCGTTTGTAGTGCCGGCGGTTGGGCCGGGCTTTCGCCGCCAGGTCTGCCGCTTTCTCGTTTGCCTTCTCTGCTTCGCGATAAAGCTGATACTCGCCGGATCTCAACTCATCCGGCCATCCGAGCCTCTGGTTTCCAATCGTGCGCACGCCATAATGGCCTGCCGCTTCTCGCGTGAAGAATGGCGAGTTGAGGTGTGGTCGGGCCAGGGCGCAAAGGTCGGCTCTCCCATCCGCGATGATTGTGTTGATCTGCTCTGGCAGCGTGATGTCACCGACCGCGATGGTCGGAATATCGACGGCGTGTCTGACGAACTCGGCAAACGGTGTCTGCCACATCCGGCCCCAAACCGGCTTTTGCCATTTTACCGTCTCTCCAGAAGACACGTGAATGATATCCACGCCTGCCTCTTTGAATGCTGTGGCAATCGCTTGAATGTCTTCCGGCGTAATCCCATCCTCCGCCCAGTCCGAAGCAGACAGGCGAACTGACATGGGCTTTTCTACCGGCCACACGGCCCGCATCGCCTTGAAGACCTCAAGTGGGAATCGGATGCGGTTTTCGACCGAGCCACCATAGTCATCCGTGCGCTGATTGGTTAGCGGCGACAGAAAACTGGCCAGGAGGTAACCGTGCGCACAATGCAGCTCCAAAAGATCAAAGCCGGCGCGGTCCCCCCGCTTTGTGGCTTCCACAAATGATGCCACAATGTCATCCATGTGCGCGCGCGTGAGCTCTATGGGCGTATCCGATACCTTGTTGATGTAGGGGATTGGAGATGCCGAATAGATTGGCCAATTGCCAGAGTCCAGGGGCATATCCATGCCGCCTGCGGGTGTCTTGGTTGACCCTTTCCGCCCCGCATGACCGAGCTGCAGCGCGATCTTCGACGGGGTCTTTTCGTGAACGAAGTCTACGATCCGCGCCCATTGCGCTTCCTGCTCATCGCTCCACAGTCCCGGGCATCCCGGCGTGATCCGGGAGTCCGGCGTCGGACAAGTCATCTCCGTGAAAAGGAGCCCAACCCCGCCCATGGCCCGGGCAGAATAATGGACAAGATGCCAGTCCGTGAGATCGCCATCTTCCGCCGCATACTGCGCCATGGGCGCCATCACCACCCTGTTGGGAATATTCAACTCCCGCAGGCGAAGCGGTGTGAACATCGGGGTTGGTTTATCGCTGGAAAAGTCCAGCCCGGTCTCTTTCCTGTAGCGCTCGTAGAACTCAGCTTCTGCGCGCTCCAGAAAACGCTCGTCGCGCAGTTTCAGATTGTCCCAAGTCACAGATTTCGCACGGCTCATGCATGAGAATGCAAAGGCGTAATCCTCCTTCTCCCAATGCAGCGGCATGTTCTCGAACCAGCGCAGGGAAACCTGCGCATTGTGTTGTGTAATCTCGACAGGGGTTCTGCGCTCATCCTCATAGCGCGCCAACGCGCCATCAAGATCTTCTGGCGTGGCAACCACCTGATTGGACAGACTGATCGCGCATTCCATGGCAAGCTTTGTTCCCGATCCAATCGACCAGTGCGCCGTGGCTTTGCAGTCTCCCAGCAAGACAGTCTTGCCATGGTGCCAGTTACCACAGACCACGGTCGGGAAGTTCCGCCAGATCGATCTGTTGATGATGAAGGGATGTCCGCCGAGTTCATCTGCGAAAACCGTTTCGAGGTATTCCGCGCATTCCGCCTCGGACATGTGAGCAAACCCGGATGCCTCCCAGCATTCAGGGGTGGTCTCAACCACCCAGGTCGAGCGACCTTCCTCATACTGATAGGTGTGCGCACAAAAATGGCCGTGTTCGGTCTGCTTGAAAAAGAATGTGAATGCGTCGAGCGGGCGTGTGGACCCAAGCCAGCTGAACTTGTTGCGTGTTTCAGTGACCTTCGCTTGGAACTTCTCTGCATTCCTGTCGCGAATGGGGCTGTTCACCCCCTGCGCCACGACGATCAGGTCAGAATCGGCAAAGCGCGTTTCATAGTCATCCGCATCAATGATCGTGGAGAAATGCAAATTGACGCCGACAGCGCGGCAGCGCTCCTGCAACATCTCGAGCAAGGTCTTGCGTGAGCACCCCGCAAACCCGTTGCCTCCGATGATGGTTCGCTTTCCACGATGCTCTATGGCGATGTCTTGCCAATAGGCGAAACTGTTGCGGATCATCTCATAGGACTCAGGATCGGCCTGAAAGAACTCGTCCAGGGTCTCATCTGAGAAGACGACGCCGAAACCGAACGTATCGTCAGCGCGGTTTTGTTCGTACACGTTGATTTCACATTGCGGCAGGCGCTTCTTGGTCAGTAGCGCGAAGTAAAGTCCGCCAGGGCCGCCGCCGATAACCGTGATTTTCATGATCATTCTCTCCGACTGGGGGGTTATGCAAATGCCTGAAGTCCGGTTTGGGCTCGCCCAAGGATGAGCGCATGCACGTCATGTGTGCCCTCATATGTGTTGACTGCTTCCAGGTTCATGACATGCCGGATGACGCCATATTCGTCCGAAACACCGTTGCCCCCATGCATGTCGCGCGCGGTGCGGGCAATATCGAGCGCCTTGCCGCAGCTATTGCGTTTGATCAGCGATATGGCAGCTGGATTGAGCGCCTTCTGATCGAGCATTCGGCCGGCCCGCAGGCAGGTGTGAAGACCGAGCGTGATCTCGGTTTGCATGTCCGCGAGCTTTTTCTGGATCAGCTGGGTCGCTGCCAGGGGGCGCGAGAACTGAATACGGTCCAGTGTGTATTGGCGGGCGGCGTGCCAGCAAAACTCAGCCGCCCCGAGCGCGCCCCAGGCAATGCCATAGCGCGCTGAGTTCAGGCATCCAAAGGGCCCTTTCAAGCCTTGCACATTCGGCAACAGATTTTCCTCAGGCACGAAAACATTATCCATGACAATCTCGCCAGTCACGGATGCGCGCAGCGCAAACTTGCCTTCGATTTTCGGGGAGGTGAGCCCTTCCATCCCGCGCTCCAGAATGAAGCCGCGGATGACATCATCCTCGGTCTTGGCCCAAACGACGAAGACATCGGCAATCGGCGAATTTGTAATCCACATCTTCGCGCCGCTTATGCTGTATCCGCCATCAACCTTCCTGGCGCGCGTGCGCATCGAGGCCGGGTCAGATCCCGCATCCGGTTCGGTCAGACCAAAGCAGCCAACCCATTCCCCTGTGGCAAGCTTCGGCAGGTATTTCTCGCGCTGCGCTTCGCTTCCGAAGGCATTGATCGGGTGCATGACCAGCGAGGACTGAACACTCATGGCGGAGCGATAGCCTGAATCCACGCGCTCCACTTCGCGGGCGATCAATCCGTAGGACACATAATTGACGCCGGCGCAGCCATAGCCCTGGATCGTTGAGCCGAGGAATCCCAGAGCCCCCATTTCCTCCATGATCGAGCGATCGAAGGTTTCATTCCGGTTGGCGAGCATGACCCTGGGAAGTAGTTTTTCCTGGCAATAATCATGAGCGGCGTCAGCAATCAGCCGTTCGTCTTCCTCCAGGCAACCGCGCAGATCGAGCGGATCTTCCCATGCAAAATTTGGTAGTGCGGACATAGATAAGTCTCCGGCTTCGGTACGCGCGTCAGCTGTTCGGCACGACGGCAGTTGTCTCAATTTCCAAAAGAGCGGCGTCTTCTATGAGCGCGCTCACCTCAACGACGGCCATGCACGGGAATGTGCGGCCGAGTATTTCACGCCATGCAGCCCCTACATCCGGGAGGCTTTCAAGATAGGCCTGCTTGCTGGTGACATAGCAGGTCATACGCACAATATGCTCAGGCTGTGCTTCGGCCTCGGCGAGGATGGCCACCGTGTTGATCAGGACCTGTCTGAACTGACTGGCGAAGTCAGTGTGCTCGAACTCTTCCTTGCTGTTCCACCCGATTACGCCGGCGGTGAAGACAAAGCGGCCGGTTGCGGCGATGCCATTGGCATAGCCCTTCGGACGCACCCAGCCTTCTGGAAGAAGCGCCTTATGCATGTTGTAACTCCGTACTTAAGTAAGCGTGCTCAGCCTCTGTGGCATCGGCCGGGCAAATGTGGTGGGCCGGCCGGCAGATTCGGCCGCGCTCAAAGCTGGTCATGCTCTGAACCCTTTTGGAAATTGGACAGATGTTGGCGGGCGATGACGATCTTCTGAACGTCCGAGGCCCCCTCATAAATTCGAAGCGCGCGTATCTCGCGATACAGCTCTTCCACTTTGACGCCGCGCTTTACGCCAAGGCCGCCGAACAGCTGCACCGCCTTGTCGATGACAAGCTGGGCCTGGTCGGTCGCATAGAGTTTCGCCATCGCCGCTTCGCGGGTGACGCGCGTCTTCAGCACGTCCTTTGTCCAGGCAGAACGGTAGATCAGGAGCGCGGACGCATCCACGTCCAGGGCCATTTCAGCGAGGCTGGCCTGTGCGATCGGCAACTCTGACAAGGTCGAACCGAACATCTGCCGGTCGATGGCGCGCTCGGTGGCGTCATCCAGGGCGCGCCGGGCAAAGCCGAGAGCAGCAGCACCTACGGTCGAGCGAAAGATATCAAGTGTGCCCAGCGCAGCGCGCAGCCCCTTGCCGGGCTCGCCGATCAGGTTTGCCTTCGGCACCCGGCAGTCCTGAAACCGTATGCGCCCCAGAGGATGCGGCGCGATAACATCTATGCGCTCGGCAATGCTGAGACCCTCGCTTTCGGCATCCACGATGACCGCGCTGACCTTCCCGTCAATCTTGGCAAACAAGGTGTAGAAATCCGCGAGGCCACCATTGGAGATCCAGGTCTTTTCTCCGTTTGCCAGGAAGACATCGCCTTTTTCCTCAAGGCGTGTGGTCATGGCCGCAACGTCAGAGCCGGCATTCTCTTCTGACAGCGCAAACGCCGCGATTTTCTCGCCCTTCGAAACAGGGACCAGATATCTCAGCTTCTGCTCGTGCGTACCGAACATGGAAATCGCGCCGGAGCCCAGCCCCTGCATGGCAAAGGCAAAATCGGCCAGTCCTGAATACCGCGCGAGCGTTTCCCGGATGAGACACAGGCTGCGCACATCCAGCGTTTCGTGAACGCCGCCATACTCAGCCGGCACACAGTAGCGAAGGAACCCGGCCTCCCCCAGTGCGGCGACAAGCTTTCTGCACGTTGCATCGAGCTGTGCATGCGCCTCTTGCGTATCGGTAATTGGCGGAAGTGCTTGCTTCGCCCAAAGCTCAACTTCCTCGGCGAGCTCGCGATGGTGGTCTTCAAAAAACGGCCACTGGAGAAAGGATCTATCGCTCACTAGTCGCCCCGGAATTCCACTTTGGCCTTTGCGACAAAGGCGTCATAGGCCCGCACGAAATCCTGCGTCTGCATGCAGATCGCCTGCGCCTGGGCTTCCGCCTCAATGGCTGTGTCGAGGCTCATATCCCACTCAATATTGAGCTGGTTCTTGGTAATGCCGTTCGCGAAGGTGGGGCCGTCTGCAATGCGGCGCGCCATCACCTGAGCATGCTCGTCGAGCGCATCGGCGGCGACGACCGCATTGAAGAACCCCCAGGACGCGCCCTCTTCGGCAGAGAAGCTTCGCCCGAAAAACAGGAGCTCGCTGGCCCGGCCCTGACCGATGATCCTCGGCAACATTGCGCACGCGCCCATATCGCACCCGGCCAGACCAACCCGGTTGAAGAGAAATGCCGTCTTCGCGTCAGGCGCTGCATAGCGCAGGTCTGACGCCATGGAGATGATGGCACCCGCGCCGACACTGATGCCGGCCACGGCGGCAATGATAGTTTGCGGGCACCCCCGCATCGCCTTGACCAGATCGCCAGTCATTCGGGTGAAGTCGAGCAACTCGCTCATGCTCATCTTAGTGAGCGGGCCGATAATGTCGTGGACATCTCCGCCAGAACAGAAATTGCCCTCATTGCTGGCAAAGACGACGACATGGACCGACTTGGCGTAAACCAGAGCACGGAACAAATCGCGCAGTTCGGCATAGGATTCAAAAGTCAGCGGGTTCTTCCGCTCCGGGCGATTGAGCGAGATGGTCGCGACACCGTCGCTGAAAGACCAGTTGAAATGCTCGGGCTTGTACGTCTCTGGATTCATCTTGCGATCCGATCCCCTGTATGCGTTTGAGGCGTTGAGAGCTGGGCCACGGCCTGTTCGTTCGACGTCATGAGATTGTCTCCCCGCCATCGATCGCGATCGCCTGTCCGTTTATGCCGGCCGCGCCGTCGCTCGCCAGAAATGCCACCATTTCGGCGACCTCATTTGGCTCGATCAAACGCTGCATGGGATTGGCCCGGGTGAAGGTTGAAAGCGCGTCAGCCTCGGTCCGCCCGGTCTTTGAGACAATGTTCTGGACCGAGTTGGAAATGATGTCGGTGTTTGTGAAACCCGGGCAAACCGCGTTGGAGGTGATGCCGCTGGTCGCCAGCTCGATGGCAAGTGTTTTGACCAGGCCAAGCACACCATGTTTTGCCGCCGCATAGGCGCCGGTATAGGCATAGCCTTTCAGCGAAGCCGTCGAAGCAACCGCGATGAAGCGCCCCCAGCCACGATCCCTCATTTGAGGAAGGGCCGCGCGGGCACACAGAAACGGGCCGGTCAGATTCACCGCTGTCATGGCGACCCAGTCTTCCAGGGACGTCTTCAGGAGAGGAGCGGTTGCCGCCGCGCCGGCATTGGCAACCAGAATGTCGATGCGATCGATCTGCCTGATTGCTGCGGCCACAGAAGCTTCCTCGGTGACGTCCATCTGCACAGATTTGAAGCCGGTTTGCTCAAGTCGCGCCGCATTGCGCCCAGCGACGTAAACCTCATGCCCAGCCTCGGCCAGGCGCTGCGCAATGGCCAGGCCAATCCCGCTGCCGCCTCCTGTCACAAGTGCTGTGCGTTTCACCTTCGGTACTCCTTTTCGAGAGTATTTTTAGTTCTAAAGTGAATTCGATGTCAATATATTTTAGATCTAAAATATATTGAGCTCTGCACAAACACCGCGAGATCACAGGCGACACCACCCAAAGGAAGCACCCGCACGCCCCGGCACTATTGATACGCCGCCCAGTTCTCCAGCATGTTGTCAGCCGTCCGTGCGGCAAGCGCATAGATCGTGAAGGTTGGATTGACGGCGCCGCCCGTGGGAAACAGTCCGGATCCGGTGACAACGATATTGTTGTGCGTATGCAACTGGCCGTAAGAATTTGTCACTGATGTCGCCGGATCATCCCCCATCAGAGTCCCCCCCATAAGGTGCGCGTGCGCGGTTGGGGTCGACCAGACCGTGCCCGCTCCCGCAGCCGACATGATCTGTTCGCCTTTTTCGCGCGCGAAATCCATCAGCTGCCGAGTATTGTCGGCCCACTTATGAACCAAGCGGGGGACCTTGCTGCCCGTATGATCGACCAAATCGGAGAGTTCGATCCTGTTTTCTGGATCCGGCAGCTCCTCGCAAAAGCCATTCATGGTTGCGAGGCCGCGTGCCGCCTCTTTCATGAAGTCGTGCAGTTCCGCGCCAAACAGGTCTACCCTGCTGCCGGCAATTCCCAGCAGATCGTTGGGCTTCATGGCCTGCCCGGCAAGCCACTGAATACTGCCAAACGGAGCCTCACCGCCGCGATCCTTGGCGTACTCTTCATGAGACATGAGCTCCCCGCCGGTAATACCGAGATAGGGTGTTGTTTCCTGCTCAAACAGGCCGAATGTCTGGCACAGCCCATGGGTCATGAAATAGCGCCCGACATTCCCATGCGCATTTCCTAGACCGTCTGGAAACTCATCCGTGGCTGAGTTCAAGAGAAGCGCGGGATTGTGAATGACCGAAGCCGCCAAAATGATGGCCTGGGCACGAATGATGTGACGCTCTCCCTCAGCATCAACATATTCCACCCCGACTGCTTTTTTTCCTTCGGAGACGATGCGTGCGACCGTCGCGCCCGACAGGAACTGGGCGCCCGCAGCCTCAGCTTCCGGGACATCGCGCACCAGCGGATTGTAAAGCGCCCCGGTCGGACACCCCGCATCACACCAGCCATCCAGAATACAGGCTTCCCGATTCTGATAGGGGCGCGACAAGATCGCCATGGGAATAGGCGATGTTGCCATCCCCAATGCATCGAACCCGGCCTTTATCGCCCTGCCTTGCCCAAGCAGGGGCAAAGGCGGCAGCGGGTAAGGCTTGCCGCCGGGTCGCCAGATCTCCTGATCCTGATCGCCTGAAATGCCGACACGATCCTGGATCGCGTCATAATATGGCTGAAGCTCCTGATAGGATATGGGCCAGTCGAACCCCACGCCAAAACGGGACTGACACCGGAAATCGTTCTCATGCAATCGCGGCCAGGCGGCATAGTGATGCAAGGCCGCTCCACCAAGCCCCCATCCTGCATTGAAGTTCACACCAACCGGGTTTTCACCCTTCAATTCGACGGCCGGCCCGCCCCAACGCAGCCGGCGCGCCCAGATTTGACTGCTCTTGAGATCGTCAAGCTGCCAGCCCGGCCCTGCATCCAGAACGATGACAGATTTACCCGCCCGGGAAAGCCTGGCGGCCAGATAGCTCCCCGACGCCCCTGCGCCCACAATGACAATTTCAGTTTCTGTCAGGGGCATCGCTACCACACCCTGTGCGGCAGAATATGCTCTGCATACAGAATTCCCAGGCGATCGAAGCCTGCTTCAGTTCCGTACACAACATCCACAGCATCCGACCGCGTCACGAAATACCAGAGAAAGGCCGGCGGGGCCCCTGCAGGCCAGCTGATGCCAACGCCGCTGACCAGCGCCTCAACGATGGCGTGCGCATCCTGTGTCGTCAGGTTTGCGTAGGTCTTGCCGTGACGCTCGCTGGCGACAGCATCCAGCGCAGCAATCCCGGATGAGTAGAATGTTTTGAAAGGCCCGCCCCAGTCCAGATATCTCAGCAGGCTGAGGCTTTCCCCGGCCGAAGTGGAAACCTGCGCATCAATGAAGTGGGCAAACCCGGCCTCCCTGGCACCCGGCAGAAGGATATCCGCCAGTTTGTCGAGTACAGCCACTTCCGCACCGGATAACGACTTGAAATCGGCATTCTGCTCGCGGGCTGCTTTCGGCGTTGTGACGACGTCACACCCCGCAATCGTAAAAGCCAGCGTGAAAAGACCCGCTGTCTTCAAAATCGACCGCCTGTCCAGCAGGTTCGCCATCTTTAACTCCAGACACCCAATGAAGTGCCCAGTTGGCGCGCAAAGCGGGCGCGCCGAATAGTCAATTAGCGCCTCAGATATTCATATACTGCGCCGAAGAGACCCGCTGAGTGATCAGGCCGAGTGAGGATGGGACACACATCACAGACCGCAAAAAAAGAAGTGCCGCAGGGCGACCTGCGACACTTCGAATTCATAGTGAGGTACGGTCAACCCATTGCGGGCCGAGCCGACTAGAACTCGTAGCCAAGCCGGACAAAGGCTTGCCGCCCACGATCGTAAACGCCCTCATATGAGGAAAAGGCGTCGCCAAATACACCGGTCGCAAGATACTGCTCATCGGTTGCATTCTTCACCGCAAGTGTCACGGAGACGCCGTTGTCGTTCACAAAAGCCAGGTTGAGATCGACAAGGCTGAAGCCATCCTGGGAAATCTGAGGCGAGTTGAACGCATCATTGAAATACTCAGAACGATACGACCAGTCAGCCCGCGGCGTGATCACCCAGCTGCCCAGCTCAAAGTCATATGAGACGCCCAGATTGCCCGACCACTCGGACACGCGCTCAAAGTCATTGCTGACATCGAGCTGGGTTGCCGCATCAATCTCATCATATGAGGCATCGGTGTAACCAAGCGATGCTTCAATAAACAGGGAATCGGTTGGAATGAACTGCCACTCCAACTCGAAGCCCTGAATGGAGGCCGCCGCGGCATTGCTCACCACGGGCGCAACGCTGGTAAAGGTCGAGACCTGCAGATCGGAATAATCCGTGTAGAAATACGCCCCGCTCAAACGGTTCCGATTGTCACTCGATGCGTATCTGAAGCCAGTTTCGAACACGTCCACGAATTCAGGCTCGAAGCTGGGAATACACTCCACGGGCACCGCAGAACAAGTGATCCCAGGAATCAACGGAGGCAGAACGCGCTGCGTAAAGCCGCCAGACTTGAAGCCCTGCGAGTAGAGTCCATAAACAAGAAGGTCTTCGGTGAAATCATAGGAGAGGTTCACCATTGGCGTGAACTCTTCCGCCGTGATGGTCGCCTCCACGGAGGGCAGGACCGGCGTACCTGGCTGGAAGATGAACTGTTGAGGCGGAGACAAGAAGCCTGCCGTGTCCGGATTGAGTGTGAGGATCTCCTGGTCGGGCAAGAAGGACTTCTCATCCTCTGTCCACCGCAGACCAACCGTCAAATGCCAACGGTCCGTGATGTCATACGTCCCTTGCGTGAAGATCGCCGTACTGGAGTTTTCAAATGATCCGCCGCTGCGGAAGCTCGAGATCAGGAAGTTCAGA
>JALEGE010000165.1 GCA_022760335.1 Hyphomonadaceae bacterium
ATCAGTGGAGAGATGATGGTCAATGGTGAGATTGTGTCGGGCCGATGGCGCGCGCTGGCTGCAATGTTGCCAATCGTGTTGATCTTTCCTGTTGTGATCTTTCTGCATGCCGTGATGTTTTCAGCCTTCCTGACCTTCGGGTTATGGGTCTATCGTCTGAGGAAGCCGATTATCGTGGTTGAGCAGTTGGTAGACGACGCCATCGAGTAGAAGCTGCGATTTGCACGCATTTGACGGGTTGCTCTTCCGTTGCTCAGCCTGTATTAGCCGCGTTTTGGATTTCCGGGCGCTGGCCCGCTCAACACTCTGGAAGACACGCCATGGCAGTCCCCAAGCGCAAGACGACCCCGTCCAAGCGTGGCATGCGCCGCGCCCATGATCGCCTGACCGCGAAACCCTATGTCGAGGATCAGGAAACCGGCGAGCTGCATCGCCCACACCATATCGACCTGAAAACCGGCATGTATCGCGGCAAGCAGGTTCTGGAGCCGAAGGACTAGGTTTCCTCGCTTCACGCAGAACATGAAAACCCCGGGGCAAGTTCCCGGGGTTTTTCGTTTTTCTGGACAGCGTGCGGCGCTGGCGGCATCTTCGTGCCATGGCAAAGGATGAGAACAAGACCAAGCCGACAACGGTCTCGCCCGAGGATTTCCTTGAGACCGTAGAGCCTGCGCGCAAACGCGAGGATGGCAAGGCATTGCTCGATCTCTTCGCGCGCGTCACCGGCCTGAAACCGCAAATGTGGGGACCGAGCATCATCGGCTATGGCCGCTATCACTATAAGTATGACAGCGGGCGTGAGGGTGAGTTCATGATGACCGGCTTTTCCCCACGCAAGACAAGTCTGACACTGTACATCATGCCGGGTTATCAGTTCGACTCGATGAAGGAAAAGCTCGACCGGCTCGGCAAGCACAAGCTCGGCAAGTCATGTCTTTACATCAACAAGCTGGCTGATGTGGATGAGGCGGTGCTGGAAGAGATCATTATCGAAGGTCTCGACTATATGCGCGGCAAATATGAAACCTGGGACGAATAGGGCACGCTGGGGGCTGGCATGAAACGCATCAAACTCACGCGCAATCGCGGCTATTACGGCGCCGCGCGGCAGATGGGCATTTATGTTGATGGCCAGAAGCTTGGCAATCTGATGCAGACCAAGACTCTGGAACTGGAAGTGGCCGATGATGCGCAGATGCTTCACGGCAAGATGGACTGGGCCAAGACGGAACCTTTCCCGCTGCAGTCCCTCAGCGATGGCGCGCATATCACCGTGCAGACCTACTTCACGCTCAATCCGCTGAAGATCCTTGGTATTTCCGGCCTGCCGGCGCGCTGGGGCGAGGCGAGCCCGGCTTATGTTTTCGAATAGTAGGCATTGCCATGTCTCGTGTCTGGAAAGGCCTTGGCCTCATCCTGTTTTTGCTGATCGGCGCGTATGGACTGACGAAGTTCCTGGACGCGCATAAGGTGCGCGCCGTGCTGGCCGATGCGGAGGCGTTTTGTGCCGATCATGACGGGGTTGGTGAGATCGAATCTGATGACGGTGTGATCACCAGCCTCAGCTGTGAGGACGGTACGCTATTTCCACTGGGCCTGGACGGCGGTTAGCTCTCGCGGGCCCGCCAGTCCTCGCGTGTCAGTTCCCAGACGATAGAAGGCCGTGTCGTGCCATCCGGGCGCGTACTGAGGAGTTCGCCCTTTTTCTGAAACCCGATCCGCTCCAGGAGTTTCGCGGTGCGGACATTGTCGAGCGCGGAAGTCTCGCAGATCAGGTCCAGGTCGAGCGCCTCGAACATCCAGTCGAATGTGGCCAGCGCGCCGCGCCCGCCCGCGCCCTGGCTTTGCAGACGTGGGTGAAGCGCCCCGCCAAGCTCGCCGGCTGCCCATTGCGGCCAGAAGTGAAATTCGGAATAGCCGATCACCTCTCCGGCCTCGTCCTTGCGCAGGAGTAGAGCACTCACGCCATCTGCCTGGCCTGCCTGATGGCCGCGGATATAGGCTGCGACATTTTCCAGTGTCAGCGGGCGGGGAATGGAATAGATCGGCGCGCTGACAGCCGGGTCTGAGAAGAAAGCGAGCAGGGCAGGGGCATCCTCAGGTCTTGCAGGGCTTGCCGGGGCCGTGTCGCCCGGAAGGGCCGAAATGGCGCGCACTGCCGCGCGGATCGCCTCGGCCCGGGCTTCGGGAACGGCGTTGCGCGTCAGGGGGATTTCGTCGGCCATGCTTACTGTAGCTTTTCCGCCGCCTTTTCCGCGAAATAGGTGATGATGCCCGCCGCGCCGGCGCGCTTGAAGCTCATCAGGGTTTCCATCATCACGCGCTCGCCATCCACCCAGCCGCGCTCGCTCGCGGCCATGATCTGCGCGTATTCGCCCGAGACCTGGAAGGCGAGGGTGGGGATGGCGAAGGTTTCAGACACGCGGCGGACAATGTCGAGATAGGGCAGGCCGGGCTTGACCATCACCATGTCGGCGCCCTCCTCGATGTCCATGGCGACCTCGCGCAGAGCTTCGTCCGTATTGGCCGGGCTTTGCTGATAGGTCTGCTTGTCGCCCTTCAGGGCTGTGGCTGAGCCGATGGCGTCGCGATAGGGGCCATAAAAGCCGCTGGCATATTTGGCGGCATAGGAGAGGATCATCGTGTTGATGAAGCCTTCATCCTCCAGTGCGGCACGGATGGCGCCGATGCGGCCATCCATCATGTCCGATGGAGCGACCACATCTGCGCCCGAGCGCGCCTGCAGAATGGCCTGGGCGACCAGCAGTTCGGTCGTGGCATCATTGAGCACATAGCCCGCGTCATCGATCACCCCGTCATGGCCATGGCTGGTGAAGGGGTCGAGCGCGACGTCGCAGATCACGCCGACATTTGGCGCGGCGGCTTTCATGGCCTGGATCGCCCGTGGCACCAATCCGTCGGGATTCAGCGCTTCGGTGCCCGCCTCATCCTTCAGGTCTGGAGAGATGTTCGGAAAGATGGCGATGGCCGGGATGCCGAGGTCTGCTGCACGGGCTGCAGCCTTGGCGGCTTCATCCACGCTGAGTCGGTCATTGCCGGGCATCGATTCCACCGGGATGCGCGCCTCGGGCCCGTCATGCACAACAATGGACCAGACAAGATCTGACGGGGTGAGAACATGCTCTGCGGTGAGCGAGCGCACCCATGGAGCCTGGCGCAACCGGCGCAGGCGCGTGGCCGGGAAAGTCTGTGGAAACGGTGTCATAGAGGCCGTTCTGCCCGCAAGTGCGGGTCTTGTCACCTCCCCATGCTTGGCTCTGGTCAAGCTCTGTGACCTCTGCTTAATAGACGGCTGGGGAGAAGGGATAAGGTCATGGCTCATCACATCTTTCTCAGTTACCGAAGAACGGACCAACCGCTGGCGCGCGCTCTTGTCGAAGCCATGGAGGCGGAGGGCCTGGATGTCTGGTGGGATCAGGAAATTGAAGGTGGTGAGGACTGGCGCGAGGCGATTGTCGAAGGGCTGACAGCTTCCCAGTCACTGGTGATCCTGTTCTCCGAAGACTGTAATTCTTCCAAACAGCTGAAGAAAGAGCTGGCGATTGCCGATACGCTGGACAAGGAAATCATCCCGGTCCTGATCGAGGAGACCAAGCCGAAGGGGCACTATCTTTACGAGTTGGCCGCGCGCAACTGGCTGCAGATTACACCCGATCCTGAGAGCAAGGTGGGAGATCTCGCCAAGCGCCTTGCCAGCGAAATGGACGTGAAGCCCCCTGTGGCTGCGCGCGCCGCCATGGATATGGAAGAGGTTGTTGCATCAGAGCCGCCTGCGGAGTCCTTTTCACTGGCGCCGGGCTATGAGGAGCCGCCTCTGCCGGGTGAACCGCTCGAGCAAGCTGGCACAGAGCCGACGCCTGCGACGCCCGCCGCGCCGATGGCTCGCGCGCAGGCCCCTGTAGAGGCCCCACTCTCGGCCGAGACAGTCAAGAAAGTTGTCCGCGCGGCCAAGACTGAGCGTGCCGTGAAGCAGGACCGGCGTGATTTCCTGCCCTTTAAATGGTTTGAAGTTCTGATTGCCGCGCTGATTGGTGGGTTCATCGGCTTTGTCACCTATGAACAGCGCGGTGAGATAGACATTGCGGGTTGGGACTTTGGTTTGGGCTTTGCCATGACGCTTGTGGTGATTGCCATCATCGTTTTCCCCTTCCGCTATTATTTCCGGCGGCGCAGGGTCTGGAGAGCGGTGAAATTCTATCTGCTCAGCAATCTGACCATGGCGGTTTTGATGGGCGTATTCATTGGTGTGCATCCTGATATCGTCGATCAGTCGGTCGGAGGCATGGAGAACCTTCTCTACGGTGTGGTCGGCTCGATCGTGCTGGTGGCACTGATATCTGTGGTGGCTTTCAGCATTTATGGCCTGCTGCACTTCCAGCGCACCATGCGCCACTTCAACCGCAATGTTGAAGCCATCTGACAAGTCCCGGGGAGGGGCGGCTCATGCAGTATGATATTTTCATAAGTTACCGCCGCAGCGATCAACCGGTCGCGCGCGCCTTGGTCGGTGAGCTGGAAAAGCGTGGTGTACGGGTCTGGTGGGATCAAAAAATTGAAGGCGGAGAGGATTGGCGCGACGCGATTGTGGAAGGTCTCCAGGGGGCGCAATGTCTGGTGATCCTGTTTTCTGAAGAGTGCAATGATTCAAAGCAACTCAAGAAGGAACTGGCGATTGCCGACACGCTGAACAAGCTGGTTGTGCCTGTGTTGATCGAGGATACCCAGCCGCGCGGGCATTACTTGTATGAGCTGGCCGCCCTGAACTGGATCCAGGTCTTCCCCAATCCTGCGAGCCGTGCGGGTGATCTGGCAGACCGGCTCGTCCGCGAGTTAGGACTTGAACAAACTGCATCTGCACCTGCTGTGGATATGGCGCCGGTCGGCCATCCGGCCATGCAGGAAGAGGCTGTGTCCCGGCCGGATTCGGATGGCGATACGCTTACCGTGGCGCCCGCTGCGCCGGGTGGCGCGGCGCCCGACCCGATGGGCGCGCATGCCTCGCCATCGATGCAAGCCGCACCGCGCAAGGCCGCGCCAGCACTGGATGCAGATGCCGTGCGTGAAAAGGCTGAGCGCAAGCGCCAGCGCGACAGCCGGCGCAAGACCATGCGCGATTTTTTGCCGTTGCACTGGTACGATATCTTTCCCCTCGGCGCGCTTGCCGGCCTTCTCTACTATGAGGTCAGTTCGGAATGGTGGGCGGGCAATCTGGCCGAAACCGTGGGCGTCTCACTTATTTTGGGTGGCATTGCGCTGGGGGCGTTTGGCGCGGTGATCTTTCCATTCCGCTACTATTTGCGCCGCCGGCGCGTCTGGCGCACGGCGATGATGCAAGGTCTGAACAGCCTCATACCGATCGCGATGTTTGTTGGTGGCCTGTTGATATGGTGGGAAGGCGATACGGCCTCGGCATTTGACGAGTCCTTCATCTTCATCCCGCCGATTTTCATCACGCTGACGATTGTGGCGATTGTGATTTACGGGATCTTGAATGGACAGCGCGCGGTGCGCAGCTTCCGCAAGAATGTCGAAGTGCTTTAGAAAAGCCGGACGCGCTTTTGCATGAAATGGCGCTTTGAAACATCCAGTGTTTCGGCCTGCGCGGATTCAAGATCCTGCATCCAGGCGGCCATCTTTTTGACCGCGACAGGGCGGAAGCCGAGTGAGCGGTAAAACGGACCATTCCAAGCCACATCACGAAACGTGGATAACGTAACCTGTTTCAAGCCGCGGTCGCGCGCATCCTCAAGAACGCGTTTGACCAGAGCCCGGCCAAGACCTTTGCGGCCATGATCGGGGTGCACACTGATTTGGTCGAGATACAGCGTCCCCCCGCGCTCGGATGTGAGTGTGAAACCAACCGGTTGCTCGGCTTTGCCATGACGCGCAACAAACACATCGCGAGCAGAGATCGCATCCAAGAATATACTTGCCGGTATATGCTCGCCAAGGTCTTCTACAGGGACAAGTCCCGTATTGGCGAAGAGTGTATCGCTGGCCAGATTGATCGAAATCAAGGCGTCGACTTCTTCCGGATCGGCCCGGGTGATTTTGTATCCCTTGGGCAATCGCGGCATTGACCAATCTGTTCCCTGTCGAATGCATCCATCCGATGCAGTGAATTGAAGTTAGGCCAAATCGTCTGTTTGTCCAACCGGCCCGATGTTTGTGCGAACCATAAGGTTACAGGCGGTATTCTGGCGGCTCTTTCCAAGATACAGCTTGTGAGCGTAACCTGCCCGAAAAGACACGATTTGGGAGGAAATGATGAACCACATAAAAATTGTGCCCCAGCCTGGTTGCGGCGCAGAGATACAGGGCGTGGATCTGCGCGCTATGGATGCGGCCACGTTCGATGCCATTCATGGCGCCTTTGCTGAGCATGGAGTGGTCTTTTTCCGTGGTCAGACCTTGTCGGAAGATGACCATATCGCGCTCGCCGAACAGTTCGGACCGATCAATATAAACCGCTTCTTCGCTGCGCATCCGGATTATCCAGAGATCGCCATGGTGGCCAAGGAGCCTGACCAGAAGGACAATATCGGCGGGGGCTGGCACACTGACCATTCCTATGATCACGAGCCAGCTCTGGGCTCGATCCTGGTGGCGCGCACCTTGCCGGAAACCGGCGGAGATACCTGGTTTGCCTCCATGTATGCCGCTTATGACAGTCTCGATGAGAAGACAAAGGCCGAAATCGAAGGGCTCAATGCGGTGCATTCGGGCCGGCACATTTTCGGCGAAGGACCGGAAACCTATTACAATTCCACCGATGCGGGCGGGAACCGGATTGGAAATGCGGCGGTTGCCGAAGTGCTGGACGATGCCGTGCATCCAGTTGTGATCACCCATCCTCTGAGCGGCAAGAAGGCGCTTTATGTGAACCCGGCTTTTACCGTGCGGTTTGACGGCCAGACCAAGGAAGAGTCGCAACCGCTTTTGGCAAAACTCTATGCCCACTGCTTTCAGGGTGATTTCCATCACCGCTTCAAGTGGGAGCCTGGATCGGTGGCTTTCTGGGACAATCGTTCAACTTGGCACTGGGCGCTGAATGATTATCAGGGGCAGCGCAGGATCATGCACCGAATTACAATTGAAGGCTGCGCGTTGCACTAGAGTGCGCATCCAGAGGGGTAGAAATGAGCGAGACCGTCATTGTGCGCCAGGAAGGCGCGGTCGGCCGGCTGACTTTGAACCGGCCCAAAGCCTTGCATGCTTTGAACCGGGAGATGTGCGAGACCATACTGGCCGCGCTGACAGCTTGGTCAACAGATGACGGCATTGCCATGGTGATGATCGACCATGCTGAAGGAACGCGCGGTTTCTGTGCCGGTGGCGATATCCGCATGCTGGCGGAAAGTGGGGCAGGGGATGCCAGCGAGGCGCGCGCTTTCTTTGCCACCGAGTACCGGATGAATACAGCGATCAAACGCTTTCCAAAGCCCTATCTGGCCCTCATGGATGGCATCACCATGGGGGGTGGGGTCGGTCTGTCTGTACATGGTACGCACCGCGTAGCGACCGAGAACACCGTGTTTGCAATGCCTGAAACCGGGATCGGCCTGTTTCCTGATGTCGGAGGAGGTTGGTTTTTACCACGCCTGCGCGGCCGATTGGGCACATGGTTGGCACTTACGGGGGCGCGCCTGAAGGGGCTGGATGTCGCCGCAGCCAAGATTGCGACTCATTTTCTCCCATCAGAGATGTTGCCGCATCTCAAGCGGCAAGTTCTGTCTGCGGATTACTCTGGTGGCGCGGCGGTGATGCTGGGGGAGATCCTGTCTCAAAATACTCACTCTGTGCCTGCGGGGAGTTTTGAACCGCATATCGAGGCCATGGGTCGCTGCTTCGGGTTTGATACAGCCGAAGAGATTGTCACGGCCCTTGAGGCGGAAGACAGCGATTGGGCACGCGCGCAGCTCGCAACTCTGGCCACCAAGTCGCCCGAAACCGTCAAGCTTGCCCTGCGCCAGGTGCGCGAAGGCGCGCGTCAAGAAACATTTCAGGACAACATGGCGATGGAGTATCGCATTGGTTGGCGCAAGGTGCAGAGCCACGATTTTCAGGAAGGCGTTCGCGCTGTGATCCTTGAGAAGGACAACGCTCCCGTCTGGTCTCCAGCCCGGTTGGAGGATGTCACTGAGACTGAAATCGCGAAGTATTTCGAACCGCTTGGTAAATACGAGCTCAGTTTTGATTGAGCTGTGTTTTACTCGCTTTCAAGCGAGTTTCTGAAGAAATAAGCTGATCTGTTAACCTTTAAGACTGTTCAAGCCCTCAGCCTTATCAATTTCTTAGTCGGATGCGCGTATATCTATTCAAACTACAACAAAAGTTGAGTGGTGATGGATATGACAAGCAAACCCGAGCTGGCCATTGAGCCGGCAGAAAACGTCGCGGATTCCTTTCTGAAATCCCTGTCCCTTCTTGAGCAGGCGCACCGTCGTCTTCATGATGTGGTCAAGGATGACCTGGAACGGGGCGGCGAGCGCTCGTTGACCGGTGTCCAGGCTCTCTTGCTTTATGAAATTGGCGATGAGGAAACGCCGGCTTCGGCCCTGCGCGCCCGCGGCGCTTTTGCCGGCACCAGCCTTTCCTACAATGTCAAGAAACTGCAGGAAGGTGGTTATCTGGAGCAGCGTCGCTCCGATGCCGACAAGCGCACCATCCATCTCAAGCTCACCGCGCGTGGCAAGAAGGTGCGCTCTCGCGTGTCTGCCATGTTCGACAAGCAGGCCGCCGCGCTGGAGCCGACCGCAAGCGTGCGCTCCAGCGATCTGAATACACTGAACAAGTCGCTTTCGCGCCTTGAGCGCTTCTGGTCCGACCAGATCCGCTACCGCCTCTAGGAATAGTCTGGCAATCCAGCCACAGGAGCCTCCGTCTGCATGACGGAGGCTTTTCTGTTCAAGGTCAGCACAAGCGTGTTGAGTTCCCCGTAGCTGCAACCTAGGCTAGCCTGATGCGGGGGATCTGGTTGGGTTGGGCGGCGTTAGCTGCAGGACAAGGTACGGCTGTTGCCGGGCCGTGGGTTTTCGACTCTGGTGAGGGCTATGGCCGCGTCGCGGTATCGGTTGAAGATGTCGAAGGACTGTCGGCGCGGCGCTATGATGTGTACTCGGAAATTGGGCTGACGCGGTCCTGGACGCTGACGGCCAAGGCCGAGCGAGTGCAATTCCCCGATGCTGAAGACTTCAATGCCGAGGGTTACCGCGCCACTTTGCGCCGCGCCCTGTGGTCGCGCGAGACCGTGCATGTTTCCGTGGAGGGCGGCGCCGTTTATGGCGCAGCAATTGGCGGTGTGCGCGGCTGTGATGAACTTGGCACGGAGTTTCGCCTCACCAGTGGCGCCAGCGGGCGCTGGTCGGGGGCGCACTGGTATACCTTCGCCGATATTGCCACGCGCCTGCATGGCGAGCAGTGCTGGCGCGACCGGGTGGAAATCGGTGCGGGGCGTGAGATTGCCCGCAATGTCTATTTCACCAACCAGATCTGGCTGGAACGCGGCAGCGAGAATGCTCGCTCGACCAAGATTGAAACGGGTGTGCTCTATCGGATGAACAAGTTAGATTTCTCCCTTGCGGTGCGTGAGGAGTTGAGTGGGCGATTTGATGAAACCGGGGTCGTGGTCGCCTTGGCGCGCCGCTTCTGAGTTGGATGCCTTGCCAAGGCCCTGCGGTCTGACTATCGCGGCGCCATGGTGAAACTCCGCAAACGCAAGGTACCGCACGTCGCGGCTGATCTCTCCACGCCCGAGGGACGCGCGCGAGCGCGGCGTGAACTGATCTGGAGTGATCATGGGTTCCTGCGTGCTCGGTTTCAGAATCTGCATCAAATCTCGCCGGAGATGTGGCGCTCCAACCAGCCGTCACCGCGCCAGATCGAGGCCCATGCGCGCGAGCGTGGCATCAAGACGATCCTCAATCTGCGTGGGGTCAGCACGCGTGGTTATTACCTTCTGGAGAAGGAGGCCTGCGCGGCAAGCGGTATCGAGCTTGTCGATTTCCAGGTCTTTTCTCGCGACACGCCCACGGTGGAGACCATCTTCGCGGCGCGCGATCTGTTTGAGCGTATCCAGTATCCCGCATTGATGCATTGCAAATCCGGTGCGGACCGGGCGGGCATCATGAGCGTGTTCTACAAACTGTTCCGCCAAGAGGTGCCTTTCGATGAGGCCACCGAGCAACTCTCGCTGAAATACCTGCATGTGAAGCAGGGCAAGACCGGGATGTTGGATTATTTCTTCGAGACCTATCGCCGGTTCAATCAGGCCACACCCAAGCCGTTTCTGGACTGGGTGAAAGAAGACTATGACAGGCTGGCGGTAAAGGCGGCTTTCCTTGAGACTTTTGAGTCACGCCTGAACATAGACCGCCTGTTGCGGCGTGAATAATGGTGATTTGCTCTGGCCACGCTTCGGATTTCATGGAAAATGTGCGCATGACGGGGAGAAAAGGGAAGAATTCCATGGCGTTGCGTTCACTTTTTCTGGTCGCTTTTGCATCCCTGTCCTTGGCAGGGTGCGGCGGTAATCGGGATCGAGACGCCATCATCCAGGCTTTTTCCGATGCAGGCATGGAGCCTGAAACAGGGGAATGCGTTGCCGACAAGGCCAAGGATGACATGGATCCAAAACTCTATGACGCTCTGGTTGAGGCCGCAAAGAGCAATGATGATTCCCTTGATACGCTTTCGACTGAGCAACAGGAAGAATTCGGTAAGTTCATGTTCGAGGCGGCGCTGTCCTGCGTCCCGCTCGAACTTCAATAATCCCGGGAAATTTGGACACAGGGTGACGTAAATGAAGTTCTTCATCATCAACAGTTTTCGAACAATGGTCTATGTGGCCTATATCGCCGTCATTGTGGCGGGTATTGGCCTTGGGATCTACAATGCTGGCGCCTGGAGTGGTGAAGTGTTGAAAATGTCCGGCACCATGGCGCAGATTGTGGATTTTCTCCTCTTCTCTTTTGCTGGCTGGGTTGTGGCCAGTCTGATCTGCGGCCTGATTGTGACGCTGTTGGATATC